>JBJOQW010000134.1:0-6906 GCA_046049665.1 Pseudomonadota bacterium | reverse complement strand
TGTCACGCATTCTGGCTGGCCCAACAGCAACGCAGGCGCTGGCCGATTTCGGGGCAGAGGTGATCAAGATCGAAAAGCCGGGTGTGGGTGATGATACACGTGGATGGGGTCCGCCCTTCGTGCGCGATGCACAGGGGCGCGACACACGGGAAAGCGCTTATTTTCTGTCTGCAAACCGGGGCAAGAAATCGGTGGCAGTCAACATTGCAGATCCGGCGGGACAGGCAATTATCCGCAATCTGGCGCTGGTGTCCGATATTCTGGTCGAAAACTTCAAGGTTGGTGATCTGGCGCGTTACGGGCTGGATTACGCCACTCTTTCCGCGTTGAACCCGCGTCTGATCTACTGCTCGGTTACAGGGTTTGGTCAGACCGGGCCCAACGCACATCGCGCCGGATACGATTTTCTCGCGCAAGCCGAGGGCGGGATCATGTCCTTGACCGGCGAGGCAGACGGACGCCCACTGAAAGCAGGTGTTGGGATCGCCGATGTGATGTGCGGCATGTATGCGCTGACTGGCATTCTGGCCGCCCTGCAAGCGCGGCACGGTAGCGGAATGGGGCAACATATCGACGTCAGCCTTTTGGATACGCAGGTGGCCTGGCTGATCAATCAGGGGGTAGGATATCTGACTGACGGAAAGGTACCGCCGCGGCGCGGCAATGACCATCCGACCATCGTGCCATATGGCAGCTTTCCAGCCGCAGATGGCGAATTCGTACTGGCCGTTGGCAATGATGCGCAGTTTGCCAGGTTCGCAGCAATTGCTGGCATGGCAGATCTGGCCAGTGATCCGCGATTTGCCGCCAATCGCGATCGTGTGGCAAACCGTGATGTGTTGATCCCTTTGATTGCGGCAACAACGGTCCAGCGCTCGGTGGCTGATTGGCTGGGCGCTCTGGAGGCGGCGGGTATCCCGGCGGGCCCCATCCATGATCTTGCCCAGACATTTGCCAGTCCGCAGGTTGCTGCACGTGACATGAAAATCACCCTGCCCCATCCCGTGGCGGGGTCTGGTCACGTTGATCTGATTGGCAATCCGGTCAAATTCAGTGCAACGCCCGTCACGTTTCAGGGTGCGCCACCCACATTGGGGCAGCATACTCGGGCTGTCTTGCAGGGCATTCTGGGACTATCAGACGATCAACTGATACAATTGAAGGCCTCAGGTGCAATAGGAAGCGTGGCATGACCAAGACAACAGGTGCAGCAATCATCGGGCAGATGCTCGCGCAAGCCGGTGCCACCCATGCCTTTGGCATTCCCGGAGGCGAAGTTCTTGCCCTGATGGATGGACTTGACCGGGCGGGCATGCGCTTTGTGCTGGTAAAGCACGAAAACGCAGGTGGCTTTTTCGCCGAGGGATTATGGCACGTGTCAGGTGCCTTGCCTGTGCTTGTCGCCACGCTGGGGCCCGGTGTGGCCAATGCTGTCAACGTGGTGGCAAATGCCATGCAAGATCGTGTGCCCTTGGTTTTCCTGACAGGCTGTGTTGATGCAGCAGAGGCAGAAACCTATACGCATCAGGTGTTTGACCATCAGGCGCTGTTGCGCCCTGTCGTCAAGGCTTCGTTCCGGCTGGCGGCTGGAGCCGTGGGTGTTACTTTGGCCAAGGCCATTGCAATTGCAACTTCGGGACAACCAGGGCCCGTGCATATTGATGTCCCCATCGGTGTCGCCGAAGGGTTGGCGGATGAGGCCCCCTGCCAATTTGCGCACCCACCTGCGCTTGGGCGGCCAGCACAACAGGATCTCGACCAAGCGCTTGGCCTTTTGACGCAAGCGCGGCGTCCGCTGGCGATAGCCGGAGTTGACGCTGTAAATGCCGCAGCTGGCCCTGCAATTGCAGACTTCTGTCGCGCGCACGGGATTCCATTGATCACCACGTACAAAGGCAAAGGCCTGCTGGATGAAGCAGACCCGCTTTCACTGGGCGGTGCGGGGCTGTCGCCGAAGGCAGACAAAATACTTCTGCCCCTGATCGGGAAGGCAGATGTGATTCTGCTGCTGGGGTATGATCCGATCGAAATGCGTATCGGCTGGCGCAACATCTGGCGCAATGATCAGACGGTAATCGAGATTGCCCCCACACTTCGCAGCCATGGGATGCACCGTGTTGATCTTGCCATGACCGCTGACCTTGCGCAGACCCTGCCTCTGCTGACCCACGCCGCCCCACCGCGTTGGGCTGATGGCCATGTTTCCGACGCTCGTACCGGACTGGCGCAGGCCTTCAACGGGCCAGAGGGCTGGGGCCCCCATGCCGTGTTCCGTACACTGCGGGATATTCTGCCGGATGAAACCATTGCCACGGCTGATTCCGGGGCACACCGCATTCTGGTCAGTCAGATGTGGCAAAGCCCCCGACCACGGCAGATGTTCCAGTCTACTGCGCTGTGCACAATGGCTTGCGCTCTGCCATTGGCCGCTGGCGCGAAGATCGGCCGCCCTGATGTGCCTGTGATCGCATTTATGGGTGACGCGGGTCTGGAAATGGGAGCAGGTGAGCTGGCCACCCTGCGTGACCTGCGCCTGCCCGTCATTCTTTGCGTGTTGGTTGACGAAAGTCTTGCCCTGATCGAGATGAAGCAACGCAGCAGTCAGCGGCCAAACCTTGGCGTTGATTTTGGCGGCACGGATTTTCCGGCACTCGCCCGGGCTTTTGGCGGGCATGGTGTGTGGGTGAACGACGTTGAATCGCTGCGCCGCGAGGCAACCGCAGCATTGACGCGCGATCATTTTACCCTGCTTGCCGCGCGCATCAGCAGGCGCGCATATGACGGTGCGTTCTAGCTGGTGCCCTGATTGTAACCACCAGGCGATTTTTCGCTGCATTTTTTGTAATGAACAGCGGCATCCAATGAACAATCCGTGACGTGGCGCCTTCGTGAGTTGAAAACAAAGCTGTTTTCACGGCATGGCCTGCATGACGCCCGAAACCATGGATGGCATGACCGTGACGATTGATCTGAGTGGGATGGAAACATCACTTGACGCTGCAACGCTGCCCTTATGGAACAAGACAATCACCGGGGTGCTGTCACATGCAGCTTCAACCGGGCCAAACCTGAACGCTGTCATTGCCGCCGCGCCTGATTTTGCGCTGGCGCAGGCGATCCGTGGCATTTCCTGTTTGCTTCTGGGCCGGTCAGAAATGGTGCAAGTCGCACGCGAGGCGCTTGCACTGGCCAGAACAGCCAGCCGGAACAGTGCCCCCACGGCCCGCGAAATGGCCTATGTCGATGCGCTGGACGACTGGTTGCATGGCAGACCAACGGCCGCTGCACAGCGCATGCAGGGCGTGCTTGACCAGTATCCGCGTGATGCGCTTGCCATGAAGATGGTGCAGGCGATCCATTTCGTGATGGGCCGCCCACATGAGATGCGCAAATCAGTTGAGTCTGTTCTGCCCCATTGGGATGATCACCCGGCGCGTGGCTATCTGCTTGGCTGCCACGCGTTTACGCTGGAAGAAACCGGTGAATATGTCGCCGCCGAACAGGCTGGCAAACAGGGCATAGCGCTGGCACCGCAGGATGCCTGGGGCCTGCACGCAGTTGCGCATGTCTATGACATGACTGCACGGGCGGCCGAGGGGCTGGCCTGGCTGGACGGGCGCGAGGAATCTTGGTCGCATTGCAACAACTTCCGGTTCCACGTCTGGTGGCACCGCGCCCTGATGTACCTGGACCTTGGACAATTCGATGCGGCCTTGCATCTTTATGACGCTGAAGTGCGGGCCGAACGTACGGATGATTACCGCGATATCTCGAATGCCGCTTCTTTGCTGTCGCGGCTTGAAATTGAAGGTGTCGATATCGGGCATCGTTGGGATGAACTGGCCGATCTGGCTGAAAACCGTGCGACTGATGGCTGTCTTGCCTTTGCCGACCTGCATTACCTTCTTTCATTGATTGGTGGCGAACGTGATGCAGCGGCGGCGCGTCTGGTAGCAGGCATGGCCGCTGCCCGCCCATCCGACGGCGAATCAAAAAAGATCATCGCGCATCCGGGCCTGAAGATCGCGCAGGGGTTGCAAGCCTTTGCCGCCGGTGAATATGCCGTGGCATGGCTGCACTTGCAGCATACACAGGCGGAACTTTGCCAAATTGGCGGAAGCCACGCGCAACGCGATGTTTTTGCACGAATTACTATTGAGGCCGCACTGCGAGGTGGCTATGCGGACGCAGCAGAAAATATGCTGCGCGCGCGAACAAGCCAACGCGCCGGGAAGGTTGACGGCTACACGGACCGTCGGCTGGAACTGGTGATGAACGCACGGAGCCGCGCTGTATGATCCCTTGGTGCGCATGGCCCCCACTGGCCCTGCGCTGAAAACAAAAGCATGAACATGACGCCTCAAGCGCCCCTTAAGCCCGCCAAGAAGCCCCGCGATCCACGGCTCGATTTCTTTCGCGGCGTGGCGATGTTCATCATTCTGGTGGCGCATATCACAAACAACCCTTGGGCCTTGTGGATTCCGGCGCGCTTTGGCTTTTCTGATGCAACCGAGATTTTTGTTTTCTGTTCTGGCATGGCCTCGGCCATCGCCTTTGGCGCGATTTTTCGTAATGCGGGGTGGGTGCTTGGCACACTGCGCATTCTGCATCGGATGTGGCAGGTCTACTGGGCACATCTTGGCGTTTTCTTCGTGGCGTTGTTCTGCATGGTTGCACTGAACCGAACAGGCTGGTTCGAGACTGATTATGTAAGTGCGTTGAACCTGTACCCATTCCTGAACAGCACTGGGTCAAACCTGATTGGCCTGATGACGCTGACCTATGTGCCAAACTATTTTGATATCCTGCCGATGTATCTGGTAATTCTTGGCATGATCCCGATCGTGATGTTGCTATCGCGGGTGCATGTGCTTCTGCCGCTGGCTGTTAGCCTGACGCTGTGGATGTACGGCACCTTCGCCGATCTGAACTTTCCTGCCGAATACTGGTTCAGCAATGGCAGCACGCGGGGATGGTTCTTTGATCCGTTCTGCTGGCAGTTGATCTTCTTTACAGGCTTTTCGTTCATGGCGGGCTGGCTGCCCGCGCCACCTGTGCGCCGCGATCTGATGCTGATTGCCGCCGCGATAGTGATCGTGACCGTGCCATTCGCCTGGGGCAAGCTGATCGGGTCATTTGAATATACCAAGGCATGGCGGAGTGAGTGGGTCATTCTGTACGACAAGACGCATTTCGGCATTCTGCGTTTCGTACATTTCCTGAGCATTGCCTACCTTGCGTGGATTGCCGTTGGCACCAATGGCGCGCGCCTGATGGCCCCCGCCGTTGCCACCCCGGTGCGCGTGATCAGCCGGGTTGGCCAGCAGTCACTTGCCATCTTCATGGTGTCCATGGTGCTGGCCCGGCTTTTGGGCGTGTTGCTTGATGTGATCGGACGTGGCTTTGTCGCGACAGCGTTTGTCAACCTGCTGGGCATCCTGATCCTGATCGGTGTGGCCTACGGCGTGCGCTACTTTAAGTCCGAGCCGTGGCGTAAGTCGGCACAGGCAAATGCCATGCCCCCGATGGATGGGGCACAACCCTCTGTCATGACTGCAAAGGTGATATCATGACCTGCGTCAACCGCCGCGATTTGCTGGCCTTTCTCTCATCTTTGGCAGCTTTGGGGGCCGGAGGGGCGCTTGCGCAGGATGTAGCGCCCGAACGTGCTGGCATGACATTGGGTGATCCCCTGCCATTTGATCCTGGCATGGTGCAGGTACGCGCCAAGGTGCTTGCAGGCAAACCCTATGCGCCTGCCCCATCGGTACCGCAGGAATGGGTCGATATCTCTTATGATACGTTTCAGGAGATCTGGTTCGACACCCGTCATTCGCTGTGGCGCGATACCGATGGTGCGGCGCAGTTGGAATTCTTTCCGGCCGGTCTTTACAACCCGCCCGTGGTCACGATCAACGCGGTTGAAGACGGCCGCTTTCGCCCGGTGATCTTTGAACTGCGCACGTTTGATATGACCGACCGTTTCCCTGACCTGCCAGAAGAAGGCATGGGCTTTTCCGGTTTCCGTGTGTTGGGCGAACTGGAAGCCAAGGGCCAGTTTCAGGAATACGCCGTATTTCAGGGCGCCAGCTATTTCCGCGCAATCGGCAAGGGGCAGGCTTACGGTCTGTCGGCGCGCGGGCTTGCGCTTGGCACAGGGTCATCGAATGGCGAAGAGTTCCCGGTGTTTCGCGAATTCTGGGTTGAGGCCGCTGATCCGGGTTCGCCAACGGTAACTGTCCATGCCCTGCTTGATAGCCCCAGTGTAACCGGGGCATATACCTTCAAGATCACCAAGGGTGATGTCACGGAAATGGACGTGTCCTGCACGCTGTACCCGCGGGTTGATCTGGCCGAGGTGGGCATTGCGCCCGAAACCTCGATGTTCCTGTTCGATCAGACCAATCGCAACAACTTTGACGATTTCCGTGATGCCGTGCATGACAGTGATGGCCTGCTGATGCTGACAGGTGCAGGTGAAACCATCTGGCGGCCATTGGCAAATCCCGCAACGTTGGGCTTCAGCGTGTTTTCCGATGCTTCCCCGCGCGGGTTTGGCCTGATGCAGCGCGCGCGCAACATCACCGATTTTGCCGATTTGGTGGCACATTATGAACGCCGGCCATCACTGTGGGTGGAACCTGTGGGCGATTGGGGGCCTGGGGCCGTCATGCTGGTGGAAATTCCCGCGGACAAGGAAATTTACGATAACATCGTTTGCTTCTGGCGGCCTGCCGATCCGTTGCTGGCTGGGCAGGAATATGCCTTTGCCTACCGTTTGCACTGGTGCGCCGAGGCCCCCGTCGAAGGATCTGTGGCACGTGTGCGCAACACACGTACCGGCGCGCGCATCTTTGAAGAGGGCCGTCTGTTCACCATTGATTTTGCAGAACACCCGGCGATTGG
>JBJOQW010000133.1:0-5207 GCA_046049665.1 Pseudomonadota bacterium | reverse complement strand
GCCTGAAGGGCGTGTCTTTCGGCCAGGTCGTGATGAAACACGCCCTGCGCAACGCGCTGATCGCGCCTTTCACGGTGATCATGCTGCAGTTTCCATGGCTTCTGAACGGCGTGGTGATTGTGGAAAGCCTGTTCAACTACAAGGGCTTTGGCTGGACGCTGGTGCAGGCCGCCGGCAACAACGATATCAACCTGCTGCTCGGCTGTTCGGTCGTGGCTGTTCTGGTGGTTCTGGTCACACAGCTGATATCCGATATCGGCTATGTCTACCTGAACCCCCGCATCCGTTTGTCATAGGGGGCCGCCATGGATGATGCACTTTCATGGTGGGGTATTTTGGGGCGGATGGCCACCCAACTGCTGCCCGTCTGGATCGCCCTGATCCTGACCTATGCCCTGTCGATCCGCTACAAGCGCCACCTTGGCCTTTATGGCAAGCTGTTTGACAGCACCGTCGGCATGATCGGCTTTGGCATTGTGATGTTCTGGGTCTTTACCGCGCTCTTTGCGGATATGATCGTCACGCATGACGCCGTGGCCCAGATTTCCACCAAAAAGAACCTGCCACCCGGTTCGCTGATCCCGGGGGTGGACGAAGGCCTTTATGCCTATCATCTCTTGGGCGGTGATCACCTGGCACGCGATGTCTTCAGCCGCATGATCATGGGCGCGCGGTCCGTTCTTTCCATCGCACCCGCCGCCACGGCCTTTGCCTTCATGGTCGGCGTCACCCTTGGCCTGCCTGCCGGGTATTTCGGCGGAAAGTTCGACACCTCCCTGTCCTTCATTGCCAACCTTGTGCTGGCCTTCCCTGTCATCCTGCTGTTCTACCTGCTGGTGACGCCCGAAATCGCCTCTAGCCGGTTCAACATCCTCGACTTTGCTATCCCCGGTGATGCCGGTGCCGCCTGCCGCGCGCTGGAGGAATGGACGTTCAGCGCGCCCTATTGCCTGACCATTCCCGAAACCATGGCGGGCCTTTTGTTCCTGTTCCCGATCATCTTCCTCGTTATCCTGTGGAACAGCCGCTACTACACCCAACCCCCTTTGAGAAACGCCTATGTCGCCATCACCCTTGTCATCGGGATATGGCTGTACTTCGGCCTTGCCTTTGATGCGGATCCTCTGGGCCTTGTCTCCATGCCTGCCAATATCCTGATCGTGTTCGTCTCCGTTGTCTTCGTCAACTCCCCCACCGTGTTCCGCATCGTGCGTGGTATCGTGCTGGATCTGAAGGCGCGCGATTACGTCGCCGCTGGCCAGACCCGTGGCGAAGGGCCATGGTACATCATGCTCTGGGAAATCCTGCCCAATGCGCGCGGACCCCTGATCGTCGATTTCTGCCTGCGCATCGGCTACACCACCATCCTGCTGGGCACCCTTGGCTTCTTCGGCCTTGGCGTCAGTCCTGACAGCCCTGACTGGGGCTCCACCATCGACGATGGCCGCAAGCTGATCCTGACCGTTGTCCACCCCGCCGTCACCCCCGCCCTTGCCCTGATGAGCCTTGTCCTTGGCCTGAACCTGCTGGCTGACGGCCTGCGCGAAGAAAGCCTGAGGGACTGATGCGCCCGCCTTCCACTTTCATCTGTCCATAAATATCCCGGGGGTCCGGGGGCTGGCCCCCGGTCCTGACATTGACCCCAAGCGAGGCCTGCGATGACTGATTGGGACCCATCCAAACCCATCCTTGAAATCGAGAACCTCTCGATTTCCTTCTTCACGCGCCTGCGCGAAATTCCCGCCGTGATGGATTTTTCCTGCACCGTCATGGCGGGTGAGGCGATGGGGCTGGTCGGCGAATCCGGTTGCGGCAAATCCACCGTGGCGTTGGCCGTCATGCGCGATCTGGGAAAGAACGGGCGCATTGTGGGTGGGTCGATCAAATTCAAGGGCCGTGATCTGACCAACATGGGCGATGAAGAGTTGCGCCATATCCGCGGGTCAGAAATCGCCATGATCTATCAGGAGCCCATGGCCTCACTGAACCCGGCCATGAAGATCGGCGCGCAGCTGGCCGAAGTGCCGATGATCCATCAGGGCATGGCAAAGGATGAGGCATGGAAACTCGCCCGCCAGATCGTGGCCGATGTGCGCCTGCCTGACCCTGACCGCATCCTGAACGCCTTTCCGCACCAGTTGTCGGGCGGCCAGCAGCAGCGCATCGTTATTGCCATGGCGCTGATGTCCAAGCCCGCTTTGCTGATTTTGGATGAACCGACAACGGCACTGGATGTGACGGTCGAGGCGGGGATCGTCGACCTTGTGAAGGATCTGGGCGAGAAATACGGCACGTCGATGCTGTTCATCAGCCACAACCTTGGCCTGATCCTGGATACCTGCGACCGGCTTTGCGTGATGTATTCGGGCGAAGCGGTGGAAACCGGCAATGTGGCCGAAGTGTTCGAAACCATGCGCCACCCCTATACGCAGGCGCTGTTCCGCTCGATTCCGCTGCCGGGGGCCGACAAGAATTCGCGCCCGCTGGTGGCTATTCCGGGCAACTTCCCCCTGCCGCACGAACGTCCGAAGGGGTGCAACTTTGGCCCGCGTTGTGATTACTTTGATGCCGGGCGCTGTGATGCGGCAGATGTGCCGATGTCTCCGGTGCCCGAAGGTGACCGCCATGCCAGCCGCTGCGTGAAATGGGCCGAGATTGACTGGGATGCGCCGATGGCGGCGCGGGCCGTCAAGGAAAAGGTGCCAGTGGGCCGGGTCGTGCTGAAGATGGAAGACCTGAAGAAATACTATGCGGTGTCTTCGGGGGCCTTTGGCGGCGGCACGAAAAAGGTCGTCAAGGCCAATGAAACGCTAAGTTTCGAGGCGCGCGAAGGCGAAACGCTGGCGATTGTCGGTGAAAGCGGCTGCGGCAAGTCAACCTTTGCCAAGGTGCTGATGGGGCTGGAGACGGCGACAAGCGGCAGCATCATGCTGTTTGATGAAAACGTGCAGTCGACGCCCATTCAGAAGCGGAATACGGATACGGTCAGTTCGGTGCAGATGGTGTTCCAGAACCCGTTTGATACGCTGAACCCCTCCATGACGGTGGGGCGCCAGATCATCCGGGCTTTGGAGATTTTCCACTACGGCAAATCTGACGCGGACCGCCATGCGCGGATGCTGGAATTGCTGGACCTTGTCAAACTGCCGCGCGCCTTTGCCGAACGCATGCCGCGGCAGTTGTCGGGCGGCCAAAAGCAGCGCGTGGGCATCGCGCGGGCCTTTGCGGGCGGGGCCAAGGTGGTGGTGGCGGATGAGCCGGTCTCGGCGCTCGATGTGTCGGTGCAGGCGGCGGTGACGGACCTGCTGATGGATATCCAGCGCGAGAACCGCACAACGCTTCTGTTCATCTCGCATGACCTGTCCATCGTGCGCTACCTCAGCGACCGCGTGATGGTGATGTATCTGGGGCATGTGGTGGAAATGGGCACGACCGATCAGGTGTTCCAGCCACCCTATCACCCCTACACCGAAGCGCTGCTGTCGGCTGTGCCGATTGCGGATACCAAGGTTGTGCGCAAGCGCATCGTGTTGGAAGGCGATATCCCTTCGGCCATGAACCCGCCGCCGGGATGCCCGTTCCAGACGCGCTGCCGCTGGAAATCACAAGTGCCGGGTGGAATCTGTGAAACCGAAATGCCGCCGGTGAAAATGCTGGCGGGTGGGCATCAGATCAAATGCCATCTGCCCGATGATGTGCTGACGACGATGGAGCCGGTGATCAAGATGGCGGCAGAATAGCTGAGCGGGGCAGTAGATTTGCAGGATGGGCAATAGTGCCCGCCCTGGCGCGTCAACCAAGGATGGCCTTCACATAGTTCTTTGTTTCAGCATAGGGCGGGATACCCCCATGCTTTTCAACAGCACCGGGGCCCGCGTTATAGGCGGCAAGTGCCAGACGCCATGAGCCGAACTTGTCATACATGGCCCGCAGATAGCGCGCGCCACCTTCAAGGTTTTGCTCAGGGTCGTTGATATCCACCCCCAAGGCACGCGCAGTGCCGGGCATCAGCTGGGCAAGGCCCGTGGCACCTTTGGGTGATACGGCGTTCGGGTTCCAGCCCGATTCCTGCTGCACAAGGCGCAGGAACAGATCTTCGGGGATATCGTGCTTGCGCGCTGCCGCCTGTGCGACGGCAAGGTAGGTACCACGATAATTGCCGCGATAACTGGGGACAGGTTCACTGGCCGTAGATATCGTGATCGCGCTGTCAGGACGCAGGCGCGCTGAATTTTCGTACTGCGTTGCAAGCCGCCCATCCAGCAAACGCGTCTGATTCTGGAATATGGCACCACGGTTGCCCGATGATCCGGACAGGTTCAGCCCTTCTGCGACACTTGTTTCCGCCGACAGCACCATTGCGCCGGCCAGCCAGACCGACACGCCAAACCGCTTCATGAATGCACCCCAGGCAACATCTTTGTGTGCACTATAGGGATTTGAAGCCGGTTTTCCAGCCTTTGCTTTCTTTATCATGCACGCATCGGCATGCCCTTGCGCAAGGGTGTGGTTGCCGCACTGTGCGGCCACACGCAAGTGTCCGGATCGCGTGTTGCAGTGGGGGACGGCGGCGGCTAATGCTTCGTTAACCAAGGCGCGGGCAATATGCCGCGACACGAACAGCAATCGGGGAAGGAAAGCCAGCATGGCAGGGTCAGTGAACAAGGTGATTATCGTGGGCAATCTGGGGCGCGACCCGGAAGTGCGATCTTTTCCGAATGGTGGCAAGGTGGTGAACCTGCGGATTGCCACGTCGGAAACCTGGCGTGACAAGCAATCAGGTGAGCGGAAGGAACGCACGGAATGGCATTCTGTGGCAATCTTCAACGAAGCGCTTGGCAAGATTGCAGAGCAGTATCTGAAAAAGGGCTCGACGGTTTACATCGAAGGCCAGCTGGAAACCCGCAAGTGGCAGGATCAGTCTGGCGCGGACCGGTACACAACGGAAGTGGTGCTGCGCCAGTACCGGGGTGAACTGACCCTTCTGGGCGGGCGTGATGGTGGCGGTTCGGGCGGCGGCGGCGGCTATGATGACCGCGATACTGGCGGGTATGATGGCGGTTCGTCGGGCGGCTATGGCGGCGGCAGCAGTGGCGGCAGTCGTGCCCCCGCGGGCGGCAGCGGCCGCAGCGATATGGATGACGAGATTCCGTTCTGATTGCGGGTGCGGCGGGGTCTGGACCACGGCCCCGCTATTCCCTATATAA
>JBJOQW010000132.1:0-2640 GCA_046049665.1 Pseudomonadota bacterium | reverse complement strand
CACCCAGCTGCTGGTTTGTGCAGATTGCGGGCGATCAGGTTACCTGGGCGTCCGAAGCTGCGGATGAGGGCACCGGAACCATCCTGCCCGGCAATCCCAACGGGTGGTAACGACACCTTAGGTTGATGCCCCTTTGGCATGGACGAAGGGCAAGTTTGCCATGCGGCCCGCTGCCACCGTTTTGCGACCCTAAATCCTGCCTTAACGTGGTTGCGGGGCCTGCCACGCTCTGCTAGAGACGCGCCAAATTCAAGACGCAGACAGTATGTTTGCGCCCTTGATACACTCGGGCCCTATGTTGTGTGGCAACGCATAAACAGCGGGTTAGCAGAAACAGCGGAAGGGTTACCGTGGCGGAATCAGTTTCGATCTCGACCGGAATTGCTGCGCGCTATGCAGCAGCACTTTTTGATCTGGCAAAAGAAGGCGGCAGCCTGAAGGCTTTGGAAGCCGATGTTGCAGGCCTTGGTGATGCGCTGGCTGCCAGCCCTGACCTTGTTGCCATGGTATCGTCGCCTGTTGTGGGCCGCGAAGAGCAGGCCAATGCCATGGCCGCCATTGCCGCAAAGCTTGGCCTGTCCGAACTCACCGCCAACACCATCGCCCTGATGGCTGGTAAGCGCCGACTGTTCGTGCTGCCGCAACTGGTGGCCGATGTGAACGCGCGCATCGCCGCGGAAAAGGGCGAAGTGACGGCTGATGTGGTCTCCGCCACCAAGCTGAGCGCTGCACAAACCAAAAAGCTGGCTGAAACCTTGAAGGCCAAGGTCGGCAAGACTGTCAAACTGAATGCCACCGTCGATGAATCCCTTATCGGCGGTCTAATCGTCAAGCTCGGCTCGACCATGATCGACACGTCGGTCAAGGCGCGGCTCGCGGCTCTCCAGAATGCAATGAAAGAGGTTGGGTGATGGGAATCCAGGCAGCTGAAATCTCGGCAATCCTGAAGGATCAGATCAAGAACTTTGGCAAGGACGCTGAAGTTTCCGAAGTGGGCCGCGTGCTGTCCGTTGGTGACGGTATTGCCCGCGTCCATGGTCTGGACAATGTGCAGGCCGGTGAAATGGTCGAATTCCCCGGCGGTATCCGCGGGATGGCCCTGAACCTTGAAGTTGATAACGTCGGTATCGTTATCTTCGGCTCGGACCAGGACATCAAGGAAGGCGATACCGTCAAGCGCACCAAGTCCATCGTGGACGTGCCCGCCGGTGAAGCGCTGCTGGGCCGCGTTGTGGATGGTCTGGGCAACCCGATTGACGGCAAGGGCCCGATCAAATCATCCGAACGCCGCGTGGCTGACGTAAAGGCCCCGGGCATCATTCCGCGCAAATCGGTGCACGAACCCATGGCAACGGGCCTCAAGGCCATTGACGCCATGATCCCGGTTGGCCGTGGCCAGCGCGAACTGATCATCGGTGACCGTCAGACCGGCAAAACCGCCGTGGCACTGGACACGATCCTGAACCAGAAGGCGTATAATGACGCGGCTGGCACGGACGAATCCAAGAAGCTGTACTGCATCTATGTGGCTATCGGGCAAAAGCGTTCGACGGTTGCACAGCTGGTGAAAAAGCTGGAAGAAACCGGTGCGATTGCCTACACGACCATCGTTGCCGCCACCGCATCTGACCCGGCCCCCATGCAGTTCCTGGCACCCTATGCCGCAACCGCCATGGCCGAATATTTCCGTGACAATGGCCGCCATGCGCTGATCATCTATGATGATTTGTCCAAGCAGGCCGTTGCTTACCGCCAGATGTCGCTGCTGCTGCGCCGTCCGCCAGGACGTGAAGCCTATCCGGGCGACGTGTTCTATCTGCACTCTCGTCTGCTGGAACGGTCCTGCAAGCTGAACGAGGATCTGGGTTCGGGTTCCTTGACCGCGCTGCCGATCATCGAAACCCAGGGTGGTGACGTGTCGGCCTTTATTCCGACGAACGTGATCTCCATCACCGATGGCCAGATCTTCCTTGAAACCGAACTGTTCTATCAGGGCGTCCGCCCGGCTGTGAACACCGGTCTGTCCGTGTCGCGCGTGGGCTCTTCGGCCCAGACGAACGCCATGAAATCGGTGGCTGGCAAGGTGAAGCTGGAACTGGCGCAGTACCGCGAAATGGCGGCATTCGCGCAGTTTGGTTCCGACCTTGACGCATCGACCCAGCAGTTGCTGAACCGTGGCGCGCGTCTGACCGAACTGATGAAGCAGGCGCAGTATTCGCCACTGACCAACGCCGAGATCGTTTGCGTGATCTATGCAGGCACCAACGGCTATCTGGACAAGGTCGGCGTCAAGGATGTGGGCCGGTATGAGGCAGGGCTGTTGAAGCACCTGCGCACCAAGGGCAAGGCACTGCTGGATGACATCACCGGCAAGGACCGCAAGGTTTCGGGCGATCTGGAAAAAGCAGTGCGGGCCGAGCTTGACGCCTTCGCCAAAGACTTCGTCTAAGGGTTTGGGGAGCATTCAATGCCCAGCCTGAAGGACCTTAAAAACCGGATCGGAAGCGTGAAAAACACGCGGAAGATCACGAAGGCCATGCAAATGGTGGCCGCGGCGAAACTGCGCCGCGCCCAGGAAAGCGCCGAGGCCGCCCGCCCCTATGCCGAACGGATGAATGCCGTGATGGCCGGGCTTGCGGG
>JBJOQW010000131.1:0-3752 GCA_046049665.1 Pseudomonadota bacterium | reverse complement strand
GTTTTTGGTGGCATGTGTGCCAACTCAAGACACACAATTCCGGGCTATCGACCCTATTGACGAAGCTACACTGAAGATAGTGGAAGCAACAGTTATTGAAGGTTCTGCAAGTATTTCAGCTGTGTTGACTAACAATTCTGATACCGATTTTTGCTTTTGGAAGCAAAACTCTGGAGCTGCGATGGGCGTTGATACTACTGCACTCGACGGTAGGCCGTTTCTATATTCGACCACCGAAATAGTCCAAACAGGTGGCCGCTTGCAGTCAACGATAGGGCAAGCGTCGTTGGAACGTGTGTCAGCCGGCGAAAGCGAAATGCTTACTTTACAAATCGCCGAGCCTGTAAATGGAGCGTTTCAAGAACCTGACGGCAGAACTTACCGCCCTTACCTGACAGGTGATCCACTGGTATTCAGTGCCTCAGTATTCGTGTCGGACTGCACCGCACAGTCCATGCCTGACGATGACAGTCTCGAGCTGATTTCCGCAGATCGCAAAGTAACTTTGACCTATTAGCGGGCCGTATAGTCGGTTGTTCCGCGCCCTTCGCGCGGGTTAACCCAACGTTCCAAAGGAAACCAATGAAGCTGCGTTGTCTGGTGCGCGATGAGCAATAACGCTCCAGCGGATAGCTGGAACCCACGCCACACTGTCCACTTCGCCCCTTACCAAACCCTTAATCCCGCCGATCAACCCCTTGATCTCATTCACTCCAAGACAGGTCCCATCATGGGACACGCCTTTTCACCCCACCCATAACTCCGCCCGCAACCGCCGCTCCCCCACCCCCGTCCCGCCGCAAACCGAACAACCGGTGGTTCCACAGGCCGGGCAAGGTGTCAGCATCAATTCCTGCCCCAGCACCCCCCGCAGCACATCCCGCACCAAAAACTCCGGCACCCCCAGATCAACCAGCTCCCCCTTTGGCCAAACCGCCCGACCCTCATCTCAGACAGGGATGCCTCCCTCATGTTGGCCCCGACAAAACCACTTTGGGACATTCGATGCCGTCGCGTGGGGGCATGCACAGCATCAGTTCAGGTCAGATTGTGTTCACCATGGCGAGGATTGGCCGTCATGCGCGGCGGATCAGATAGGACTGAGGGATTTGATCCGTGGCGATGTGCAACAGCGTGTGGCCGGTTTGGCCACAGAAATGTGGCAGGTCAATGGCCGCCATCGGATCGGTCGCCAGAACGCGCAAGACCTGCCCGGGTTGCATGGCCATCAGCCGTTTGCGCGTGCGCAACACAGGCAAGGGGCAAAGCAACCCTGTGCAATCCAGATCAACATCCCAATCCATGACGGCCCCATCAGCTACGCAATCGTGACGCGTTGAAACGTGACCTGCGCGCCAAGCCAGGCTATGTCACATAACATGTTCGGGATCGAGATCATGGATGCGACCATGGCCCCCGCGCTGCTTGTAGCAGTGCTCGCGGGGCTTTTGTCGTTTCTGTCGCCCTGTGTGCTGCCGATTGTACCACCCTATCTGGCCTATATGGGCGGCATCAGCATGGGTGACATGCGGGCTGACGCGGTGGCGCGGCGCAAGATCATGCTGCCCGCACTGTTCTTTGTGCTGGGCCTGTCAACGGTATTTCTGCTGCTGGGGTTCACCGCATCCAGCATCGGGATGTTTTTCCTGCAAAATCAGGTGCTGTTCACACGTATTTCGGGCGTGGTCGTCATCATCTTTGGCCTGCATTTCCTCGGCGTTTTCCGGATTCCCATTCTGGACCGCGAAGCGCGGATGGATGCGGGTGACAGGGGCGGGTCGGCGATGGGGGCCTATGTGCTGGGGCTGGCCTTTGCCTTTGGCTGGACACCCTGCATTGGCCCGCAATTGGGCGCGATCCTGTCACTTGCGGCGCAAGAGGGGAATGTGGCGCGGGGCACTTTGCTTTTGGGGGCCTATGCCTTGGGGCTGGGCGTGCCGTTTCTGCTGGCGGCGGTGTTCATTGAACGGTCCATGGGCCTGATGGCACGGATCAAGCCGCATATGAAGATGATCGAACGCTGCATGGGCTTGCTGCTGATTGTGGTGGGCCTTGCGCTGGTCACGGGGGCGTTTTCGGCATTTGCCTTCTGGCTGCTGGAAACCTTTGATGCCTTGGGTATTCCGTTGCTGGGGTAACCCCTTCCCACGCCGCATAATTCTGCCAGAATGCTGTGCAAGATGCATGCGATGAACGCCGAACCCGCAGATGACCCCACCAAGCGCTCCTTCCGGCGGCGGGTTTTCTATATTCCGGGTTATGATCCGTTCCACCCGCGCCGCTACCGCGAGCTCTATCGCAAGGAAGGGGCGGCGCAGGCGGCGATTTCGGGCTATCAGCTGGCGCTGAAGCCGAAAAAGGCAGGCGGGCCCTACGGGTGGCATGTTGACGGGGTGGTTGGCGGCAAGGCGGCGGAAGTAGAGATGGAGGTGCTGGTCTGGTCAGACCTTGTGCGCACATCCATGACAGCGGGCATTCCGGGCACCTATCTGCAACTTCTGCGCACGGCCTGGGCCTATATCGGCTCGGGTGCCTTGTTCCGGTTGATGCGGTTGCGCAAGGGGCCGATGATTGCGGCCCTTTATCCGATCTTCTTCCTGCTGGGGCAGTTGGCAATTGCCATTGCGGCAGGCTGGGCCCTGGGGTCTTTGGTGGCGGCCTACAGCCATTGGGCTGCTGGTCTGGCCTTGGGCCTGGGGCTGGCCTACGGGATTTTGCACCTGTTCCGGCGCTATGATCACAAGGTCTTTGCCTATTACCTTATGCATGACTACGCTTATTCGGCGCAGGTGGGTGGGGCGAACCCGCCCGAGCTGGAGGCGCGCATGGCACAGTTTCGCGCCAGTATCCGCGCGGCGATGGACGGTGGTTTTGACGAGGTGCTGGTGGTGGGCCATTCATCTGGCGCGCATCTGGCCGTGTCCATTCTGGCCGATCTGCTGCGCGAGGGCGTGCCAGGGGCCCCTGCGCTGTCTTTGCTGACGCTGGGCCATGTGGTGCCGATGGTGTCTTTCCTGCCAAAGGCTGCGCGGCTGCGGCGCGATCTGCATGATCTGTCCACAGTGGAAAGGCTGACATGGGTGGACGTGACAGCCCCCGGCGATGGCTGCGCCTTTGCGCTGTGCGACCCGGTGGCAGTAACGGGGGTGGCGCCTGCTGGCAAACGCTGGCCGCTGGTGATGTCGGCGGCCTTCACGCAAACGTTGTCAGCGGAACGGTGGCGCGAATTGCGCTGGAAATTCTTCCGGCTGCACTTCCAGTATCTGTGCGCTTTCGACCGCCCGCGCGATTACGACTATTTCCAGATCAC
Organism: Pseudomonadota bacterium; assembly: GCA_046049665.1. Lineage (GTDB taxonomy): Bacteria > Pseudomonadota > Alphaproteobacteria > Rhodobacterales > Rhodobacteraceae > JAAFHS01. Next base: position 442 of record JBJOQW010000131.1, on the reverse strand, counting down.
GGCCGGCCCCGTGCCGCTGGGCGCACGCTATGCAGCGCGCAAACCATCGGCCAGCCGGATCGAGGTGGCACGGTCGGGCTATCGGAGCATGGCGTGACAGTCCCGCCCAAGCCCGTGCCCCGGCCTGACCGCGTATCGCTGTGGCGCTATCTGCAGCTGTTCCGGGCAGATATCCTGTCGGCGCAACCGGCGCGGCTGTACCGGGCCTGGATGGCCGAATTCCGCACGCCATTCTTTCGCAGCTACATGTGCAATGACCCCGCGCTTGTGGCGCGCGTGCTGAACGAACGGCCAGACGACTTTCCAAAATCGAACCGTATCCGCGAAGGGCTGAACCCCTTGCTGGGCAATTCGGTCTTCGTGACGAACGGCGATGTGTGGAAGCGGCAAAGGCGCATCATCGACCCGGCTTTTGAAGGTGGGCGCCTGCGCGACACGTTTC
>JBJOQW010000130.1:0-6902 GCA_046049665.1 Pseudomonadota bacterium | reverse complement strand
TTTATCTGCCCTAGCGGCAGTTTTGCGTGAAATTCACGAAAAACTCACGCCTGATCAGAGAGCAAATCATTAATTCTTTGGGTGTGGCGCAGGCAACTGCACCACCAGGGCGCTGTCCGGGATCTGATCCCCTCAGCCCGGCGGCCCTGAACCTGAACTGCATTGAACGGTGACGCATTGAACGGTTCGTTTTGATCTGACGTGTATTTGATCCCCTCCCCGCCCGCATTTCCGGGCAACTGATCTGGCGCAGCGATGGTGGCTGATGGCTTTACCCCGATTTCAGGGTGTGCCATGGCTGCGCCAGACCTTGTTTCCACAAGGTTACAGAGTGGTCAGGCAACGCCGGGAAAGGGCAGCGACAGCAGATCAGCCCGGCGCAGGGTGCCTGCAGGATAGCTGGGGTCTTCGCGGATAAGTTGCAGTGAAAAGTCCGGTTCGATCCGGCGCAGGTTGGTCAGCGCGCGCATGGCATTTTCGGGCTGGCCGCGTTTGAGGTACAGAAAAATCAGATGGCGTAGCGGTGCGCGGAAATGCGGTGCGCGGGCGCGGGCTGCCTCGAAGCAGCTGATGGCGCTTTCGTAATCGCCCATCTGGGTGGCGGCCAAGCCTTTGTGCATTTCCCACCAGTGCAGATAGCCCGAGCGCGAGGCAAAGCCTGCGCCGAATTCGGCGGCCTCATATGCGGCATCGGGCCTGCCCTGACGCAGCAATGTACCTGCTTGGGCGATATAGCCGAAAGCGTTCATCGGGTTCAGGTGAATAGCGTCACGGGCAAGTTTTGATCCGGCATCAATGTTGTCGTGCAGCATGATTTCAACTTGTGACAGCAGGGACAGCACAAGTGAATTAACGGGCGCGGCCTCCATGGCCTTTTGGCTGAACAGTTCAGCCTCATCCCGCAGGCGGGAGGAATCCTGTTCGGTACGTTCGACCCCCATGAATTGCCGCAACACGGCGCGCCAGGCATAGGCGCGGGCAGAAGGGACGATGGCTGCGGAATCGCGCAGAAGATCATCAGCCAGACGCAACTGATGTTCCTGAAAGCTGAAGATCGCGCGGACAGCGCGGGCCATCATCGCCTCGGCGCGCAGGGGGCCGGGGTCATCGCCCACGACGCGGGGCATGGCGTTAATGGCTGCCTCGGCGGCTTCGAAGATGACGGAAGGCAGGTTGCCGGCCAAAACATCACTGGCGGTTTCGGTGGCTGACTGGGCTTGCCGTGACCACAGCACCTGCCCGGTGCGGGATGATTCCAGCGTGGTGACCAGATGCAGCCTGTCGCGCGATTCTGACGCGCCGACGGTCAGAATCAAGCCGCGGTCACGCGGGCCGATCTGGGTGGTGCCTTCGGCCTCGGTAAAGATATCGACGTTGATGAAATCTGACACCAGCTTGCTGATCGATTCGCCCATGGCGGCTGAAACAAAACCACAGCGGTCAGTGGGCATGATGGCGGTGCGGATGACCAGCGGGATGGCGGGGGCATCGGGCAACCAGCCAGATGCGGTAATGGGCGCAGTGCCCGCCAGCCGGGCGCGCTGTTCGGCAAGCCATGCAGTAAAGGCAGCATCGCGCAGATGGATGTCTTGCATCAGGTCATAACCGGCCTCCAGCGCGTGGCGGATGCCGGTGGGGTTTTGTTCCAGATCGGTTTCAAGCGGTGACAGGGTGACATGCTGGCGGTCTGCTTTCAGGCAGGTTGCAGCAGGGCCAAGGGCCGTGCGCAGTTCCATCAGCACCTGCCGCAGGCTGTTGGAGGCCTGTTCGGGGCTGCGGTCTGACCAGAGTTTCTGTTCCAGCCAACGGCGGGGGCGGCTGCGATCGGGTGTCATGGCCAGAAGTCCGATCAGGGCACGAGCCTTTTGGCCGCCGGGCGTGCGATCGGTTTGATCGCTGTCCCGCAGACTCAAATTGCCAATCAGCTGGACGTAAAGCGTTGCCTGCAAGCGGCACCCTTTCGCGATTTTCAATGGCGTGACCTTGGGGAAGGTATAACCAAGAAAGTGGTAGTCGGCCATATCGTTAATTCTGCGTAAATCCCGGGAAATGGGCCGAAAACCGCTTTGTGTTCGGGTGGGTTCCGCGCAGTCTGGAAACAGACACTGTTGCGATGAGGGACGATCATGGCGGTAAGCGGAGCACACGGAGCACACGGAGCACACGGGGCACATGGGGCACACGGGGCGCATGGCGCGCACGGGGCACATGGAGCACATGGGGCGCACGGGGCACACGGGGCACATGGCGGGGGCAGTGGCAGCCCGATGCTGGCTGGGGCGATGGCGCTGTCGGCAGAAGGGATTGTCGGTTACTGGAACGGCGTGCCAACCTTGCCATTCCCGGCATGGCCGGGTGGGTGGACCGGGTTTTCGCGGCTGCAGGGTGATGCGAAAATGGCCGTGTTGCTGCACGACCTGGCACCGCTGTTGCGGGTTGGGCCGGCTGCGGCAGGGCAATTTTCAGTTGCAGTGCCGGGGCCTGCCACGATGCTGACACTGGTGCCGCCAAGCGCGGCACATCTGGCAACACAGCTTGCGCATGTGCGGGTGGCTGCTGATCTGAGGGCTGACAGACTGCCTGAGATCATGGCGCAGATGGGGGACATGCTGTCATTCTATGCTGCGCAGTTCAGAATGCATCCCGACGCGCGGAAATGGACGCTGATCCTGCTGTCGGCAGTGTATGAAGCGGTTGTGGTGGCCGAGATGCGCATGAAGTTTCACTGCAATCTGCCGCGGCCGATCGACTTTGCGCTTGAGGTGCAGCCGATCATCGGGACGCCTGCGCATTCGACCTATCCCAGCGGGCACGCGACCGAGGCCTTTGCATTTGCGGCAGTCCTGTGCGGATTGCAGCATCTGGCGCAGGGATCGGCTGATCCTGTGGCGGCGGTGCTGGCGGATCTGACTTCGACAACGGGTGCGACACGGTCGGAAACGCTGCCATTCCGGTTGGCGGCGCGGATTGCAGACAACCGCACGGTGGCGGGTGTGCATTTCCCGGTTGATTCGGCGCATGGTGCCCTGCTTGGCCTGTCGTGCGGGCTGGCTGTCCTGGCTGCCTGCATGCCCACAGATACGAAACTGCCGGTCTGGTCGGCGAACGGGGTGGATTGGCTGACGGATTTTACACTGGATGAATGGGTCAGGTTTCTGCGTGCCCCTTCGATCAATCCGGCAAGCTGGGATACGGGTTCCACTGTCATCATTCAGGCAGCAGCGGCAGGCAGCCCGCAGGCCGATCTGCTGGCGGAAGCCGTGAAAGAGTGGCAATAGCGGTAAGCCTGAAGGCGTAAAAGCATATATTATCAATGGCTTGCGATCTATGGCGCAGGAGGGTTCCTGATGCCAGGGACGCAAGCCGAAGCAGGCCTGAAGCTGTGTCACACAGTTGGGTCTGATAGATTTGCCCTAAGGGCAGCCACATCGCAACGCCTTGGAACAGCGTGGCCATTCCAAGGGTCTGCGCCGTGCCGTTACAAGACTGTCATCCGGGTGGTATGCTGGCTATGCGACCGTCGCTAGGCCGGGATGACGGTTCCAAACCCCAGTCGTGTGTCTGCAACCGGTGCAGGGGCTTTGGGTGCCAGACAATAGGCCAGTTCAGCGGCATCATGTGGGCCAGAGATCTGGGCCGTCATTTGGCCGGCCATGGCATATTCCAGCAATTTGCGGCTGACCTGTGGTGTTGCGACGCTGGTTCCTGACAGGCGGGAGGTTGACCCGCTGAGTACCCCTGCCTCGCGTTGACCAGACAGAACAGACCCTTGATCTCCCATGCCTGACAGGGTGGGGCTGTCAGGAGGGGGGGATGCGCCTTCTGCCGTGTAGGATGAAGGGCGCACAGCACCGGATACCTTCAGGTCGGGACGAGCCGCTCCGACGAAATAGGCGGATGGATGGTGAAAACCGGCATAGCTGACCTCGGTGCCCTGCCGTGTGACCGGACAGGTCGGGCCAGGCAGTGAATAGGCGCGGGTTTCGGCCTCCCAGTCCCAGGCGGTGGGGTGGTCAAGCCAGGATTGCCGCCCGGTGCGCCGATAGCCGCCGGGTGTATCATCGCGCTGGACCTTGCAGGTCACGTTGGCCGCTGTGCTGCCGTTGTTCTGCAGCCGGACCCGCCAAACGCCCGAGCAGGCATAGGGGCGCGTATCATGGCGCAGGGTGGGTGCTACGGTGATGGCCAGCTTGTCGGACTGTGCTTCGACCAAAGGCTCGACCTCGGCCACAACGCCGGACGGAACGGCGTATTGCAACACAACACCGGGTGCGGGCCAAGGTGCCAATGCAAGGGCAGGGCCAGCGTCAGGCGGTGTAACCTGAAGGCCCAACTGGGTGGCCTGTCCGGTGGCGCTGCGCACTTCGAGCACGGATCTGGTGGTGTCATCGGGCAGGATGTGCCAGTCAAGCTGAACGCCCTGGCCGGGCTCTAGGGTGACATTGGCCACCAGCCGGGCCTTGTGCGCATTGCCATAGGCAATGACGATGCGGATTGGCGCGCCACCTGAAAAGAGGTGATAGCGTTTGATTTCGCGGATGATCCAATCTTCGATCTTGCTGGTGCCATCCTGCGGCCCGGCCAATGCGCCCAGGCTGAGGTTGATGACAAGCGGAAAGCGGCCTGGCATTTGCAGTGCGCGGGTGATGACCCAGTCAAGGCCGCGCATGATATCGGGGTTCAGCTCTGCCCCCGAGGTTTCGCCGATGCTGCTGGGCGGAAGCTGCACGCCAAGGATTGGCACCTCTGACATGGGCGTGCCGGGTTCGGCACCGGCAGCGGTATCAAGCACATGCGTGCCATGCCCGGCGTGAAAGGCAGTGCCGTGGCGCGTCGCAGGGCCGAAGACGCCCATGTTGATCTGCCGGTACAGCGCCAGTTCACTGCGCTGCGACGCAAGGCGCATGTTGATATGTGATGTGGTCAGTTCGATGCCAGAGATGGCAGGCATCACATGGGGGCCGGGATCACCGGCCAGCGTATCATTGTGCATAATCCACAAGCCTGCAAAGCGTGTGGTGCCATCGGCCCGGCGAAAGCGGTGGTTCAGAAAACCGATGCTGTCATCAAGGATGCCGACAACAGGTGTGCAGGACAAAGGCCCGGTCTTGACGCGGATGGGCTTACCTGGGCGAAACCCATCGGTGCGGTAGATACGCGCTTGGGGCGGGCCCACGGATACAACGGTCCAATAGCGGCTTTCGACCGAATCGGGGCGGCTGAGGAAGGTCAGCTGCAATGGGCCATCTTCCCGCCGGGGAGTTTCTGCCTCGGATTGCAGGCGGTCCATCACATGGTCGGGCAGGCTGTACTGATCGGTGGCTTTGGCCAGAAAAGCAACGAACTGGTCCAGATTTTCAAGCGCTGGGGGCAAAAGTTCGACAAAGACCGGCACCACCAGTTCAGATTTGACGCGGGGATTAGTCTGCGCTTCGATCAGGTTCCAGCGGGCATTGCCGGTGATGCCCGGAAGAGGTGGCGCCTTGGTCCACATGCGCCGTTCTTCGCCTTCGCCTTTGGTTGACATGCGTGCCCCCATTCGCCTGCTGATACAGCCAAGGATGGCATGATGACCGGCGCATCTGGCAAGCGTTTTGGCGTGGTTTTGGCCGAATTCGCGCAGTATTCACGCAAGGCCAATGCTGACGCAGGCCTATTCGGCGGCCATGGGCAGGCTGTAGCGCCCGATAGCGCTGATTTCGGCGACAACCCCGCTGATCAGACGATGAAACGCGGGAAAATCGGGGCGCAGGGCGACGCGGGCTTCGTCCAGATAAAGGGCACGGTCAATTTCAACCTGCACGACGTGGTTGCCACGGCTGGGCCGCCCATAGGCCTGCGCGATATAGGCCCCGGCAAAGGGTGAATTGCGAGCAACACGCAAGCCTGCGTTTGCAAAGGCGGCCTCGACACGTTCAATCACCTCGCGTCCGGCAGCGGCACCGAAACGGTCACCCAACACGACGTCGGGACGCAGGGTGCCGGGCCGAGAGTGGGCGTCAATCGCCTCATGCGGCATGGAATGGCAGTCAATCAGAATCGCCTGGCCAAACCTGGCCTGATTTTCATCAATCAGACGGCGCAGGGCGTTGTGATAAGGGTGCCAGATGCGGGCAATGCGGCGTTCAGCTTCGGCTACGGGCAGTTTGCCACGATAGATGGCGCGCCCGTTGGCCACGACCCGGGGAATCACCCCCAGACCGGAAGAGACGCGCGGATTGTGGGCAGGCCGGTGGATGCCTTCGATCAGGGCGGGGTCAAGCTCATCGGGGGCGCGGTTCAGGTCAAGATAGGCGCGGGGCAGTGTGGCATGGATAAGGGGTGCGCCAAAACCCGGGGCGGCACTGAAAAGCTGATCAACATAGGCATCTTCCGAGGATCGGATCGTTTGTGCATCCAGCAAAGATTGTTCGAGGAACGCAGCAGGATAGCTGCGCCCGGAATGGGGCGAGGAAAAGATGACGGGTGTGTCACGCAGGTCTGGCCATGCGATTGTGAAAGGGGCGGCGGTGGCGTCTGGCATTGTGTCCTCGGTCACGATGACTATAGAGCTATTTTCATCGTTGCCAAAACCCCTTGAACCCGTTCACGCAACCTTTTATAGACCCCGCAGTCGGCGCGGTTCCACCCGCGTCTTTTTGTTTGGGTGGGGCAGTGCAGGTTACGTGGGCGGTTAGCTCAGCGGTAGAGCACTACGTTGACATCGTAGTGGCCACTGGTTCGATCCCAGTACCGCCCACCATTTCGCCGCTTCCCATCCGGGGGGCACGTTGTTTTCATTCGGCGCAGACGCGCCGGCAAGAGGGAGAAAACCGATGAAGGTTGCGAATTCGCTCCGCTCGCTGAAGACGCGTCATCGCGATTGCCAGGTCGTGCGCCGTAAGGGACGCGTCTATGTGATC
>JBJOQW010000129.1:0-5365 GCA_046049665.1 Pseudomonadota bacterium | reverse complement strand
ATGAACCACTGCATTTCGGCTTCTTGTGCGGCGCGGTCCAGCGTGGACAGCTCGCCGATTTCGGCATCAAGGAAGGCTTTCGCCGCCTCGATATCGGCCCAGGCGGGGGCGGTTCCCACAGCAATCAGCGCAAGCGCCATTGCGGTGGCCGTTTGACGTAGTCTCATATCATTCCTCCCAGAAAGATGAAGTCGTCAGGTTAACCGGGGAGAGCGCCCCCCGGGGTCGGCTAAACCCAGCGGAACACCGCTGCGGCATAGATCAGGCAGATTGCAAGCGCCCACCAAAGGGGGGCGCCGACAAGGCCAAGATACGCAATACAAATGAAACCGGAGCCCAGCAGGCTGATGAACAGCCGGTCACCGCGCGTGGTGTCGATGCGCAGGATGCCGCGGCGGGGGGTTTCGGGGTAGTTGATGGCCAGGATGGTAAAGGTGACCAGCAGGCAGGCGATGATGAAGAAGAAAGTGGCGGTGGCCAGGGTCCAAGCCATCCAGCCGCCGGGGATCATGGGATCGGTCCATGAGATGCCTTCATCGGTGCGGGGGGCCACGAACAAGAGGGCGGCATAGATGGCAGCCAAGAGGGCGGCGATCAGGGCAATCAGGGTGGGGCTGATAGGTTTGGTCATCACACCCTTCCCAGGGCAAAGCCCTTGGCGATGTAGTTGCGGACAAAGTAGATGACCAATGCACCGGGCACGATGGTCAGCACGCCTGCAGCGGCAAGAACGCCCCAGTCCATGCCGGATGCCGAAACCGTGCGGGTCATGGTGGCGGCGATGGATTTGGCGTCAACGGTGGCAAGGGTGCGCGAGAGCAGCAGTTCCACCCACGAGAACATGAAGCAGAAGAAGGCGGCCACGCCGATACCGGATGCAATCAGCGGCATGAAGATCTTGACGAAGAATTTGCCGAAGGAATAGCCGTCGATATAGGCGGTCTCATCTATTTCCTTGGGCACGCCGCGCATGAAGCCTTCGAGGATCCACACCGCCAAAGGCACGTTGAACAAACAGTGCGCCAAGGCAATGGCGATGTGCGTGTCAAACAGGCCGACGCTTGAATACAGCTGGAAGAACGGCAGGGCAAACACGGCAGGCGGGGCCATGCGGTTGGTCAGCAGCCAGAAGAACAGGTGCTTGTCGCCCATAAAGCTGTAGCGGCTGAAGGCATAGGCGGCGGGCAGGGCCACAGTCAGCGAGATGACCACGTTCATCGTGACGTAGATCATCGAGTTGATGTAGCCCGTGTACCAGCTTGGGTCGGTCAGGATGGTGACGTAGTTCTGCAGGGTCAGGGTCTGTGGGAACAGCGTGAAGGTTGAGGTGATTTCCTGATTGGTCTTCAGGCTCATGTTGATCAGCCAATAGATCGGGATCAGCAGGAACAGCAGGTAAATGACCATGACGATGGCAGAGGTGCGACCACGCATCAGAACTGCTCCTGCTTATCAAGGTTGGTCATGACGGTGTAGAACACCCAAGAGACCAGCAGGATCACAAGGAAATACATCAGGCTGAACGCCGCCGCCGGGCCAAGGTTCATCGAGGTGGCCTCTTTCACAAGGTCAATCGACAGCATGGTGGTCGAATTGCCGGGGCCGCCGCCGGTGACGACGAAGGGTTCAGTATAGATCATGAAGCTGTCCATGAAGCGCAGAAGGATGGCGATCAGCAAAACACCCTGCATCTTTGGCAGTTCGATATAGCGGAACACGGCCCAGCGCCCGGCCTGATCGATCTTGGCGGCCTGATAATAGGCCTGCGGGATGGATTGCAAACCGGCATAGGCCAGCAGGGCCACGAGTGACGTCCAATGCCAGACATCCATGATGATGACGGTGATCCAGGCATCAATCGGATCATTGGTGTAGTTGTAGTCAATGCCCAAGGCGGCAAGGCTGTGGCCCAGAAGGCCGATGTCGACGCGGCCAAAGATCTGCCAGATGGTGCCCACCACGTTGAAGGGGATCAGCAGGGGCAGGGACATCAGCACAAGGCAGACACTGGCCCAGACGCCCGATTTTGGCATGTTCAGGGCGATGTAGATGCCCAAGGGCACCTCGATGGCCAGAATGATGGCGGAAAAGATGATCTGGCGCTGCAGCGAATTCCACAGCCGGTCATCATCAAGCCATTCTTCAAACCAGTCAAAGCTGGCCCAGAAGAACGCATTGTCGCCGAAGGTGTCCTGAAAGGCATAGTTCACCACCGTCATCAGCGGAATGACGGCAGAGAAGGCCACGATCACCAGCACGGGCAGAACGAGGAACCACGCCTTGTTGTTTTGCGTCTTGTCCATCAGGCGGCCCCACTTATGCGCCAGTCATCGGCGTAGACGTTGATGCGGGCGGGATCGAAGGTGACATGGGTCATGTCGGTGCCAACACTGTCACCTTCGCCTGCGATGATGTTGATGGGCGTGCCCGCAGCCTCACCACGCACAATGCGGTGGCGGCCAACATCCTCGATCCGGCGCAAGGTAAAGGGCAGGCCGGTGCCGCGCGACAGGCGGACGAATTCGGGGCGGATGCCGATTTGCGTGCGGCCAGAGGCAGTGTATTGCGCCCCAAGGGGGATGGCATGGCCTGCGATATGGGCGGTGGCGCCATCAATTTTCGCATCCAGCAGGTTCATGCCGGGGCTGCCGATGAAATAGCCCACGAATGTATGGGCAGGGGTTTCGAACAATTCCTCGGGCGTGCCCATCTGCACAACGCGGCCTTCGTGCATGACCACGACCTTGTCAGCAAAGGTCAGCGCCTCGGTCTGGTCATGCGTGACGTAGATCATGGTATGGCCAAGCTCGCGGTGCAGCGCCTTGAGCTGGGTGCGCAACTCCCACTTCATGTGGGGGTCGATGACGGTAAGGGGTTCATCAAACAGGATGGCGTTCACATCCTGACGGACCATGCCGCGACCAAGGCTGATTTTCTGCTTGGCGTCGGCGGTCAGGCCACGGGCCTTGCGATCAAGCTTGTCTTCCATGCCGATCATGCGGGCAATCTGCTGCACGCGGCCTGCGATGTAATCCGGGGCCATGCCACGGTTGCGCAGGGGGAAGGCAAGGTTATCACGCACTGTCATCGTGTCGTAGACGACGGGGAACTGGAACACCTGGGCAATGTTGCGTTCGGCTGTCGGGGCATCGGTCACATCCACATCACCAAACAGCACGCGGCCATGCGACGGGCGCACAAGACCGGAGATGATGTTCAGAAGGGTTGTTTTGCCGCAGCCGGACGCGCCGAGCAGGGCATAGGCGCCGCCATCCTGCCAGACGTGATCCATTTCCTTCAAGGCATAGTCGGCATCGGATTTGGGTGCTGCGCTATAGCTGTGGGCAAGGTTTTTGAGGGTGATCTGGGCCATGTTATGCGGCCATCGCATAGGGGGCGGGGGCGACAAGGCGGCCGTCCTGCCCGAAGATGTAGATATGTGCAGGGTCAAGCGACACGGTCAGATCGGACCCGGCGGCAAGATCATGCACGCCGTGCACAAGGCCGACCCAGCGGTCCGGGCCGTGCTGTAGGTGCAGGAAGGATTCGGACCCGGTGATTTCGGTGACAATGACCTGCGCCTGAAAGGCGACGGCGGATGCGCTGTCACGGCCCAGGGTCAGGTGGTTGGCGCGGAAGCCGGCGCGGTAGGTGCCATCGGGCAGGTCGGCCAAGGGGCCTGATGCGCTGGTTTTGACATCACCCAGGGTGATATGCGCGCCCTGCTTGACGGCAGAGACAAAGTTCATGGGCGGATCGCTGAAGACGCGGGCGGTGGTGGCATCCTGCGGGTTGCGGTAAACCTGCGGGGTGGGGCCAAATTGGGTAACGCGGCCTTCCCACAAGGTGGCGGTATTGCCGCCCAGAAGCAGGGCTTCTTCGGGTTCGGTGGTGGCGTAGACGAAGATGGCACCTGATTGTTCAAAGATCTTGGGGATCTCGGCGCGCAGTTCTTCGCGCAGTTTGTAGTCAAGGTTGGCAAGGGGTTCATCCAGCAGAACAAGGCCCGCATCCTTGACCAGCGCGCGCGCCAGGGCGCAGCGCTGCTGCTGGCCACCCGACAGCTCCAGCGGTTTGCGGGCAAGGAACGGGGTCAGTTTCAGCATTTCGGCGGTGCTGCGCACGGCGCGGTCAACATCTGCGGCGGATTTGCCCATGATCCGCATGGGGCTGGCAATGTTGTCGTAAACGGTCATGGCGGGGTAGTTGATGAACTGCTGGTAGACCATGGCCACGGCGCGGTCCTGCACGCGCATGCCGGTCACATCGCGGCCATCCCAGTGCAGCGTGCCAGCGGTGGGTTTATCAAGGCCTGCCATCAGGCGCATGAGGGATGTCTTGCCGGACAGCGTGGGGCCAAGCAGCACGTTCATGGTGCCTTTCTGCAAGGACAGGTCCGTGGGGTGAATGTGCACCCGCCCCTCGACCGACCTTGAAACGTTGCGCAGTTCGAGCACGGTCTTCCCCTATTCCGCCGCTTGCCGGTGGCCTGCCATGAAGGCATCCAGCGCAGCGATTTCATCATGTGTCATCCGCAAGCCCAGCTTCGTGCGCCGCCAGACCACATCCGCCGCGGCATGGGCGTATTCGCGCGTCATCAGCCAGCGCACCTCTGATTCCGTCAGCGTAGCACCAAAATGGCGGCCAAGGTCATCCATCGTCTTGGCATCACCAGTGATCTGCGTGGCTTCGGTGCCGTAGGCACGGATCAGGCGGGCAGCGTGGTAATCTGTCAGGAACGGATGGGCGGCCTTCAGATTTGCGGTCAGGGCGGCCACCCCATCATGCGGAAAGTCGCCGCCGGGCATGGCCACGCGCGCCGTCCAAGGGCCCTTGGCCTGCGGAAAGTAGGGGGCAAGCTTGGCAAGCGCAGATTCGGCAAGGCGGCGGTAGGTGGTGATCTTGCCGCCGAACACGTTCAGAAGCGGCGCGCCGGTTTCATCAAGGCTGAGCACATAGTCGCGGGTGGCTGCCGTAGCCGATTTTGCGCCATCGTTGTAAAGCGGGCGGACGCCGGAATACGTCCAGACCACATCCTTTACGGTGACGGGGCGGGCGAAGTATTGCGACGCGAATTTCAGCAGATAATCGCGTTCTTCATCGGTACAGACGGCATCCTTGGGGGCACCCTTGTGATCTTTGTCGGTGGTGCCGATCAGGGTGAAGTCTTGCTCATAGGGGATGGCAAAGATGATGCGCCCATCGGTGCCTTGGAAGAAATAGCAGCGGTCGTGGTCGTAGAGCTTCTTGGTCACGACATGCGAGCCGCGCACGAGGCGGACGCCTTCGCTGCTGTTGATGCGGGCGACGTTGCGGATCACGTCTTCGACCCAAGGGCCACCTGCGTTTACCAAGGCGCGGGCCT
>JBJOQW010000128.1:0-6740 GCA_046049665.1 Pseudomonadota bacterium | reverse complement strand
GCGTTCATCTCGCCGCAAGATGGCCTGCGCGCCGCGGCAGAGTGGCTGGACAGGCAAGAGCAAGGCCCCGGCGTGATGCAGGGTTAGAGGCCGCCCCGCGACGGCCGCGCATCCCCCAGACGTGGGTGCAGTTTGCCCGCGACAGCCCATGCCAATGCCATGCCACCGGCAGCGGCGGCAAAAATGGCGGGCAGGGGTGCCACCAGCAGGACCAGAAAGGCCACTCCGGGTGTGACGATGCCGCTGACATCGCGAAAGCTGGAATAGACGGCTGACATCTCTGTACGCTCGCTGGGCTTGACGGCCATCAGGAACGGCAGGCCACCCACCACATCAAGCGTCACAAGAAACGCGGATGAGGCCATCAGCACCAGAACCGTGGCCCAAGGCCAGGGTGAAACGATGGCGGCAGCCAGCATACCAACCCCGCAGGCAGCGAAAGCCAGCCTGACAGACCTGCGCACGCCTGCCGCGCGGGCACGCTTGCCAATCATCGGGGCAACGAAAAGCAAGGCGTTGGACACAGACAGGGCAATGCCGCCAACCTTGTCGCCAAGGCCCGACTCGACGCAGAAGATTGGCAGGTAGACCACATAGACCCACCAGCCGCAGGACCGGATCACGGCAAAGCCCCATCCGGCAATCAAGCGCGTTTGCGCAAAGAAGCGGCCAAGATAGGCAAAGGGGTTTGCCGTGGGGCCCTTGGCGCGGGTGATCTGTTTGCCATTGCCAAGACGCGCCCACCAGAAGGTGCCGAGCAAGGCAAGGGCAAAGACGCCAGCAAGGATAAAGGGCGCAGGGGCCCAATGCGCGCGCAGCCAGACGCCCAGCATGGGGCCGATCATCCATGGCGTTGCGGCATAAAGCATCTGGGTGCTTTGGTTTTTGGCAAGGTCGGCGCGTTCGATGTAATCCAGCACATAGGCGTTCAGGCAGACAAAGATCGTCACGGTTGCGGCGGCGTTCAGGATCAGCGCGGCGACAATCGCCATGGGATGGCCGGAGATGGCCAGGGCCATGCCGCCCAGATACATTCCGCAGCCCAGCGTATAGGCCCAACGGCGCGGAATGAACCGGGTGGCCCAAGGCACCATCAACCCCCAAAGCAGCGATACGATGCCTGCGACGAAATAGGCGGCGGAGGTGGCTGAAGCCGTGCCAAGCGTGTCATAGACCGCCAAGGGCATGGCTGAAATCAGCATGCCGCGCACGGCCGCCTCAAGCCCGGTCAGCAAGGCAAAGTCGCGCACGCGGTTGGTGGGGCTGTGCCGCAGATGAAGGGGAAGGTATCGCAGGGCCATGATGTAGGGTGCAGCATGGAAGGGCTGCGCGCAAGCGTCGCAGCCAAGGGCGACATGCCGCGTCGTTTGGCGACCGTGGGCTAGGCGTCTGTGGGCTAGGCGCGGCCCAGCATTTCCACCAACCGCGCACGCGCCTCTGGCAAGGTGCCCTGCCCTGCCAGTTCGCGTGCCAGAAAATGCCCGGTGATCGCCAGCCCCTGCATCACATCACCCCCTGCCCCGCCAAGGCAGGCAGGCAAGGGGAACAATTTATCGGCCCATTCCCCGGCCCCCTCGCGGCTGACGGCGCGGCCAGTTTTCGGGCTGACAAACGTAAGGTCATGCGTGGCCCCGGTCACAGCGCAGCATTGCAGGTCAAGCCCAAAGCCCAGCGCCTCGAGCAGGCCCAGCTCCCAGCGGAGATAGACCAGCGGCCAATCCGGCAGATCGCCCAGCGCATCAAGCAGCGTCAGCGTGGCGGCATAAAGTGCGGCATGCGGCTCGCGTTCCGGCAGGGCCACATGCAGCAGCGCGCAGATGGCATTCAGCCCGGCCAGCGCGCGCCGGTCAGCCAACAGGTGCGCGCGTGATTGCACGGGTTCGGCGGTGAAAGCGCCCATATGTTCGCCCAGACGCGCGCGCCAGACCACATCGACCTGCGCGCCGGGTTGCAGCACGGGGGCCATGCGGCGCGACAGGCCGCCGCGCACGACACCGGCATGGCGACCGTGATCAGCGGTCAACACATCAATGATCGCCGCATGTTCGCCATGCGGGCGCATTGTCAGCACTACTCCCGTTGCCCGCCATTCCATCAAGGCATCTTGGCGCAGACGTGTGACCCCGGCAAGGTCAGCCGCCTTGCCCCCCGCCATACCCACCGCCCTGCCCTGTGGTCATCGCCACGGCAGTTGCCAGCGGCATCTGGTCGGCAAAACGCCCGGTATTCAGAAAGGTCAGGGTTTGTGCGATCACGCGGGGGTTGATCATCATGTAGGTATGGGTGACGGGCATGGTCAGATGCGCCGACATGCCGGCCACCTTTGTGCTTTCGACCGAGACCTTGCCATCATTCGGGCCGGGAATGGTGGATGACATCAGCGGGTTCAGCGAACGGTTGCCCGCAATCACACCCAGTTCAAAATCCACCGGCGGCAGGGCGCGCGGCACGGACCCTTCGCCAGTGCCCAGTTCCAACCCCGCCGGGCCATTGACCCATGAAAACACCTTGATACCGCCCAGCGCATCCACAACTTCGGACCCAGCATTGGGTGGGGCGAGCATGACCGTGCGGCCCAGATTGGACGGGCGGTTCTGCAGCAGCCATTGCCGCAGCAGGATACCGCCCATGGAATGCGTGACAAAATGCACACGGGCGGCACCGGCGCATTCGGCCACGGCCGGGCCAACATGCGCTTCGGCCAGTTCGGCGATGGTGGCGGTGGTGGACGGATAGCTGCGGTTGACCGTGGCATAGCCGTTGGCACGCAAGGCGGCCTCCATCGGCATCAGACTTGCGCCGCTGCGCGCAAGGCCGTGGATCAGCACGACGGCCTCATCCGCAGTGGGGTTGGGCAAAAGGCGGGTCAGGACGGGGGTGGGCTGCTTCATGCCCGTTTACTTAGAGGCTTTGTGCAACAAAAGCATCCCCCGACCATGGACAAACATGCGCCGTCGCGGCAGCGTGGCAGACATGGCTACCCCCCGTCTTGCCGCGCGTGCGCTTATCCTGCTTGATGACCGGCTGTTGCTGGTAAACGCCTACCCTGGTGGGCGGTCTGATCTGTGGTGTGCGCCGGGTGGCGGGGTCGAGCGTGGCGCGTCCTTGCCGGAAAACCTGATGCGCGAGGTGATGGAAGAAACCGGGCTGACCATTGTGGTGGGTGCTCCTGCGTTGATCAACGAATTCCACGATCCGCGTACGGGTTTTCATCAGGTTGAGGTGTTCTTTCGCTGTGCGATTGGCTCTGGGCAGATCAGCCCGGCCTGGCGTGATCCTGAAGGCGTGGTGACTGACCGCCGCTTTTTCAGCCGGGCGGACTTGGCAGGCATCCGGTTCAAGCCGGACAGTCTGCCAACTGCAGCCTGGGGCGAAGGCTGCGCCTATGACGCGCTTGAGGTGATTGTACGATGAGCCGGGCCTTTGTGCGCGAGGATGGCAATGATCTGGCGCCACTGCCTGACCTGCCGGTCAGCCCGCATCCGAATTACGTCACGCCACGCGGCTTGGCGGCTCTGACCACGCGGCTACTGGCACGGCAAGGCGATCTGGCCCTGTTGCGGGCAAGGGACGACAGGCTGGACAAATTGCCCGAGGCAGCGTCCGAGCGTGACATCCGCTATCTGGAGGCGCGCCTGCGCAGTGCGATTGTGGTTGATCCGACGGTCCAGCCGGTAACCGAAGTGGCCTTTGGGCTGTGCGTGGTGGTGCATGATGGCACAGAGGTGGTGCGCTACGAAATCGTGGGCGAGGATGAGGCCGACGCCCGCTTTGGACGCATTGCGCCGCAGTCGCCCTTGGCGCGCGCCTTGATCGGGGCGCGGGTGGGCGATACGGTCACGCTGCGCCGGCCTTCGGGGGCCATGACGCTGACCGTGCAGGAGATTGCCCATGCTGTTGATCCGCCAACTGAACGCGCAACTTGATCAGGCAGCGCTCCGGGCGTTTTATGGCGAAGCGTCGGATTACTGGATTCTGGCCGATCGTCGCCCGCCTGATGCGGCCAAGGCTGCTGCGTTCTTTACCGACACGCCACCGGGCTGTGACCCTGCCGCTTCGCAGCGGTTGGGGCTGTTTCCCGAAGGCGCGCGGATGGGCGGGGTGGCGGTGCTGTCATTCGGGTTTCCGTCGGCCAGTGATGCCTATATCGACCTGATGTTGCTGGCCCCCTATCTGCGCGGGCAGGGGCATGGGGCCGAGGTGGTGCGTGATCTGGAAAGCCGTGCGCGGGCGCGTGGGGCGCGCGGGTTGTACCTTGCGGTCTTGGGGGCCAATCCACGCGGTTGGGCGTTCTGGGAACGCGAGGGGTTCCGTGCCACGGGCCTTTCACGCATTGACCCGGAAACAGGCCATGTATTGCACCGGTTGGGCAAGGCGCTTTAGGCTGCACGGGGCCGCAGGCTGGCAAGTGCCACCCCGCCCAGCACCAGCAAGGCGGCAAGCGTGAACCGCCAGCCCAGCCCTTCGCCCAGCAGTGCGGCACCAGCGGCAGCGGCGATGACGGGCACGGTCAGTTGTGCCACGGCGGCACGTTGCGCGCCAAGGGCGGGCAGGATGGCATACCACAGCGCATAGCCAAGGCCGGATGTCACGGCCCCGGATACCAGTGCAAGCGCAAGGCCCAGGCCTGACAGACCGGCAGCCCCGGCCAGCCACCAGAACAGGGCCACCAGCGGCACGGCAAGCACGAAGTTCACCGCCGTTCCGGCCAAGGCATCGGTACTGCCAGCACCGGCCAGTGAATAAACGCCCCATCCGATCCCTGCCACAACCATGATCAGCCCGGCCAAGGGGGTGATGGCATCGCCCGCCCCCGGCCACAGCAAGACGGCCAATCCGGCAAAGGCCAGCCCTGCCCCACCAATGCGCAAAGGGGCAAGCCGTTGCCCCAGCACCAGTGCCCCGGCAAACATGGTGATCTGCACCGTGCCAAACAGGATCAGCGCACCCGAGCCCGCCGCAAGCCCGACATAGGCAACGGAAAACGCAACCAGATAGGCCGTCAGGCCAAGTACGGCAGGCAGTGTATTGCCTCCGGGCCGTGGTGGGCGTGATCCGCCACGCAACGCCAGCAACAGTGCCAAGGTAACCGCCCCTGCCACGACACGCACGAAGGCAAAGGCAGCAGGGTCTGCTGCTGCATCAACAATCGCCATGCGGTTCAGCAGGGAATTGCCCGCGAAGGCGATCATGGTCAGGGCAGTTAACAGGAACAGGCGCATGGGCTGATGGTGGCGGGTCTGCTTGGTCAGCGCAAGCGAGGAAAGCCTGCGCCGCGGCCGATGCCCCCTTGCACACGGGATAGTGACCTTTCGGGCAAAGGCAGCTTTGCACCATAGCCATTACTGTGACAGGCCGTTTTGTGCGGGAATAGGGTGGCGCTGGCACGCATGTGCGGCCAACAACGTTGCCAGGTTTTCCCTCAGGTCAGTGGCAGCGCGACAGGACAGGCCAAACACGCGCCTGCGTCATGCCCCTAGCCGCCGATGGCATAAGAATAATGCCCGGTCCACCAGCCATCATCGCCGGCAAACCGCGCGCCAAGCTTCACAAGACCTGCGACGATGCCAAGGGCCCCGGCAAGCACGGCAAGGGCTTTCAGCGCGCCTGAGGGAGCGCTGCCAAGAACCGCCATCAGCAGGATTGCAGACATCAGGGTGAGCAGGCTATCAAGCCCGATGTTCATCCAGACGATGGTGGCGGGGTCATATTCACTGGCCGTCACCATGACCGCCTGAAAGGCACCGAACAACTGCACGGCACCCATTGCAATCAGCACGATCATGTTTGATCTGGCACGGCTTTCGGGGGTCGGGGCCATGAAAACGCCTTTCCAAGATTGGATAAGTGCAATCTGCGCCTGCAACCGGCACTTGGCAATTGCTTTTGCGGATAGGCGCCGGGGAAAGGTCAGCCGCGCTTTGCGACATGGAAAAAGGGCGCAGTTGCCTGCGCCCTTCATTCCGTTCGGTCAGATGACCGGGATGATTACATCATCCCGTCCATGCCGCCCATGCCGCCCATGCCGCCGCCAGCGCCGCCAGCCGATTCCTTGGCCGGACGATCAGCGATCATGGCTTCGGTGGTGATCAGCAGCGATGCAACGGATGCTGCATCTTCCAGCGCCGTGCGCGTTACCTTGGCCGGATCGATCACGCCGAACTTGAACATGTCGCCATATTCTTCGGTCTGCGCGTTGAAGCCGAAGGCGAGATCCTTGGATTCGCGGATCTTGCCAGCCACAACAGCACCATCAACACCGGCGTTTTCAGCGATCTGGCGCAGCGGAGCCTCAAGCGCACGGCGCACAATGGCGATACCGGCGTTCTGGTCCGAGTTTGCACCCGTCAGACCATCCAGCGACTTGCCAGCCTGGATCAGGGCCACGCCACCACCGACGACGATGCCTTCCTGAACCGCCGCACGGGTCGCGTTCAGAGCGTCATCAACGCGGTCCTTGCGTTCCTTGACTTCGACTTCCGTCGCGCCGCCGACTTTGATCACGGCAACGCCGCCGGCGAGCTTCGCCAGACGTTCTTGCAGCTTCTCACGGTCGTAGTCGGACGTGGTGTCTTCGATCTGCTTGCGGATCTGCGCCACGCGGGCGTTGATGTCCTTCTTGTCGCCGTAGCCGTCGACGACGGTCGTATCGTCCTTCTTGACCGTCACTTTCTTTGCCTTGCCGAGCATGTCGAGCGTGACGTTCTCAAGCTTGATGCCGAGGTCTTCGCTGATGACCT
>JBJOQW010000127.1:0-3114 GCA_046049665.1 Pseudomonadota bacterium | reverse complement strand
CGGGAACTGGCCCTTGGCAAAACCATCACCCTGACACAGGCCGCGCAAGTATTGCACAGCCATTGTGGCGGGCAGGTTGGTGCCATCACCGTTCCAGAACAGCAGGTCAAAGGCTGGCGGTGCCTCGCCCAGCATGTAGGATTTAATGGCGGGCTGATAGATCAGGTCGTTTGACCGCAAATAGCTGAACGTGCGCGACATGAAGAATTTCGACAGAACGCCATCCTGCATTGATTGGCGTTCGATCCCATCGACAAAGTCATTGTCCAGAAACACCCCCACCTCGCCCGGATCAGAAAAATCAGTCAGCGTGGTAAAGAATGTGGCGGCGTTGACCGTTTTGTCCCCGGCCTTTTGCAGATGCGCAAGCGTCAGGCCCAGCGTTGTGCCCGCAATGCAATAGCCCACTGCATTGATCTGTTTTTCACCTGTAATGCGCCGCACCTCGGCCATGCTGCGCAGGTATCCATCGCGGATATAGTCATCCATGCCGACCTGAGCATAACTGCCATCGGGGTTGACCCAGCTGACCACAAAGACGGTAAAGCCCTGATCCACCAGCCATT
The DNA here is from genome assembly GCA_046049665.1 of Pseudomonadota bacterium. Taxonomy (GTDB): domain Bacteria; phylum Pseudomonadota; class Alphaproteobacteria; order Rhodobacterales; family Rhodobacteraceae; genus JAAFHS01. The sequence continues at coordinate 2,548 of JBJOQW010000127.1, read as the reverse complement.
TTATCAGGCTGTTCTGCGCCTTCAGGTCTAGAATGTAGAATTTGTTGATCCAGGGCGGAAAGATCAGCAGGGGCGTTGCATGCACCGTTTCCGTCGTCGGCGTGTATTGGATCAGTTCCAGCATCTTGTTGCGGTAAACCACCGCCCCCGGTGTTGTCGCCAGATTGTGCCCCACCTGAAACGCCTCGGGATCGGCCAGTTGCACCAGAAGGTCGCCCTGATTGGCCTCGATATCCCGCACAAGGTTTTCAAGGCCTTGCACAAGGCTTTCGCCATCTGTCGCCACGGCCTTTTCCAGCGCATCCGGATTGGTGCCCAGAAAATTCGTCGGTGCGAACATGTCAACGATCTGCCGGATAAAGTAATCGACCCGCTTCTGATCCGTGCCCTGCAGCGCAGGCAGGCCCGAAACAGCGGTCGTAATCGCCTCGGCGTTCAGCTGGTACTGTTGCTTGACGAAGTTGAAGCCGGGGTGGGTATCCCACATCGGGTTGGCAAAGCGTTTGTCCTTTGGGCCGGGGTCTGCGGGCGCACGCAACTCGCCTTTGGCCAGTGCTTGCTGCGCCTCGGCGTAGTGTTTCAGCGTCTTGCCCCAATAGCTGACCTGCTGTTCGATCAGACGCGCGGGGTTCTGCATCATCTCGGCCATATAGGCGGCGGCTGCCTTGAGATACAGTTCCTGATTGGGGCCGTGCAGCGCCTGATCCGCCTCGCGCTTGCGGGTCATCGCGGCCATCAGACGGGTGGACAGTTCTTCGACACGCGCAAGATTGGCATTCAGCCGGTCAAGATTTGCGATGCCGTTAGGGCCGGATTCACGCTCTTCTGTTGTCATGGCCCAAATTCCGTCCTATCTTTGCTGCATGTGCAGCATTGGTTGCCTTGTTTTCCTGGGGGGGAAGGCACGATCACAAGGGATGCACCCGCCCATGAAGGACATGACATGAAATATATGCTTGCATACGACTTTATGGAGACCGCGCGCAATACGAACGCGTGGATGGGTGCCACAGCGCGCGCCATGGCGTCTTATCCGGCCTTTGCCTTGTCGATGAACCCGATGCTGAAACTGGCGGCGGCCTGGGGCGAAGTGACCGAACGCAGCTTTGAACGTATGATCGTGAAGCCCGACTGGGGCATCCGGTCCATCGTGGGGCCAGACGGGCAGGACCATCTGATCGACGTGAAGCCGGTGGTGGAAAAGCCCTTTGGTGATCTGGTGCAGTTCTTCGTGCGTCGCCGCCCGCCCATGGCGCGCAAGGTGCTGCTGGTGGCACCGATGTCAGGCCATTATGCCACGCTGCTGCGGTCAACCGTGAACAGCCTTCTGCCTGACGCCGATGTGTTTGTCACCGATTGGCACAATGCGCGGGATATTCCGGTGTCTGCCGGCAAGTTCGATGTCGAGGATTACACGCTGTATCTGGTGGAATTCATGCGCGCACTTGGGCCCGATACGCATGTGATTGCCGTCTGCCAGCCCGCCCCCCTTGCCTTGGCCGCCACGGCCTATCTGGCCGCAGAAGACCCGGCTGCACAGCCAAAGACGCTGACGCTGATCGGCGGGCCGGTGGACCCGGATGCCGCGGCCACGGATGTAACAGATTTTGGCCGCCGGGTGACCATGGGCCAGCTTGAACAATTCGCCGTGCAGCGCGTTGGGTTCAAGTACAAGGGCGCAGGGCGGCTGGTTTATCCGGGGCTGCTGCAGCTGCAAAGCTTCATCTCGATGAACATGGAACGCCATTCAAAGGCCTTTACCGAACAGATCATGCGTGTGGCGCAGGGTGAAGCGTCAGATCACGATAGCCACAACCGGTTCTACGACGAATATCTGGCCGTCATGGATATGACCGCAGAATTCTATCTTTCGACGGTCGAGCGCATCTTCAAGGAACGCGAGATTGCGCGGAACGAATTCGTGGTGGCCGGTCGCAAGGTGGATATCGGCGCGATCACCACGGTTGCGGTAATGACGGTTGAGGGTTCGCAAGATGATATCTCGGCACCGGGGCAATGCGTTGCGGCGTTGAAGATGCTGACAGGCCTGTCGGATGACCAGAAGGCACAGCATCTGGAAGACGGAGCGGGGCACTATGGTATCTTTGCCGGGCGCAGCTGGCGCTTGAACATCCGGCCATTGGTGCTGGGCTTTATTGACAAACATTCGGGCGGCAAAAAGCCGAAGGCAAAACTGGCATCGGTGCAGGGCTGACCCGAGGCCGGACCTGCGCCGGCCCGCCTAGCGCAGCAGCAGCGGCTCGGCCAGAAATGCGGTGATCAGGTTGTTCACGGCCTCTGGCGCCTCCAGCGTGGGCAGGCTGCCTGCACCTTCAATAATGTGCAGGCGCGCGCGTGGCATCAGGCTTTGCATGAAATCCATCCGGCGCGGGGGCACGATCCTGTCATCCGCCCCGGCAATCAGCAGTGCAGGCATGGCCGCCTTGCGCAGCGTCTTTTGCTGATCCGGCCTGCGTTGCAAGGCGCGCGACTGGCGCAGATAGACGCCCTCACCCAGATCAAAGGCCATATCGCGCTGCACGTCCAT
>JBJOQW010000126.1:0-23844 GCA_046049665.1 Pseudomonadota bacterium | reverse complement strand
GGGCAGCGGCGTGGGCCGCCCCGGCAACGCGTCAGATGCGCTGACCATTTCGGTCGGTTGCTCTACTTTTTCGCCCACCCACGCCGGCAAGGCAACCTTGTTCTTGACGCTGGTTTCCCTGTGGTTTGGCGCTGGCCACACGCCAAAGCTGTGCACCAGAACCCCGTCCGCAGCCATCTGTGCGCCCACCCGCTCCATGCCTTCGCTGATCTTGCGATGCCAGCACCTGCTTTCCTTGCTGATCCTTCCCGCCGCCCCCACCACCAAAAGGCTTTGCGCCCGCGTCATCGCCACGTAAAGCAAACGGTCATCCTCGGCCGCACGCCGCTTTGCACGCTGCGCCTTTTCAGCCAGCATCAGTTGTGGGCTGTCAGCCGAACTGGTGACCCAGACCACCGGGCTTTCCGGTTCGTGATTGGACATGGGGTGCTGCCAACCAGCCGCTACGCGGATCACCTGATCATGATCTTTTGCCGGATAATCTGCCGTATCAGGCAAGATCACAACCGGCGCCTCCAGCCCCTTTGCGCCATGAACGGTCATCACCCTGATCTGCCCGCCACCCGTTTCCGTTTGTCGCTTGACCTGCACATCTCCCGCCCCCAACCACGACAGGAACCCCGTCAGGCTGGGCACTTCCGCCGCCTCATAGGCCAGCGCCTGTGTCAGCACCTCATCAATCGCGTCTTCGGCCTCTTGCCCCAGCCGCGCCACAAGGCGCAACCGCCCCCCATGGCGCGTCAACGCACGTTCCAACAGATCATAGGGGCGCAACAGATCGGTCCCGTCACGCAGGTCTTGCAACATGCCAACCACCACAGGATAGGTCGCTGCCTGCTGCTCCAGCCTCAGCCACAAGGCCCCGTCCCGCCCATGCGCCAGCCGGTAAAGCTGATCTTCCGACAGGCCCCCGAAAGGAGAGCGTAGCACCGCTGCAAGCGCCAGATCATCTTTGTCATTGGCCAGAAAAGACAGCAGTGCCAACATGTCATTGACAACCAGTTCCTCACCCAGTTTCAACCGGTCTGCCCCTGCAATCGCAAGGCCCCGCAATTTGCAGGCGGCAATCACTGCATGAAAGATCTTTGATCTGCGTTTGACCAGCACCAGAAAATCGCCCGGTTCTGCAGGTTTGGCACCCACGCGCGTCGGCACCTGCATCCCGCTGGCAAGCGCATCTGCGATCCAGTCTGCCACCTTGTTGCCCATGCGCACCGCGTGATGTTCTTCCGTGGTCAGATCAACCGGGCTGAACCCATCTTCCTCGGTTTCTGCCGCCTCTGATGCGATCAGTGGCCAAACCTCAACCCGCCCCGGCATCTGATCAAAAAACGCCAGATGCTGCATCTTTCCGCCCACGCTTGCCGTGTCATCCTGGTCAAACGTGGCGTCCACCACCTCCAGAATGGCAGGTGATGACCGAAAGGAATGCAACATGTCGCGTTCTTGCAGGCCCTTTCCCACCTGTGCAAGACGGCTGCGAAATCTGCCTTTCATCGCATCAAACGCACTGACATCCGCCCCTTGAAACGAATAGATCGATTGCTTCTTGTCACCCACAACAAAGATTGTGCGCGCCCGGTTGCGGGCTGAATCGCCATCCATGAAGGCATCGGTCAGGCGTTCCAGCACCTGCCATTGTTCCGGTGATGTATCCTGCGCCTCATCGACCAGTATGTGGTCAATGCCCCCATCCAGCCGGTACAACACCCACTGCGCCACACCGTGGTCAGTCAGCAGCGCACGCGCCCGCGTGATCAGGTCATCAAAGTCAAGCATCCCATGCGCTGCCTTGCGGGCCTCGTATGCGGGCACGAAATACCGCGCAAAACCGTGCAAGGCCGCAGTGCGGGTGGCTGCAATCAGCCCCAGCCTGCGTGTGCGGGCCACTTCTACCCGACACATGAAGGCATCCCAGGCCTCAAGCTCATCACCCAAGGCCGCGCGCGACGCGCGGCTTGGAAAGCTGCCAACCTTGGCCTGATTGGGGGTTTGCTTGGCATCTTGTGCAGAAATGAACATGGATTCCAGCACCGCAAGACTGCCGATATCGGCAATATCCGCCGGAAGCCTGCGGAACTTTCTCAGCCATGCGCGCTGGTTACGGTTCTCGGGGTCAAGCGCGGGCATCACCTTGTCAATCAGCGTCCGTTCATTGCCCAGAAAAACATCTGCCAGAATGCTCTTGATTGATTCATCCTGTGCCACCCCGAAAAGAGCGCGTGCCTCGGCATCGTCCAGAAACCGGTCTGATCCTGCCAATACCTTTGCGGCCTGCGCCAACAGACCGTCCAGATCATCACCGTTGTAAGCCCGTGCAAGGTCGCGGAACGCGGCCGCCCCATCCCCGCTGGCAAGCTCTTCGGCAATCTCTGACCGCATCAGAATGGCGGAACGGTCATCCAGTTCACGAAACTGCGGGTTCACGCCCGCCTCAAGCGGAAAGCGCCGCAACAGCGTGGAACAGAACGAATGGATCGTCTGAATCCGCAACCCTCCCGGCGTTTCGATCGCGCGTGCAAACAACTGGCGCGCCCGGGCAATGTCGGGCAGGCGCCCCCCTTCAAGCGGCCCAAGGGCTGCCATGGCATCCACCAGCTTTGCATCCGGCATCATGGCCCATTCACCCAGCCGCGCAAAAAGCCGGTTCTGCATCTCGGCTGCCGCAGCCTTGGTGTAGGTCAGGCACAGCACATGCTGCGGTTCGACACCCGACAGCAGCAGACGCGCCACCCGGTCAATCAGCACCTTGGTCTTGCCCGACCCCGCATTCGCATGCAGCCAGACCGAAGCCGCCGGATCAGCCGCAGCAATCTGGTTCTGACTTGCCGGATGGCTCATGTCGCCCCCCCGACATCCATGGGAACTGCACGGTCTGTCATCTTCCATTCACCAAAGCGCGCTAGATGATCATAGGTGCCATGGTCATCTTCCTTGACCAGTGCCCGTCGGGCAGCATAGCCCTGCGCCGGGTTGGCATAATGGCCCAGAAGGCGCTGAAAATTCGCCCAGACTTCGGCCAGAAGATCTGCCGTGATCTCGGTTTCCAGCAGTTCCGGTTTCGAGCCAAGAACCAGAAAGGCCACGCTGGCCACCTCTGAGGGAAGGTTGTCACCAAAGGCACCGCGTTCGGCCATGCAGGCCTCAAGCAGCAGCTGCACATCGAACAGCTTTTGTTGGTTGGCCGTGGGCGCAGAGCCCGTCTTGTAATCTATGATCTGCAACCGCCCGTCGGGCAGCACATCAATCCGGTCGGGTTGTGCCGTCAGGCGAAAACCGGTGGCATCCACGGTCAGCCCGGCCCGTTCCTCCAGCAATACGGTCTTGCCACCATGCCGCTGATCCTGTTCCAGAAAGAAATCGGCAGCCCTTTCCAGCCTCGCGCGCCACAACGCCTGAATCGTTGGCCAGGCCACCTCTTCGTTCAGCATCGCATCGGCAGCCGCCATCAGATGCGCGCGCGGCTCCGCGCCTGTGGGGCGATTACGCACATAATATTCAAGGATCCCGTGAATGACCTTGCCGCGCAGCCGTGCATCAGGTTGAGGGCGCAACGGAAACAAGGGGTTCAAGCCCAGCACACGGCTTGCATAAATTTCATACGGGTCTCGCATCAGCCTTTGCACGGCCGTTACCGACAGTTGCTTTGGCCGGTGTTCCACGGGTGGGCGCGGCGATGGGCGCGGCGCAGGGGCCACAGGTTGATCCGGCACGTCAATTGCCGCCGCCATGGCCAGCCAGACATCGCCACGCGCCTGCATCGCAGCCAAAGCTTCGGGGCCGCCGTTTTCGCGCAAACCCGCCAGCAGGTTGGTCAGTCGGTTCAGCCAGCGCGAGGCGACTGTCTCGGCCTGCGCATCCCGCCTTGCACGCGTCAGCACCACCTCGGGCGCGCAAACCGCCTGCTGGTAATCATGCGCGGCCAGACCAATGCGCCGTTCGGGTAACAGCAAACCAGCCTGCAGCCGCATATCACGGTTCAGCCATGGGTCGGCTGCGGGCACTGCGGGCCATATTCCGTCATTCAGCCCACCCAGAATAACCAGATCGGCCCCCTGAATGCGCGCTTCTCTGGTGCCCCAGATCATGATGCCCGGATGAAACTGCTGTTGTTTGCGTACTTCGCCCTGTTGCAGAACGGCCCTCAGAATATCTGCAAACTGGCCCGGAGCCATTTCACCCGCTGCATCGGCATCGGCAATCAGGCCTGCCATTGCCACGTGTGTCTGTTCTCCGTCTGGCGTCGTCCACAGGTTACCTGGCGCTGTGCCGTCCGGTCCGGTGGCCAGCGCCTCAACCACGGCCAGATGGTCTGCCACATGCTGTGACAGGCCAAGCGATTGCACCTGTTCCAGCCGCTGCACCAGCCCTGCCAGCCATGTCGCCCAATGCGAAACCTCGTTTCCGGCAAACCCGCGCGCCCATGTCTGCAGAAACAGCGCATCGGTAAACGCCACACCCTTTTCCCTGATGTGCATTTCCAGCTTCAGCGTGTGGCGCAGATGGGCGCCCCGGTCACAACCCCGCGCCATCGCCGGGTGCTTCAGCACCGCCAGCAGCGCCTCGCCGGTGATCCGCGTGCCACGCATCGCTGCAACCATCCGCAGGAAACGCCCCGTCGGCGCAAGCGCAAGCGGCTCGCCCGCGCTGTCGTCAGGGTTCAGGCCCCACTGATCAAGCATCGCGGTCACCATCCGCGTCAGATTGCGATCAGGCGAGATCAGCGCCGCGCGTTTTCCCTCATGTGCCGCTGACCGCAGCACCAAGGCAATGGCCACTGCCTCAGCCCGTGGCGAGGGGGCAGCGATCAGCGTCATGCCCGCCGTAGCCTCATCCAGATCATGCAGCTTGCGGCCTTCAACCATCCATTGATCCGTCACCGGGGCCGGGCGCAATGATAATGAAATCAGCGTGTTGCGCGCAGGCACCGGCGCAGCCTCCGATACCCACGGGGCAACGGTATCTTGCTCCAGATCGGCCAACAGGCGGCAATAGCGATACTGCGGATGATCTTCGCCCACCCGCACATCAGACATGGCCGCCCAGACCGCAGGCGTGGTGTCAAAGTCAAAGCCCGGCAGCACCAGCACACCCTGCGGCAGTCCCGCAACCGCCCGCATCAACAACCGTGTCGTCCCGCGTGACCCAGTCGAGCCCGCCACAATGACCGGATGTTCCGGCGGTGCCACCTGCCAACGGTCAATCAGCCCAAGCGTCAGCCTGCGCTGGAACGCCTGTTGATCGGGTGTGACATCGGCCTGAAAGTATTGTGTGATGATCTCAATAAAATCCCGCGTGCGCTGCCAGTGTGCCGAATGGTTGGCCACATCGATACGCGCAATGGCTTCGGGCAAAACGCCTTCGCCCTGCATTTCATCCATCAGCGTGGCCAGACTATCCGCCAGTTCAAACACGGCAGATTCTGCCGCTATGGTCTTTTCGCGTTTCAGCAAAGCCTCGATCAGCGGCGTCAGTTCCAGCCTGCGGCGCAACGGCGAAACCGGGTGCGGCACATCAGGCATCAGAATGTCTTGTGTCAGATCGGTGACCAGCCGAAACCGCGGCAACAGACGCGCGCCTTCACGCGTCATTTCCGCCTCAACCGCGCGCTGCATCCGTCTTGTGTTCAGGTAAACCGTCATGCGGGCCAGTGCGGCCGGGTCATCCTGCCCCGCCCTCGCGATCAACCCCTGCGTCAGCGCCCGGGGGAAATTCATGCCCGGCGCCACGCCAAACACGCCCCGCATCACCATACCATGGCCTTTTGCAACATGGCCTCGGCCAGGGCTATGCCTTCGGGTCGGCCAACATCACACCACCCCCCACGATGCACAATGCCAAAGGCCCTGCCGCCCGCGATCATGCGGTCCCACACGGCGTTCAGCGAAAACACCTGCGCATCCATATCGCGCAGCATGGGCGTCTTGATGATCTGCGCACCAAGATAGGCATGGGTTTCATCACCGCCCCCCCGGCGCAAGGCCCCATCCGGCCCCACGGCAAAATCGGCACGTACTGAAAACCCTGTCACCCGTTCGACCGGCAGCAGCAACAGCAACGCATCCATCCTTTCGGGCTGCCATGCGGCCAGCAATTGAACCAGCGGGTTTTCACCCGTCCAGACAGCATCGGTGTTCAGGGTAAATGCCGGGGTTTTGCCCAACAGCGGCAGGGCCTGCCGCATTCCGCCACCCGTTTCCAGAATTTGGCCCGGCTCTTCGGAAAAGCTTATGTCCGCACGGTTGGCCAGATGTGCGCGGATCTGATCGCCCCGATAATGCAGATTCGCCACAATGGGTGCCGCGCCTGCGCTGTCCGCCACGTCAAGGGCATGGTCCAGCAATGCCTTGCCAGCCACCCTGACCAGTGGTTTTGGCCGGTCTGCAGTCAGCGCGCCCATGCGGGTGCCAAAACCGGCAGCAAACAGCATCAGTGGCAATGTCATGGCCGGTTTCCTGCCTTTTGTTTGATCGCGGCCAGCGTGGCGGGCGTTGGCGCAGGCAGCAAGGCTGCGCAGATGTGCTGCAGGGGCTGCAAGGCCGGGTGTTGCAGATTGGTCTGCAGGTGGCCCCAGACCCGTGGCAGCAGCGCCAGATAGCCGGTCTTGCCTGATTGCAGGGCCAGCCGGGCAAAAATGCCGATAATCCGCAGCGCCCGCTGCGCACCCCATACGGCACAGGCCGTTTCGCAGGCCTGCGCTGACAGACCGGTACTGTCGCAAAACCTGTGCATGACCTGAATGGCCGTGTCGGGCTGCACATCGCGCCGCGCGTCCTGCACCAACGAGATCAGGTCGTAGACCGGGTGCCCCATCTGTGCGAGCTGGAAGTCCAGCAGTCCTGCGCGCGCGGCACCTGTGCGGCCGGGCAACCAGATCAGGTTTTCGGCATGAAAATCGCGCTGGATCATCACATGCGGACCAGTGCCATGCCCGGCGATCAGGTCTGTCAGGCATTGCACAAAAGGGGCTTGATCGGCAGCTTCGTCGGTCAGCGCCGCGCGGTAATGGTCAAATGCAAAGGCGGCCGCTTGCGCCCAATCCTGTGGCGAAAGGCAAGGCAAGCCCGCCATCGCCGGGCCAGATTGCAACTTTACCAGTGCATCAATGGCGGTGGCATACAACGAAGGCTCTAGGCCCGGATCGCCCAGCAGCACGCGGGCAAAAACGGCATCCCCGAAATCTTCCAGCAACAGATAGCCAGCCGTCAGATCCTGGGCCAACATCCGTGGTGCCGAAAGACCCAGCCCGCACAGATGTGCTGCAACCGCCAGAAAGGTGGCAGGATCATCGCCTTTTCCGGGGGGCGCGTCCATCAACACGGCGGTCTTGTCGCCAAGGGTCAGGCGCGCATAGCTGCGATCTGAGGCATCACCCGCCAGAAAAGCAGATGACGCGGTGCCCCATCCTGCCTGCTGCAACATGGTCTGCAGGGCCGCCGTGCGATCAGGCATCCTGCCCCCGATGTGCAGAAAACCCGGCCAGATGGCTGATCAGCCGTGCATTGCCCAGGGCCGTCACGTGCCTGCCTTCGCCCAAAGGGCTCAGCGTCAGATCCAGCGCATCAGCGGGGCGGGCCAAGCCCAGACGTTCAGGCCATTCGATCAGCGCGATACCAAGCGCCATGGCGTCATCAAGACCCAGCTCAAGCACTTCATCCGGGTGGGTGATACGGTACAGATCCGCATGCACAATGGTCAGCGTCCCGTCATGATAAGGCTGCACAAGCGTGAATGTCGGAGACGGTACTTCCGTGTCAGGCCCCAGCCGGTGGCGCAACAGCGCCCGCACCAGATGGGTTTTGCCAGCGCCGATCGGACCCGACAGCAAAACCGTGTCGCCCGCCCGCAACGCAGGCGCCAACCAGCGGCCAAGCGCATTGGTCGCGGCATCATCCGTCAGGAAGAAATCAACTCGGTTCAGCAGGGCCTGCATCATAAGTGCAGTTTGGCGGCCCGCCGTCACATGTGCAAGCCACTGCTTGGGCAGGGTGGCGCTGCGTCAGGCTGACAGCGCAGCGGGCGCCGCCATGCCGAAAGCTGCACCAAAGGCAGCATCACCAACATCATGCTGGCGGAACAACACCCCGATGCCCCCGCCAGGCAAGGCCATCATGCGGCACGACAACGGGCGACCATCGTTCAGCGTGAAAAGCTGCGGTTCGCCCGGAATGGGGCCGCCATCCAGCGCTGCTTCGATCTCGCTCCAGACCAGACCGGGCACGGATTGCGCGCGCCACGCTTCCAGCACTGCGATCACACCGCCATCCTTGGCAATGGCTTTCGGGTCATGGCCCCACATCTTGTGGTACCGACTGTTGGCAAACACCGGTTTGCCAAGCGCCGGAAAGGCCACAACGGCCTCATCCATCTGGTTGATGATTGATACAACCATATCCAGTTCAGAACGGAACAGCCTGTCACGCGTGACCTGATCCGTGATGTCATCCACCATCAGGGCCAGCGCCCCGTTCGGATAAGGCCTCCCCACCACGCGGAACGCCTTGCCATTGGGCAGGTGCCAGGTTTCCTTGTAATCGCCGCGCAATGCCGCCGCTTCCAGGTCAACCATCTGGTGCCGCCAGGATTTGTAATCCTTTGGTTCCGGCAGCATGTTGCGATCACGCATCGCATCAAGCATCGCAAACAGTGCCGGCCGCTTCAGCAACACCTCGACAGGAATTTCAATCAGCTGTGCAAGCGCCGGGTTGAACAATTGCAGTTTGCGATTGTGATCAAACACCGCAAGCCCGGTTGCAAGTTCAGCAAAGGTCGTGGTCAGGGTCTGCTTGAAATCCTGCAAGGCACCTTCGGCAATCACCGTTGCCCCGGCAGGTAAAGCATAGCTCAATTTCCCATCGCCAACGGGCCGCGTTGTCACGTCAAACCAGCCCTTTCCGGCCAGATCCTTGCGGCGCAGCGGCTTGTCCCTTGCGTCGCCCTTGGCTGGCGCCAGGTCAAACAACGCCCTGAACGGCCAATCTGCAACCTCGGGCTGCCGCGGCAATTGTGCTGCTGCCTCGATATAGGCTGCATTCGCCCATGTGATTTCGCCATCTTTCTGCGTGCGCCACATTGGAAACGGCGCCGAATTGCTGGCCGCACGCAGATCCTGCAATTCATGGTCCAGCGCCTGCACCGTCAGAATGTCGGCATGGTGGCCATCTGCCTCACGGCCCGGTGTCACCAAGGCGATCTTCATCAGTCCACCGCGCAATTCGGCGCGCAGTGACACCGCCTGCGCCCCCGGCTTTGGCAAACCAGCCAGCACCACAGACCCGGACATTGCCGCCTCGGACAGACGGCCTTCAAGGTTTTCAAAGCGCCCAGAAAGCCGTTCCATCAGGGCAAACCAGGGTTTGTCGGTAAAGCCCGAGCCTGACAGAAGCCGATAGGCCGATGGCGTGGCATCCACCAGATCCTCACCATCAAACAAAAAGATCGTCGCCTCAGGCCCTTCACGGAAGATCGAGGTGTGCCTGCCCCCATGTTTCGGCTTTTGCAGCATCGTCAGAATGATCAGGCCACCGATGACTGACAGGATCGCCGTCGCACCAAGCCCTGCCGCCAGTACCAGACTTTCCCACATGCCCGTCACACCCTAGGCTGCCGCGTTCATATCAACCTAGGGCTGCGAAGGTTAAGGGGTGGTTAACCCTGTCTGATCAAAGGTCCTTTACCAAACGTAATGCGTCATAAATGGCGGCATGTGTATTGCGCGCCTCAACCGCATCGCCGATCCGGAAAAGCTGAAATCCGTTATCCGGGCCACCGTTCAGGCTTTGCGGCTGTCCGGCAATCAACGCGTCATAATCAACAGCACCCAGATTTCGCGAATGCGGCCTAAGATCAAAATAGATATCCGCCAAAGGCTGGGTGCCATGGTTCACCACGATCTGGTCATAGACCGCGTGCTTGGCCAGCTTCATGTAATCTGATCCGATCGTCGCGCGCAGTTGATTGCCGTCCTTTTCAACCCCGGTCAGCCGATAGGTGACGGTAAAGGTCACGTTCTTGTCCTGCAGCGCCCGCATATAGGGCACAAGGTTCATTGCCATGACCTCGGGCGCAAAGGTGCGGTCCGGCGTCATCACTTCAACCGTGGCACCACTTTCCGCCAGCAGTTGCGCCGCCTGCAGCGCCGCATGATCGCCCGCATCATCATACAGCAGCACATTGCTGCCCGGCTTTACATCGCCTGACAGAATGTCCCATGCCGACACCGTCAGGTCATTGCCGAAATTCAGAATGTCCTTTTCCGGCAAACCCCCCGTTGCTATCACCACGACATCCGGGTGTTCCGCCAGAACATCGCCCGCCTCGGCCCATGCGTTGAACCGGAAATCCACCCCCATGGCTGCGCATTGCGCCATGCGCCAATCCGTGATGCCAATCATTTCTGCGCGCCGTTTGCTTTGTGCCGTCAGGCGCACCTGACCGCCCGGCTGATCTGCCGCCTCGAACACGGTCACCCTGTGCCCGCGATGTGCGGCCACGCGTGCCGCTTCCAGCCCCGCCGGCCCCGCCCCCACAATCACCACCCGCCGCGAAACCGCAGCCGGTGCAATCGTATGCGGCATTGTTTCTTCGCGGCCCGTTGACGGGTTGTGTATGCACAGCGCCATGCCGCCCTGATAGATGCGGTCAAGGCAATAGGTGGCCCCCACACAAGGCCGAATGTCCGCCTCGCGCCCTTCGATGATTTTGCGCACGATATGCGGGTCGGCCATATGTGCCCGCGTCATGCCAACCATATCCAGCTGGCCCGACTGCACCGCATAGCGCGCCGTGGCCACATCCGGAATGCGCGCCGCATGAAAGGTCGGCATGCCCACCTCGGCGCGCACACGGCCTGCAAAATCCAGATGCGGGGCAGATTTCATGCCCTGAATGGGGATCATGTCTGTCATCGCCGGGTCAGTATGAATGCGCCCGCGGTTGATGTTCAGATAGTCCACCTGACCGGTCACCTTGAACATATGGCCCATCTGCATCCCCATTTCGGGGTCAATCCCGCCCGTTTCAGCCTCATCCGGCGCAAAGCGCACGCCCACAATGAAATCCTTGCCAACACGCGCGCGCACGGCAGCGATGATATCCAGCGTCAGCCGCATGCGTGTTTCCAGGCTTTCGCGGCCATAAGGCCCGTCAAGATGGTTTGTCAGCGGCGAGATGAACTGATCCAGCAAATGCCCGTGGGTCATGATCTCGACGCCGTCCAGACCCGCCGCCTGCATGCGTTCGGCGGCATCGGCAAAATCGGGGATGATGCGGGCAATATCCCAGTCTTCCATCATCTTGGGAAAAGCGCGATGCGCAGGCTCGCGGTCGGCCGTGGATGAAATGACAGGCAGCCAGTCGCCCTTGTCCCACCGCGTCCGGCGGCCAAGGTGCGTCAGCTGAATCATCACCGCAGCACCCGCTTCGTGGCAGTCATCCGCAAGGCGGCGCATCCAGCCAACCACCTCGTCCTTGTAGGCCAGCACGTTGTTGAACACCGGCGGGCTGTCCTTGGACACGGCGGCCGAACCTGCCGTCATCACCATGGCCACCCCTGCCTTGGCGCGCTCCAGATGGTAAAGGCGGTACCGGTCTTTCGGCATGCCGTCGTCCGGATATGCCGGTTCATGGCTGGTGGTCATGATCCGGTTGCGCAGGGTCAGATGCCTTAGCTGATAGGGTTGCAGCAACGGATCGGTCGACATGAAACACCTCTGGGTGGCAATGCTTCAACGATGCGCGAATTGCGCTGGCTCGGGCAAGGCAAAGGCGACAGTTGCGTGTCAATTCACGCCTTGCCCTAGACCGAGAATTTCTGGTTCTGACCCGTGGCAATATCCGCAGGGGCCGTGATGCGCTTTAGCGGCCAGGAAACCTCAACCACCGCCCCGCTGCGTTCCGTGCGCCGCTCGGAATCGACGAACGGGTCAGACCCATTGGCAAACAGCAATGTCGCCCCAGACCGTTCCAGCAGGGTCTTGGCAATGAACAGACCAAGGCCCATGCCTTCGTAGGCCGGGCGGTCTTCCGCGTCTTCATCCACCCTGCGCGACCGCACGAACGGGTCGCCAATCCGCCCCAGCACCTGCGGCGCATAGCCATCCCCGTCATCCGCAATTCGCACTGTGATGTGGTGCCCCGTCCATTCAGCATCGACCCAGATCTGCTCATGTGCGAAATCAACCGCATTCTGGATCAGGTTGCGCAGGCCATGAATAACCTCGGGTGCCCGCAACACCGTTGGCTGGCGGTCTGATCCCCCGGGTCCGGGTTGCAGGCCGAAGTGCACCTGTTTGCCCCGTGCCACATGCGGCTCTGCTGCCTCTTTCAACACCGCCCCAAGTGGCGCCTGCCGCAAATGCAGATCGTCCTTCCCCGCCCGCCCCATGTTGCGCAGAATATCCCGGCACCTGTCCGCCTGATCCCGGATCAGTTTCGCATCTTCCAGCAGCTCCGGCTGCCCCTTCAGCTCTGACATCAGTTCCGCGCTGACCAGCTTGATCGTCGCCAGCGGCGTGCCCAGTTCATGCGCCGCCGCCGCCACCACCCCCCCCAGATCCGTCAGCTTCTGTTCCCGCGCCAGCGCCATCTGCGTCGCCAGCAGCGCATCCGACATCGCCCTGATCTCCAGCGCAATCCGCCGCGAGTAGATGCCAAGGAACATGATCCCCACCACGATCGATGTCCAGAACCCAAAGGCAAACAGCCCCGGCACCTGCAAGATCACCCCGTTGGCCAGAATCAACGGCACGTGAAAGAACGCCGTCACTGTCACCAGTACAATCGCAATCGCTCCCAGCGTCAGCGTCGACCGCAACTGCAAAGCCGAGGCTGAAATCGTGACCGGCGCAAGGATCAGCAAGGCGAACGGGTTGGTCAGCCCGCCCGTCAGGAACAACAGGAATGACAGCTGCGCCAGATCGAACAGCAGCGTCAGCATGGCCTCGATTTCTCGCAGCCGCTTATTTTCCGGGAACAGGATGACCGAAAAGATATTGGCCACCACCGCTGCACCCACCGCAGCGTAACACCAGAACAGCGGCAGAATGATGCCCAGCCCGAAACTCGCAACGTTGATGGCTGTCAGTTGCCCGACGATGGCCACCCACCGCAACAGAATCAACGTGCGCAGACGCACCCAATCACTGCGCGTATCCCCTGATGTCAGCCCAAGATTTGACGACAGCATGTTGCGTTGCACTTTTCCCGGCCCGCGCCCATAGTTACGCGAAATGTCAGCAAGTGCAATCTTACGTGACGGAGCAGGGCATGACGAAAACTGCCATGATCATCGGATACGCCGCCGTGATGGGGCTGCTTGGTGCATCCGCGGCCTATGTTTTTCTCGGTGCGGCAGATGACCCTTTCAGCGCATGTCGTGGAGGACAGACCGGCGGGGCCATTGGCGGGCCATTCACACTTGTCGACACTACCGGCGCCACAGTCACTGACCGCGATGTCCTTAAAAGACCAAGTCTTGTCTATTTCGGATATACCTATTGCCCCGATGTCTGCCCCTTTGACAATGCACGCAATGCACAGGCCATCGACATTCTGGAAGAGCGTGGAATTGAGGCGACCCCGGTTTTCATAACAATCGACCCAGCACGTGATACGCCCGATGTCATGGCCGCTTATGCCGAAAACATGCATCCCGCCATGATCGGGCTGACAGGAACCGAAGCGCAGATCAAAGAGGCCGCACAGGCCTATCGGGTTCTATACCAAAGACGCGAAATTGATGGTGGTGACTATCTGATGGATCATTCGGTTTTCACCTATCTGATGATGCCTGAAACCGGATTTGCCGACTTTTTCCAACGCAGCGCAACACCCGAGGAAATTGCCGATGCCGTCGCTTGCTTTACCGGTGCGTAACGGCGCAGACTAAGTGCTGATTGAAAAAGCTGTTTCTGCCGCTAGATGCCAAATCAAACAGTGTGGGGGGTGCCTGAGGTGA
Organism: Pseudomonadota bacterium; assembly: GCA_046049665.1. Classification (GTDB taxonomy): domain Bacteria; phylum Pseudomonadota; class Alphaproteobacteria; order Rhodobacterales; family Rhodobacteraceae; genus JAAFHS01. Next base: position 9,887 of record JBJOQW010000126.1, on the reverse strand, counting down.
TGGACGAAGAACTTGGTGCCGATCTGGGCGCAGATCGTTCTTTGCTGCTTGTGGATGATGACGAATCCTTCGTAAAGCGCCTGGCAAAAGCCATGGAAAAACGCGGATTTGTGCCTGAAACCGCTGAAAGTGTGGCAGCGGGCCGTGCCATTGCCCTGACCCGTGCGCCGGCCTATGCCGTGGTTGATCTGCGGCTGGAAGACGGTAACGGGCTTGAAGTGGTTGAATCGCTGCGCGAGAAACGCCCGGATTGCCGCATCGTCGTTCTGACTGGATATGGCGCGATTGCGACAGCAGTGGCAGCCGTCAAAATCGGTGCAATCGACTATCTTTCTAAACCAGCTGATGCCGACGATGTGACGAATGCCTTGCTGGCCATGAAAGAAATGTTGCCGCCTCCGCCCGAAAACCCCATGAGCGCAGACCGTGTACGTTGGGAACATATTCAGCGCGTTTACGAAATGTGTGACCGGAATGTCTCTGAAACAGCGCGCCGTTTAAGCATGCATCGCCGCACGTTGCAGCGTATTCTTGCCAAGCGCAGCCCCCGATAAATAAGTGTTCTTGTTCTGGAAAGGTGGCACTGATATAGCCCTATGCCAAGTGCAATAGGGGATTAGTGCATGTCGATTGATCTTGATAAAATGAGCCTGAAAGAATTGAAAGATCTTCAGGCCCGCGTGACAAAGGCTGTGAACACGTTCGAAGATCGGCGCCGCAAAGAGGCATTGGCCGAAATCGAAGAAATCGCCCGCGCAAAGGGCTTTTCCTTGTCTGAATTGACCGGTTCAACTGCCCCTCGCAAGCGCGCGCCGGCAACCGCCAAATATGCCAATCCGGCCGATGCGTCGGATACATGGTCTGGCCGGGGCCGAAAGCCACGCTGGGTTGAGGCCGCGCTGAAGTCTGGCAAAAGCCTGACTGATCTGGCGATCTAGGCTGCGTCAAGCAACCAGTTCAGAAAAGTGCGCACGGCCCGGCGCTGTTGACCGGGTCGTGTGACGCAAAAATAGGCCGGCAAACGCTCGCTTTCTTCTTCCAGCAGGATCAGCCGGCCGGTGCGCAGGTCTTCCTGCAACAGGGCGTGGCTTTCCGAGATCAGGCCCAGCCCTTCGCGTGCGGCAGCGATGGCCAGTTCATCTGTCGGAAATTCGGAAACATCGGTCAGGGCAGGGTCAACGTTGCGGCTGCGCAGCCAGTTCAACCCTTCGGGCCATTCCCTTGACAGAACCCATGGCAAGCTGCCCCAGGCACTGGCAGGTGGCGGTTCTTGCCCAAAGAACAACGAAGGCGCAGCAGCCACAATCATGCGCGCCGAAGTCAGATAGCGCGCTTCCACATCCGGCCAGTTGCCCATGCCATAACGGATCGCCACGTCCATGCCCTCGCGGCGCAGGTCAACCACACGGGCGTCAGGGTGCAAGGTCAGCGCAATGTCAGGATGCGCCTGCCAGAACAGGCGCAAACGGGGCATCAGCCATTGCGCCGCAAAGCCCGAGGTCAGGCTGACATGTACCGATTGTTCGCGCCCTGCATCGCGCGCAATGGCAACGCCCCGGGCGATCATGCCGAAGGCTTCGGTCAGGTTCTGCGCCAAGGCTGCCCCTTCGCGCGTCAGCACCAACCCCCGCCCTTCGCGCAACACCAGCGTTTGGCCCAACTCTGCCTCCAGCGCACGCACTTGCTGCGCCACTGCCGCGTGGGTCACATTCAGGGCCCGCGCCGCACCGGAAAAGCCCCGCGCTTGGGCAACAGCCTCAAACGCGCGCAGCGCTGTCAAGGAAGGGAAATTTCGCCAGTCCACAGTCATATGTTAGCCAACCTAACAGATCAGAAAGTTTTCTGATTTCCGATTTCGCGCCAGATGCGCATATATGGCCCTGCAACACCAGAATGAAAGGAAAGATCATGTTAAGCCTTCTTGCAGATGCTTTGATGATTGCCACCCGCCAGCAGCCCTTCCACAAGGAACCACAGCAGCGCCGGGTCGAGGCAGAGCGCCCCCAAACCTTGCCCAAGGTGCGTTAAGTGCAAGCCGCCAAAAGCACCGCATGTCGCGCCACATAGTCCGCCCGCACCACCGCGGGCGGACGCAGTTTGATCTGCAGCCCCTTCAATACCCCTTGGTCCGGCTTGCCAAACAGCTTGTCCGCCTCGGCCTCTGAAAAGCCCGCAATCGCCACCGCCTCCATCCACGCCGACAACTTATCCGCCGCTTTGATCGCCTTCTTGACCGGCGCGGGCAGCATCACCGGCAACCCAAAGCGCAGATGCACCGCCCCCGTCAGCCGCAGGTCCAACTCGCCATACCCTGGCCCCACTGCCGCTTTCACCGGGCTGATCATGTCACCAATCACATACTCCGGCGCATCATGCAGCAGTGCCGCCAAACGCCATTTCGCCGCAAAATCCCCCAACCGCCCGAAAATCTGCTCTACCAGCAGCGAATGCTCCGCCACCGAGTACGGCCAATCCCCCCGCGTCTGCCCGTTCCAGCGCGCCACAAACGCCAGCCCATGCGCAATATCCTCGATCTCAATGTCCATCGGCGTCGGGTCCAGCAGATCAAGCCTGCGCCCTGACAACATCCGCTGCCACGCACGCGGCTTGGCTTTATTGTTTCCAAACGCCGACATAATTTCACCAATTTTACGGGATCATTGTCCCCACCGACGCGGAATGCTATCTCACCGCACATCAAAAAGCCAAGGAGTGAGGCCTATGCCAGCAGATTACATCGTCAAGGATATCGGCCTCGCCGCATTCGGCCGCAAGGAACTGACCATCGCTGAAACCGAAATGCCCGGCCTGATGGCCTGCCGTGAGGAATTCGGCGCATCCAAACCCCTGAAAGGCGCCCGCATCGTCGGCTCGCTGCACATGACCATTCAGACCGCCGCGCTGATCGAAACGTTGACAGCCCTTGGCGCAGATGTCCGCTGGGCCTCGTGCAACATCTTCTCAACCCAGGATCACGCCGCCGCCGCCATTGCCGCCGCTGGCATCCCCGTCTTCGCCGTCAAGGGCCAGACCCTGACCGAACATTGGGATTACCTCGATAAATCCTTCATGTTCCCCGAAGGTGCCAACATGATCCTGGATGATGGCGGTGATGCCACCCTTTACGTCCTGCTTGGTGCCCGCGCCGAAGCCGGTGAAGAGATTATCCCCGTCCCGCAGTCGGAAGAAGAAGAAGTCATCAAGCTGCAAATCCACAAGCGCATGAAAGAAACCCCCGGTTTCTTCACCAAGACCAAGGCCGCCATCAAGGGCGTGTCCGAAGAAACCACCACGGGCGTGCACCGCCTGTATGAATTGCACAAGGCGGGCCAACTGCCCTTCCCGGCAATCAACGTCAATGACAGCGTCACCAAGTCGAAGTTCGATAACAAATACGGCTGCAAGGAATCACTGGTTGATGGCATCCGCCGCGCCACCGATACCATGATGGCCGGCAAGGTTGCCGTCGTCTGCGGTTACGGTGATGTGGGCAAAGGCAGCGCCGCATCCCTGCGCGGTGCCGGTGCCCGTGTGAAGGTAACCGAGGTTGATCCGATCTGCGCCCTGCAGGCCGCGATGGATGGCTATGAGGTCACCCTGCTGGAAGACGAAGTCGCCACCGCCGACATCTTCATCACCACCACAGGCAACCGTGATGTGATCCGCATCGAGCATATGCGCGAGATGAAGGATATGGCCATCGTCGGCAACATCGGCCACTTCGACAACGAAATTCAGGTCGCCTCCTTGCGCAACCACAAATGGACCAACATCAAGGAACAGGTGGACATGATCGAAATGCCTTCGGGCAATCGTCTGATCCTGTTGTCCGAAGGCCGCCTTCTGAACCTTGGCAATGCCACGGGCCACCCGTCCTTCGTGATGTCGGCCAGCTTTACCAACCAGGTCCTCGCCCAGATCGAGCTTTGGACCAAGGGGCAGGATTACGCCCCCGGCGTTTACATCCTGCCAAAAGAGCTTGATGAAAAGGTCGCCCGCCTGCATCTGAAGAAAATCGGCGTCAAGCTGACCGAGCTGCGCAAGGATCAGGCCGATTACATCGGCGTCAAGGTAGAGGGCCCCTTCAAGGCCGAACACTATCGCTACTGAAAGCGCGTTGTTACCGTAACACAGGCCCGGTTCCCGCAGTGGGATCCGGGCTTTTTTATTGAACGGCCCGCCAGTTTTCGTATTTTGCCCAAAACGGAAACAATCCGTGACGCAGGAGCAGTTCAGATGGAAATGTCAAAACGTGATATGGTCCGCGGCAGGCTATTGAAAAGCTTGCCAAAAGGCGCGGTTGTTGCCGAAGTGGGCGTGTGGGAAGGCTTCTTTTCCCAGCGCATCCTTGAAATCTGCGAGCCCAAGGAACTGCATCTGATTGACCCGTGGATGTATATGCCGGAATTCGCCAACACCGGTTTCGGGCGCAAAAAGAACGAACATCTGATGGACGTAAAATACCAAGAGGTTGTCGCGAAATTCAAGGATGACCCCCGCGTCAAGATCCATCGCATGACCAGTAAAGAGGCGCTTGAGGCGATGCCAGACGCATCGCTGGACTGGGTTTACCTTGACGGCAACCACAACGCGCCCTTCATCGACAATGATCTTGAGGTCAGCCTGCGCAAGGTCAAACCGAACGGCATTATTTCCGGTGATGATTACAACTGGCAGGCCGAAGCCAGCGGCGCGCCAGTGAAGGGTGCTGTCGAACACGTCATGGCCACGCTGGGCGCAAAGGCCAAACTGACGTTGATGGCCAATCAATTCATTATCGCTCTCAACCGCGCCTGACGAACGCGCTGAACACAGGTGCGCAATCCGGCAAAGTTGAGTTAACTTTGCCAGAATTCCCTTTGCGTCTGCAGGGGCATCCCCTATCGTGCAGCCGTTGGGGTGGGCCCAGCCTGCTGCCGCTGCTGCAGGTAAAACAGGATGAGGGACAAGTATGAGTAAAAGAGATGACCTGATCGCGCAATACGCCGACGATCTGAAGAACAAGTGCAAGATGACGCCTGACATGGCGCTGCTGACCAAGGTGACGATCGGCTGCGGCCCTGCGATCTATAACAAGGACAGCTCAACTGTGGCGGGTTCGGATCAGTCCGAACTGGAAACCGTCAAGAACAACTTCCTGATCAAGAAACTTGGTCTGGCAGATGGCCCAAAGCTGATGGAAGCGATCAACGCGGTGATCGACACCTACGGCCGGTCCGAGCGGACCAAGTATCGCGCGGTGATCTACTACATGCTCACCAAGCATTTCGGCAAGGAATCCGTCTACAAGTAATTGGCTTGCGCCGATTGAACAGGGCGCTCGCGCATCCGCTGCGGGCGCTTTTTTGCGTGTTGCGGTCAGCAAATGCCCGGCAGAATTTTGGCGCAGAGCAGGGCTTGCGGCATGGGCATTTCTGAAGAAATCCTTAATGCAACCGCGTAAGTCATTGAATTTGTTATGGTGGCAAACTGTCCCATCATGGGACACATGCGTGGGGGGGCCGGCCTCGTTCATATCTGAATAAACTTGTCCGCGCTTCCCATTTGCGCCACCCACCCCTTTCCAGCTATACCTTATCCCACGCGGTAGGACACCACGGACCCTTTTTCGATACATGTGCCAAGCCAGGGGGTGCACATGGGGTGGATGGGGGGTTCTGATGGGGTCGGAACCCCCCATTTCTATGGTCCACTTTCAGACCGATATACCGCCCATTCCACAAATGATGCGCCATTCGTCCGCCGTTACCGGCTGCACCGAAAGCCGCGAGTTATTGATCAGCACCATCTGCGCCAATCCGGGATGCACCTTGCAATCCTCCAGTGTGACAGGCCGCGCCAGTGGCTGCAGCGCCCGGATCATCACGCAATCCCACCGCGGATCATCGGTTGTGCTATCGGGTGCGCTGGTCCTGCAGACCTCTACAATCCCCACAATCTCCTTGCCGATGTTGGAATGGTAGAAAAACCCCTGATCCCCCACCACCATCGCCCGCATGTTGTTGCGCGCCTGATAGTTGCGCACACCGTGCCATTCCTCGCCCGCATCGCCCCGTGCCACCTGATGTGGCCAACCCCAGACATCCGGTTCTGACTTGAACAGCCAATAGGCCATCAGCCCACCACCCGCTTCCATTCCTGCAAGGTCACCTGCGCAAACAGCCCCGCCTTGGCGTAGGGGTCGCCATCTGCCCAGGCCTGCGCCTGTGCCATGCTGTCCACGTTCAGCACCACCAAAGACCCCGTCATCTGCCCGTCCGCATTCAGAAATGGCCCGGCAAGGTCAACAATCCCGGTGTCGTTGATATAGGCAAGATGCGCCGCCCGGTTATCAATCCGGGTTTGCAGGGCGCCGGGTTTATCATGGCAAATCAAGGCGACGCGCATCGGTTACTCCGGTTTCAAGGGGCGGTTCAAAAGCTGTTTCAGGGCATCCGACACAGGCATGGCCCCGGTTGCAATGGCAGCCAACATCGCCGTTATCGGCATGTCAACGCCCAAGCGTACCGCCAGCGCCGCCGCTGCCTGTGCCGTTGCCACACCTTCTACAGTGGTGGTGCCGTCAAAGGCATCGCCCCGGCCAAGAGCCACCCCGTAGCGAAAGTTGCGTGATTGCTGAGACGTGCAGGTCAGCACCATATCTCCGAAACCTGACAAACCCATCAGTGTGTCAGCCCGCGCTCCCAGCGCTGCTGCCAGCCGTTGCATTTCTGCAAAGCCGCGCGTCATCAGTGCCGCCCGCGCACTTTCACCAAAACCCTGCCCGATACAGGCCCCACAGGCGATGGCGATGACATTTTTGATCGCGCCCCCCAGCTCGGCACCGATCACATCGGCATTGCGATAAAGACGCAGGTTTGGTGCCAAGAGTTGCGCTTGCATGGCACGACCAGCCGTATCATCCGCGCAGGCCAGCGTCAGTGCCGTTGGCATGCCCTTGATGATGTCGGCCGCAAAACTTGGTCCGGTCAGAATAGCCGGAGTTGATGCCGGGCAAAACTGCGCAATCTGTGCGGTCGGCCCTTTCAGCGTAACCAGATCAAGCCCCTTGCAACAGGCAATCAGCGGCTGACCATTCAGCGTTTCGGCATAAGACTGCAAAAAGCCACGCAACTGTTGCATCGGAATGCAGACCAGAATGACCTGCGTCTGCTGCAACGCACCGATTTCTGCCGTAACAGTCACTGTTTCGGGCAGATCGTGCTGCGCGATCTGGCTGGTGTCTCGCGCCCAAAGCAACACCTTTTGTCCGCCGCGCCCAAAAGCCGTGGCCATTGCAAGGCCAAACGCCCCTGCCCCAATGACCCCGATCATGCCTTTGCGCCCTTTTTGCCACTGCCAAGCATCGCAGCACTGTGAATATCCAGCGGCCAGCGTGGACGCGGCACCAGATCATCAGGATGAACCAACCCGACCTGCATCTGTTCGATTCCGGCCCATGCGATCATCGCGGCATTATCCGTGCAAAGACGCATGGGTGGCGCAGCGAAGCGTAGACCATGTGTTTCACAAACAGTCTCTAACATGGCACGAATGCATGAATTGGCCGCAACACCGCCTGCAATTGCAAAGGCCGGTTCGGCGGGTTCACCCTGCATATACAGGTCAACGGCACGGCGCGTTTTTTCGGCAAAGACATCGGTCACGGCCTGTTGGAACGATGCGCACAAATCGGCCCGATCCTGTTCGGTGATCCCGCCCTTTTCGGCCACAAGCGCATCACGGGCACGCAGGACCGCCGTTTTCAGCCCCGAAAACGAAAGATCACACCCCGCACGATCAAGCAACGGACGCGGAAACGCAAAGCGCCGGGCGTTTCCCGAAAGAGCGGCAGCCTCAACCGCGGGGCCACCCGGTTGCGGCAGACCCAGCAACTTGGCAACCTTGTCAAACGCCTCACCCGGGGCATCATCGATCGTGCCGCCCAGACGTTGAAAACGGCCCACGCCTTGCACGATCAGAAACTGGCAATGCCCGCCCGACACAAGCAGCATCAGATAAGGAAAGGTCAGACCATCGGTTAACCTTGGGGTCAGCGCATGCCCTGCCAGATGGTTGATCCCAATCACAGGAAGGCCGGTGGTGGCGGCAAGCCCACGCGCCAGCATCACCCCCGACATCACACCACCGATCAGCCCGGGTCCCGACGTAACTGCAATGGCATCAAGGTCGGCAAGGCGAACGTCAGCCTGCGCCAAGGCGGCTTCGACGCAATGATCCAGCCGTTCGGCATGCGCACGCGCTGCGATTTCGGGCACAACACCGCCAAAAGCCGCATGCAGGGCGACCTGTCCCTCGACAACCGATGACATGATCACGGCCTGGCCATCCACGCCCTGACGCACCACTGCGGCAGCCGTGTCATCACAACTGCTTTCTATGCCAAGAAGGGTAAGGTGCGGGTTCATGGTCTGCCGATTGCCAGAAGGTCATTGCGCAGGTAACACCAAGGGCATGGCCGGACAATCCCAAGTGCTTCGAACACCTGTGCCGCATGTCTTGCTGACGCGGCCATTGGAACAAAGTCAACGCTTTGCGCGGCAACTGCGGGCGGCCTTTGGTGGCCCCGTCCAGATCATGATCACCCCCTTGATGGCACCCGCGTTCATGACACCAGCCCTGCCGGAAGGGCCGCTGCAGGGATTGATCTTTTCCTCTGAAACCGGGGTTGCGGCCTATGCTCGTCTGCCGAACCCACCCAGGGCCGCCGTCTGGTGCGTGGGCAAGCGCACAGCAAAAATTGCACAATCGGCGGGATTAGAGACTGTTTGTGTGGCACCTGACGTGGCGACATTGACACGGCAGATCATAGCGCTGCGTCCGACAGGCGGGCTGTTGCATTTGCGCGGGCAAGATAGCACAGGCAACCTTGCGCAAACCCTGACTGAAGCGGGAATCCGTACGGCCGAAGCCGTGCTCTACAATCAGCACGCGATACCATTGGCGCAGCGCGCGATTCGTTTGTTGCAGGGCCAGCAAGCTGTGGTTGTTCCTGTGTTTTCGGCGCGTTCGATGCGGCTGCTTTGTGACGCAGCCCAGCATGCTGCCGCGCCACTGCGCCTTGTAGCGCTGTCTGATGCAGTAGCATCTGCTGCACCGGCGCAGTTGCAGGCGCGGATTACAACCTGCGCAAAACCTGATGCCGACAGCATGGCAAAGTCCGTGATAAGCTTGCTCAGGGAACCGGCACTGCCTTGAACCCGTTTACAAAGGGGGGGTAGGGTGCAGGTGCGCGCAGGTGCGTGTCGAACAGCGAAGGAACGTAGCGATGGCCGACACAGAAGAAGCAGTATCTTCCATCGAAGCCGATACCCCTTTGCCTGCACAAGCTGCGGCTTCCCCGCGCCGGGGCAGCGCCCTACCAGCAATTGCAGGCGGGGTGGTTGCAGCGGCATTCGGCTTTGGTGCTGCGCAATTCGTGCCGGATGGTTGGCCCTTGCAATCAACCGCCGCGCTGGAAGCCAGCCTTGCCACACAGTCTGAACGGCTTGCCAGCGCTGAAGCCGAGGTTGCACGCCTTTCCGCCGCCCTTGCCGCCGTTGAGGCCCGGCCCGCCGCAGACCCCGGGCTTGCCACACGCATTGCGGCCATTGAGGCCACGCCCAGCTTTGACCCGGCCCCTTTGACGGAACGGCTGTCAGAACTGGAAGCGGATATTGCCGCCTTTGCAGCCATGCCTGCGGATGGATCGGCCGCGTCGTCTGCTGCCCAGACGGCTGCCTTGGCCGAACTGCGCCGCGAGGTAGAGGCACTGAAAGCCAATCCAGGCGGCACTGCGGCCGATATCACTGCCGCATCTGAAGCGGCCGCCGCTCAGATGGCCGAGGCTGAGGCACGGGCGGCAGAACTGCGCGCTGCGGCGGAAGCAGAGGCCGCGCAATCCATTG
>JBJOQW010000125.1:0-5111 GCA_046049665.1 Pseudomonadota bacterium | reverse complement strand
CGCCAGCGGCGACAAGGGCAAGGCCAAACAGGATACCCATGGTGACGCGCAGGGCAGGGGGCAAGAGGCCGCGCTCCATGCCGTATTGCACGAAGAATATGCCCGCAAGGCCAAGCGATGCCGCTGAGACGGCGTAAATCCAGTTGGCCTTCAACCACGCTGTCAGGCGCACAATGGCGTCGGGCTCGGCAGGCGCGCGGACAACGGGATCAGCGGCCGCAGTCAGCACCGGGTCCGCCTCGCCGGTGACACGCATGCTGGCCGTGGGCTTTTTGCCAACCGCGCGGTCCCAGGCCGAGGTCTGCGATTCTGTTTTGGCCGTATCGGCAGCAATGTCGGCGGGCACGGGATCAGGGGCTGGGGCGGGCTGGATGGCAACAGGTTCAGGAATGCCCTCAGCCTGCAGGATTTCGGCCCCGGTGGTTGTGGGTTGCGGTCCGGTTGCCATGGTGGCCAGCGCGCGGGCCTGACGGGCGAATTCGGCCTCAAGCCGTTGGATACGGTCCTTTTGCGCGCCGGTCCGCAAGAACAGGATGATGATGCAGACCGGAACTGCCAGCAGGATCACCAGGGCCATCACGGCCAGCAAAATAAGCTCATCCACTGTCAAATTCTCCCGTGAACCACGTTCACACTACTCTGGCGGCTTTTGGGGCCATAGTCAGGAATTCCTGCCCTTGGAATTGACCTTTTCCAACAAGTGTTGCCATTTGGGGCCATGAAAGCCAAGCGAATAGCCATTGTCGGTGCAGGTGTGGGTGGTTTGGCGGCGGCGGCCTTTCTGCACCGTGCCGGGCATGCAGTAACACTTTTCGAACGTTTTGCCGCGCCCAAGCCGGTTGGATCGGGCCTTGTCATTCAGCCGGTCGGCCTTGCCGTGCTGGACGCGTTGGGTGCGGGGCAGGCGGCGCGGGCGCATGGCGCGGCGGTGGCGCGGATGCGCGGGCATGATGGCGCGCGGCGGGTGTTGGCGGTGTCTTACCCGGATGATGCACCCGGCCTTGCGATGCACCGGGCGAGCCTGTTTCATGTGCTGTGGCAGGTGGTGCAGCACCTGGGTGTGCGTGTGGTGACGGATGCCGCAATCACGGCAACGCCCCTGTTGCGCGGCGAACGGCAGCTTTCGGGCGGCCATGGCGCGTTTGATCTGGTGGTGGATGCGGCAGGGGCGGGATCGGTGCTGTCACCGATAAAGGCGCGGGCATTGCCCTTCGGGGCGATCTGGGGGCATGTGCCCTGGCCAACCGAGACGGCGCTGACGCGCGATGCGCTGTCACAGGCCTACCGGGGGGCGGAACGGATGGCGGGCGTCCTGCCGATTGGGCCATTGCCGGGTGATGCGCGCCCGCGGGCGGCGGTGTTCTGGTCCATGCCGGTTGCACATTTGGAACATTGGGCCGAGGCAGACCTTGACGCATGGAAGGCCGAGGTGGCGGGCATCTGGCCTGCGATGGTGCCATTCCTGCAAGGCATCGGGGCAACGTCTGACATGACGACAGCGCGCTACACGCATGGCACGTTGGCGCGGCCTTATGATGCGGCCTTGGTGCATATCGGCGATGCGGCGCACCGTGCCAGCCCGCAACTGGGGCAAGGGGCGAACATGGCGCTGCTGGATGCTGCCGCGCTGGCCAGTGCAATTGCGACAAACCCGTGGGAGGATGCGCTGCCCGCCTATGCGCGCATGCGGCGCTGGCATGTGCGCGCCTATCAGGGGTTAAGTGCGGCCTTCACGCCGATGTACCAGTCAGACAGCCGCATCCTGCCTGCGCTGCGCAACCATGTGCTGGCACCGGCATCAGAATGGCCCGTGGTGCGGCAGATGCTGACGCGGCTGGTGGCAGGCAATCTGCTGCACCCTTTGGCGGGCGCGCGGATGCCCTGAGGGAACTGGCGCTTTGAGTCTTTTGCGGGGCACTCATCAAGCCCGGTCGGGCTTTCTTCGTGAGTCGCAGACCACGCCGGCCAAGCGAAGAAAGCCCGACCGGGCTTGATGAGCGTCCCCTCTAGTGCCAGCTGAAAAAGCCGCTTGGGGCCTGTGACAGCAACTGGCGGGCAAGTGCCTGACCCAGCGCTGTTGCGTCTTTGACGCTTCCGCGCGCCTCGCCATCAATCGCTTCTGACCCATCTGGGCGCAGAATTTCGCCGCGCAGCCACAGCTGATCGCCTTCCAGCACCGCAAGGCCCGCAATCGGTGTTTCGCAAGACCCGTCCAGCGTGGCCAGAAAGCTGCGCTCGGCCGCCAGCCGCACGCCTGTCGGCCCATCGTGAATAGCCGCAAGCAGCTCTGCCACCCGCCCGTCCGCCAGACGCCGTTCAATGCCGATTGCGCCTTGCGCTACGGCGGGCAGCATTTCGGTCACCTCGACCGGGCCGCGTGCAAGATGCGTCATGCCCAGCCGGTTCAGGCCCGCCATGGCCAGAAACGTGGCCACGGCCACGCCATCCTGCAATTTCTTCATGCGTGTCTGCACATTGCCGCGGAATTCCACCAGCTGCAGATCAGGCCGCCGCAACGCCAGTTGCGCCCGCCTGCGCAGCGATGATGACCCCACCACCGCGCCTTGCGGCAAGGCCGCGAGTGATTCCACCCCCGGCGACACAAAGGCATCGCGCACATCTTCACGCGCAAGATAGCAATCAAGGATCAACCCTTCAGGCTGCACCGTCGGCATGTCTTTCATCGAATGCACGGCGATATCAATGCTGCCATCCAGCAGCGCCTCTTCGATTTCGCGCGTGAACAGGCCCTTGCCGCCGATATCTTTCAGCGCCTTGTCCAGAATCTGGTCGCCCGTCACCTTGATGACGCAAATTGCAAATGCGTCTTCCGGCAGGTCAAAGGCCAGCATCAGGCAGCGCCGCACCTCATGGGCTTGCCACAGGGCAAGCGGTGATCCACGGGTGCCGATACGCAAGGGTTGGGCGGGGGTAGGAAGCGTGATTGTCATGCGCCTAGGCATAACGGTGTCAATCAAAACTGACAACTTCTATTGACAAGCGCCGCGCGCCAAGGGACGAAACCTGCGACAGGGAGATGACGATGACCAAAACCATTCTGCGCGCGCTGCGCGGCGAGACCTTGCCCACGCCCCCGATCTGGATGATGCGGCAGGCGGGGCGCTATTTGCCCGAATACCGCGCGACGCGGGCGCAGGCAGGGGATTTTCTGTCGCTGTGCTACAATTCGGACCTTGCGGCCGAGGTGACGCTGCAGCCGATCCGGCGCTATGGCTTTGATGCGGCGATCCTGTTTGCCGATATTCTGCTGTTGCCGCAGGCCATGGGCTCCAAGCTGTGGTTTGAAACGGGTGAAGGCCCGCGCCTGTCAACGATCACCGATATGGCGGGCGTGCGGGCGTTGAAACCCGCAGACGCGGTGCATGATCATCTGGCCCCGGTCTATGAAACCGTGCGGATTCTGGCGCGGGAATTGCCCCGCGAAACCACGCTGATCGGATTTGCGGGGGCACCCTGGACGGTGGCCACCTACATGATCGCAGGGCAGGGGTCCAAGGATCAGGGGCGCGCACATGCGTTGAAGGCCGAAGACCGCGCGACGTTTGTGGCGCTGATGGATGCGATCACGCTGGCGACGATCGAATACCTGTCAATGCAGGTGCAGGCGGGGGCCGAGGTGATCAAGTTGTTTGATTCGTGGGCAGGCAGCCTGAAAGGGCAGGATTTTGTGGATTTCGCGGTGAAACCCGCCGCCACGATCATTGCCGCCCTGAAGGCCTGCCACCCCGGCCTGCCGATCATCGCTTTCCCGCGTGAGGCGGGCGATGGCTATATCGGCTTTGCAAAGGCGACGGGGGCGGATTGCGTGGCGATTGACAATTCGGTCAGCCCGGAATGGGCGGCGGCGCATGTGCAGGCCACGGGCTGCGTGCAGGGCAACCTTGGACCCGAACATATGGTGACGGGGGGCGAAGCACTGGTGCGTGAGACGCGCCGGGTGGTGGACGCGTTCCGCAAAGGCCCGCACATCTTCAACCTTGGGCACGGCATCACGCCGGACGCGAACCCGGACAATGTGCAACTGATGATTGATACGGTGCGCGGCAGCTAACGCAACAATAGGCTGCAGGACGCAAGATGATACCATCCGAACCAACCCAAGCGCGGCATGCGCAGCTTGATGGCTTGCGCGCAATTGCCATGTGCGGCGTGCTGTATGTGCATCTGTTCAACCGTGATGCAGCAACCGAGAATCTGCGTGTGTCGCTGTTCTTCGTCTTGAGCGGCTTTCTGATCACCCATATTCTGCTGACAGCAAAAGACAGTGGCCGCCGTCTGTCGATCTTGAACTTCTACATCCGGCGTGCGCTCAGGCTGTTTCCTGCCTTGGTTCTGCTTGTCATCGCGGCTTCTGCATTCAACATGGATGGCACGCGGGCATCTGCTTTTTGGCATCTGGCGCAATTGTCGAATGTGTATTTCGTGACATACCATGCGCCGGGCGGCTGGCACCCTTGGGTGTTGGGCCACCTGTGGAGCCTGAACGTGGTCGAGCAATTCTATCTGGTGGCACCGCTGCTGGTGCTGCTGCTGCCACGTCGTCGATTGTTGGTGACTGCGGCCTGCATCTGGATCATCACCGTGTTTCTGCGCACAAACGCGCCGCATGTCGGGGTACTGGCACCCTATGTGGATAATGTGTTGTGCTATGATCCGATTTTCGCAGGCGTGCTGACATGCCTGCTTTTGCGCAATGCTGGTTTTGCCGAGATGGTGCGATCGCGTCTTGGAACCTTGGTTGCGCAGCTGGTGTTTGCCATGCCTTTGTACATGTGGGCGGATTTCGGACATTCCGAAAGCTACCGCTTGCTGATTCAGCCCGCCCTCGGCCTGATTGTGGCGCAGGCCTATTTCGGGTTTTCAGGGCCAATCGGTTGGCTGCTTGGCAGTGCACCTGCCGGGTTCTTGGCGCGTATCAGTTATGGGGTCTACATGTACCATCTGGCGATCTGGTGGGGCGTCAGTCAGGTGTACCCTTCGATTTTTGTTCAGGGATGGGCAGCATTGATGATCGTCTCAGTCCTGTCTGTCCTGATGGCAACTCTGACCTGGTATCTGATCGAAAGGCCGATTTCACGGCTGAAACGCTA
>JBJOQW010000124.1:0-11570 GCA_046049665.1 Pseudomonadota bacterium | reverse complement strand
TGCGCGGTTCGCCGAGCCAGAACTTGTAGGTGATGGTGAGCGAGCGCTCGTCCATCATCGCGGTCTGGATGCGCGGCCAGGGGCACATGAACTGGCAGACCTGCTCGCGCAGCAATCCGCCGAGCAGATAGGTGGTGCCGGCGAGGATCGCGACGGTGGAATAGGCGACCAGCGGTGCCTCGCCGCGCACCAGCTGGCGGGCCAGCGTCGGCGCGTCGGCGAAGTAGAAGATCCAGGCGCCGCCGGTGAGGATGCCGATCAGGATCCAGCTGCCATGCTTGGCGATGCGGCGGGCGATCTTGCCCGGCCCCCATGGTGCGGCGAGCAGGCGGATCTGGGCGTTGCGATCGCCGTCGATCATCCGCTCGACATGCTGGAACAGATCGGTCCACACCGTTTGCGGGCAGGCATAGCCGCACCACACCCGGCCCAGCGCGCTGGTGAACAAAAACAGACCCAGCCCCGCCATCACCAGAAGGCCCGCCACAAAATAAAACTCGTGCGGCCAGATTTCGATCATGAAAAAGTAAAAGCGCCGGTTGGCCAGATCAATCAGCACCGCCTGATCGGGCAGGTTGGTGCCCCGGTCCCACCGCAGCCATGGCGTGATGTAGTAAATCCCCAGCGTCACCGCCATGATCCACCACTTCAGATTGCGGAACGCGCCTTTCACGCGGCGCGGAAAGATCGGCTCTCGCGCGGCATAAAGGGCAGGGGGTTGCGCCTGATCTTGGTCGGACATCGGGATTGCTTTCGGTTGGTCTGCCCTCTCTTGCACCGGATGCGCCAAGCCTTGCGTTGACATGGATCAACGCGGCAGCGCTATTTGTGCCTGCGGCATCAGCCACGGCGGGGCCCGCAATGGCCCCGCACTCATGTTCCGGCAGTCTTGCGTCTTTACTCGCCGCCACCGCGGGAATGCACATATACCGCCACGGCGCGGATCTCGTCTTCGCTCAGCCGCGCGATCCAGGGCGGCATGACGCCAAAGCGCGCATTGGTGATGGAATAGGTCACCGCTTCACGGCTGCCGCCATACAGCCAGATCGCGTCGTTCAGTTGCGGCGCACCAAGGCTGCGGTCGCCTTCTCCGGCTGCTCCGTGGCAGGACACGCAGTTTTCATCAAACAGTGTGGCCCCATCCACGGCCAGTGTCGCGTCATGCTCTTGCCCCGAAATGGCCAGCACATGCTCTGCAATTGCGGCAATCTGATCCTGTTCCAGAATGCCATCCGCCCCAAAGCGTGGCATTTCAGACCAGCGGGCGTCCGGGTCCTGGGTATTGCGGATGCCGTGACGGATGGTTGTCACAATGGCTTCGATATCGCCACCCCACAGCCAGTCATCATCCAGAAGGTTCGGGTAACCCTTGCCCTCAACCCCGGCCGCACCCGCACCATGGCAGGTGGCGCAGTTGGTGCGGAACACGGCAGCACCCGCGTTCTGGGCAAAGCCGTTCAGCGCCGCGTCACTGCCGACGGCCGCCAGATCAGCGGCCACAAGTGCTGCCTTGATCTCGGCGTTGGCGGCGTCAACGGCGGCGATATCCTCGGCCACCTCAGCCCTTGCGTTCCAGCCCGTCGTGCCTTGGGTGGCCCCCGTCAGCATCGGCCATGCGGGGTAGGCGATTGTATAGGCCACGCCCCAGATGATCGTGGCGTACAGCGTCCAAAGCCACCAGCGGGGCAGCGGGTTGTTCATTTCTTCGATCCCGTCCCAGACATGGCCGGTTGTGCCCACGTCCTGCGGTTTGGCCGGTTGCTTGCGTGCAGGCTTCATTGGCTGTCCTTTCCGGTTGCTGGCGCGGGCCGGTCATCATTGCGGAAGATCGCATTGGCCGCCGCATCCTGGCTGGCCCGGCTGCCCGGCCGGAAGGCAAAGCCGATCACCCCCAGAAAGATGCCCGTCAGCACCAGAAGCACCCAACTGTCGGCAAACTGCCGCAAGGTTTCATAGATATGCATGAGCTGTCCTTTCAGCGTACCGGATCGGGTTCGAAGGTAGAAAAGTCAACCATGGTGCCCAGGACCTGCAGATAGGCGATCAGGGCATCCATTTCGGTCACAGCGGGCTGCGCATCAAAGTTGGAAATCACCGCACCCGGATAGCGTTCCAGCATCCCGTCCGTATCGGCATAGGGGTCAAGCTGCGCCATGATGTCTTCACCCGCAACTGCCACCATCTCGGGCGTGTAGGGCACGCCCACCATCGCATTGGCTGACAGCAGGTCTTCGATATGCCGCACGTCCAGCTGCCTTGCCTGCAAGAACCCGTAAGGCGGCATGACGGATTCCGGCACCACTGCCTGCGGATCGGTCAGATGGTCCACATGCCACGCATCCGAATAGCGCCCACCCACGCGCGCCAGATCAGGCCCTGTGCGCTTGCTGCCCCACTGGAACGGATGATCAAACACCGATTCCGCTGCAAGGCTGTAATGGCCATACCTCTCCACCTCGTCCCGCATCGGGCGGATCATCTGGCTGTGGCAGGTATAGCACCCCTCGCGGATATAAATCCCGCGCCCCGCCAGTTCGAGCGGCGTGTAAGGCCGCACCCCCGTGACAGGCTCAATCGTGTTCTGGATCCAGAACAACGGCGCGATCTGCACAATCCCCCCAATGCTGACCACCAGCAGGCTCAGCACCGCCAGAAGTGTCGCATGACGTTCGATCTTTTTGTGTTGGTCAAGAATTCCCATGATCCCGCCCCCTTATGCCGCGGGCACGGCCACGGGCTGCGCCACAGGCGCACCCTGAACCGTTTTCCACAGGTTGAAACACATGATGGCCCCGCCGGTCAGGTACAAAAGCCCGCCCAGACCACGCACGACATACATCGGAAACTTGGCAGATACCGTGTCGGCAAAGGCGTTCACCAGAAAGCCGTTTGCATCCACCTCACGCCACATCAGCCCTTCCATGATGCCCGTCACCCACATCGACGCCGCGTAAAGCACGATGCCGATCGTGGCCAACCAGAAGTGCCAGTTGACCAGCTTCAGGCTGTACAGGCCCGGACGGTTCCACAGCCGCGGCGTCAGGAAATACAGCGCCCCAAAGGTGATCATCCCGTTCCAGCCCAGCGCACCCGAATGCACATGGCCGATTGTCCAGTCCGTGTAATGGCTCAGGCTGTTCACGGCCTTGATGCTCATCATCGGGCCTTCAAAGGTGGACATGCCGTAAAAGCCCAAGGACAACACCATCATCCGCAGCACCGGGTCCGTGCGCAGCTTGTCCCATGCGCCTGACAGCGTCATCAGGCCGTTGATCATGCCACCCCAGCTTGGCATCCACAGGATGATGGAAAACACCATCCCCAGCGTCGCCGCCCATTCAGGCAGGGCCGTATAGTGCAGATGGTGCGGGCCAGCCCAGATGTACAGAAAGATCAGCGCCCAGAAGTGGATGATCGACAGCTTGTAGCTGTAAACCGGCCGCCCGGCCTGCTTGGGCACGAAGTAGTACATCATGCCCAGAAAACCCGCCGTCAGGAAAAAGCCCACCGCGTTGTGGCCATACCACCACTGGATCATCGCATCCTGCACGCCGCTGAACAGCTGCACCTGCGCTGATCCGAAGATCGACACCGGAACGGCAAGGCTGTTGACCAGATGCAGCATCGCCACCGTCAGGATCATCGACAGCAAGAACCAGTTGGCCACATAGATATGCGGCTCTTTGCGGGTCATCAGCGTGCCCATGAAGGCCACCAGAAACGCCACCCAGACCACGGTCAGCCAGATATCAACATACCAGACCGGCTCGGCATATTCCTTGCCTTGCGTGGCCCCCAGCACATAACCAACCGCCGCCAGCACGATCACCAGCTGATAGCCCCAGAACACGAACCAGCCCAGGTTTCCGCCCCACAGCCGTGTCGCACAGGTGCGCTGCACGATGTAAAAGCTGCTCATGATCAGCGCATTGCCACCAAAGGCAAAGATCACCGCCGATGTATGCAACGGCCGCAGGCGGCCAAAGTTCAGAATGCCCTGAGACCAGTCAAAGTTCAGCTGCGGAAAGGCCAGCTGAAACGCAATGACCACCCCCACCAGAAAGCCGACCACACCCCAAAAGGCTGTGGCGATCACGCCTGCACGCACCACGCTGTCAAAGTATTCATCCTTGCGCCAGCGCTTCGGTTCGCCCACCTGCCGCAGCACCCAAAGAAAGGTGATGGCCGCTGCCAGCATCACCGTGACGGCGTTTGCCTGATAGGCAATGTCGCGCGCATGATGCGCCGCCAGTGCTGCCAGTAACGCCGTCATCGCCAGCGCAACCAGCTTGATCGTGTCCCACATGCCAATGTCCCCTTAATCACCTTTTTGCCTTGCACCCGGCCATGTGGAATTTGACCACAGGGGTTACCGGGCGTTGCCTGGCTTATGGCGCATGCGCACGGGCCCATCCTTGATTCAGATCAAGGTTCTTTCCGCGCGGCTGCCGCATGTTGCCTTCGGTGCCCTGTGTCGCACCTGGCACCGTCACACCAAGGGAGACTGCCGTGAAAAACATTCAAACCGTTGTCATCGCCGCTGATCAGATCGAAACGCAGATCGACGCCGCCGCCGCGGTCGCGCTGGCCCAGGACGCCCATCTGGACGTGGTCTGCCTCGGGCTTGATCATTCCGACATCAGCTACGGGCAGGCAGGCAGCTTTCTTTCCATGGTCCAGGTCGGCGTCATGCGCGCCACCGAAGAGGCAACCGATCTGCGTCTGGCGGTTGAGGCGCGCCTTGCCGCACAATCGGCGCCGACGCTGCGCTGGTCTGCCGAACAACTGGTCACGATGGGCGGCATGTTGGGTTTCACACTGCAACCCCGCCTGCAACTGGCTGATCTGGTCGTCCTGCAGCGCCCCTCGGCCTGCCTGCGGCAAGGGGATGCGGCCGCCGTGCTCGAATCTGGCCTCCTTGATGCCGCGGCCCCTGTGATGGTGGTGGCGGCGGGTCAGAATGTCAGGGCAGCCGCCGTCCCGCGCCGTGTGGTGATTGCATGGAACCGCAGCAATGAGGCGATGTCGGCCATCCGCGCTGCCCTGCCACTGCTGAAAGCGGCCACAGAGGTGTCAATCGCCGTTGTTGATCCGGGTGCAACCAGTGACACCGCGCCCGAACCGGGGGCACATCTCAGCACCATGCTGGCCCGGCATGGAATTGGCGTTTCAGTCACGGTTCTGCCGCGCACCGTGCCGTCCGTCAGCGCCGTGCTGTCCCGCCACCTGACCGACTTTGATGCTGATCTGTTGGTAATGGGCGCTTACGGCCATTCGCGCCTGCGCGAGGCGCTGTTTGGCGGGGCCACCAAAGACATGCTGGATGCCTGCCCGATCCCGGTCCTGATGGCGCATTAGGGCAAGCCAGCACCTTGGACCGGCCCGCCCCTAAGGCCGCTGCCCGGTCAGTCCAGCGGGCCAACCTCTGCGCCGTCATTTCCGGCTTCTTCCTGCAGACGCGCGTAATCGGGCACTGTCACCGATCTGCCCGTACCCAACTGAATGATTCCGTCAGCCCGCAGCGCCGACATCTGTCGGCTGACGGTTTCCAAGGTCAGCCCCAGATAATCAGCCATCGCATCACGGGTCAGCGGCAGATCGAACACCATCTTGCCGCCCGGCGCTTGCACGCGCAGCATCGCAGACCTGCGACACAGGATTGCCAGCAGGCTGGCAATCTTTTCCCGCGCCGTCTTGCGCCCCAGCACCGTCATCCAGTCACGCGCGGCGTCCAGCTCGTCCAATGTCATTTCCAGCAAACGTTGCGCCACATGCGGCGTGGAAACCATCAGCGCCTCGAATGGCTTCTTGCGGAAACAGCACAGTGTCACGTCACTGACCGCCGTCACATCAAACGCCGCCTCTGCACGCCCCGGCCTGCCCACAAAATCGGACGGCTGCAACAGCCCCACCATCTGCCGCCGCCCGTCTTCCATGGTCTGCGTCAATGCCGCAATCCCGGTCACGATGCTTGCCACGAACTCCATCCGCTCACCGGCACCGATAATCGGCTGCCCCGCCGCAAAGGCGCGGTAATACTTCATCGCCTCCAGCGCTGCCAACTCTTCATCATCACAACGCGAACAGACCGCACGATGCCTGATCTGACAATCACCACAGGATTGTGCGCTTTTTGGCAGGTGCAGGTTCATGCCCATGGTGCCGTCTTCTTCCCTTCCTACCCCTGCACCTCAGGCTAGGCGCACAATGGCAAAAGCGCAATCGCCACCGGGTGACGGATTGACGCAGGCCCAAAGCGCCAGCCATTGCCCTCAGGCCTGCATCAGTTCCGCCACCACATCCCTGATCATCATTACATCATCCCGCGTCGTCGACATCGACCCCACCTGCACCCGGATCACATAGCGCCCCTCGTGCTGCGTCTGCGTCAGGTAAATCCGCCCGTCATCGTTGATCTTGTGCAACAGCGCTTCTGTCGCCGCATCATCCCCCAGCGCAAAGGTAAACAGTGACAACACCGGCTCCGTCACGATCTGAACGCCCGGTACCGCCCGCAGCGCCTCGCACACCTCTGCCGCCCAGCCCACATGCGCCCGGATCATCCCCCGCAAACCCTCCAGCCCATGGGCCCGCAGCACAAACCACAGCTTCAACGCCCGGAACCTGCGCCCCAGCGGCACCGTCCATTCGTTGAAGTTCACAATCTCTTCCCGCCCCGCCGTCTCAAGGTAGCTTGGCCGCAGGCCCAGTGTACGCACTTGCTGCCCCGGATCGCGCATGAACTGCACCGAGCAATCAAACTGCGCCCCCAGCCATTTGTGCGGATTGAACACAATGCTGTCCGCCCTCTCGATCCCTGCCCAAAGATGCCGGTACTCCGCGCAAATCATCGCTGACCCCGCCCAGGCCGCATCCACATGCACCGGCAAACCGTATGCCTTCGCCACCGCCACACAGTCCCCGATCCGGTCGCACGCCCCAACCGACGTCCCCCCCGTGCACAGCACCACACCCGCAGGCACAAATCCCGCCGCCAGATCCGCCCGGATCAACCCGTCCAGCACCGCAGGGTCCATGCTCAGCGTTGCATCCGTCCCCACCTTCACAAGGTTGTCCTGCCCGATCCCCGCCACCCGTATCGCCTTGTCCACCGAAGAATGCGTCTGCGCGCTCGCATAGATCCGCAGCCGAGGCGCCCCGCTCAGCCCCGCCACATTCCCCGCATACCCCAGCGCCATCTCCCGCATCGTCAGCACCGCCGACAGCGTCGCATTCGTCGCCGAATCGTGGATCGTGCCCACATAACCTTCAGGCAGGCCCACCGCCCCGCGCAGCCACTGGATCATCACCTGTTCCATCTCCGTCGCCGCCGGAGATGTCTGCCAGATCAACGCATTGCACGCCATCGCATTGACCAGCTGCTCTGCCAGCATGCTTGCCGGTGAGGCATTCGCCGGGAAATACGCAAAGAAGCGCGGATGCTGCCAATGCGTCATCGCCCCCGGCACGATCCGTTCAAAATCCGCAAGGATCGCCCCCATGTCCTCGGCCAACTCCGGTGCCATCCCCGGCAATTGCGCCGCCACCGCCCCCGGCACCAAGGGCGCCCGCACCGGACGCTCCCCCAAGGTCGCATGGTAGCCCTGCACCCAATCCGCCGCCCATTTCGACCAATGGTTCAGATCATCATGGTTCATCGCATCCCCCCGCATCTCGCCCGCCTGCCTATCCACAGCCGCCGCCCCATACAAGCACCCCAGCTTTCATCTTTGCCCAAATATCCGCGCCGCAGGCCCCGCCCAACCACCCACACCCCGCATGATTTTCCTTGGCGCGCGCCCCGACTTCGCGTATCACGCCCCCATGAACATGAACGGCACCATTTGCATCTGCTGCCTCACCTGCTGACACGCGTCACCGGGCCGTTCCTTTCGTTTTCCCCGCAAAACCAAAGATCGCGCCCCTTCGCAGCGAAGGCCTTTTGCCACGGGAACCACAGATATGACCACGATCCGCCTCTATAACTCCAAGACACGCCGGAAAGAGGATTTCGCGCCTTTGGATGCGAAAAACGTGCGCATGTATGTCTGCGGCCCCACCGTTTATGACCGCGCCCATTTGGGCAATGCCCGCCCCGTCGTGGTGTTTGATGTACTCAATCGCCTGCTTCGCCATGTCTATGGCGCGGATCACGTCACCTACGTGCGCAATTTCACCGACGTCGATGACAAGATCAACGCCGAGGCCCTGCGCCGCCAGACCGCAGGCGCCCCCGGCACGCTGGAAGACCTGATCGCCGAGCGTACGGATGAAACCATCGGCTGGTATCATGCCGACATGGACGCGCTCGGCGCCCTGCGCCCCGCGATTCGAGATGACCGCTCGCCCGAAGGGCTACGCTTGGCGGAACCCCGCGCCACCGCCTATATCGGCCAGATGATCGCGATGATTACTGGCCTGATCGCCTCAGGCCACGCCTATGCCGCCGAAGGGCATGTGTTGTTCTCCGTCGACAGCTACAAGGATTACGGCAAACTCTCGGGCCGCACGGTAGAAGACATGATCGCCGGTGCCCGTGTCGAAGTGGCCCCTTACAAGCGCAATCCGATGGATTTCGTGCTGTGGAAACCGTCCTCAGGGCAAGAACCCGGCTGGGCCAGCCCATGGGGCAAAGGCCGCCCCGGCTGGCACATCGAATGCTCTGCCATGGCGCATGAGCTGCTGGGTGAAAGCTTTGATATCCACGGCGGCGGGCTAGACCTGCAATTCCCCCACCACGAAAACGAAATCGCCCAAAGCGCCTGCGCACATCCGCATGGAGAGTTTGCAAAGGTCTGGATGCACAACGAAATGCTGCTGGTCGAGGGCAAGAAGATGTCCAAGTCCTTGGGCAACTTCTTCACCGTGCGCGATCTGCTGGATCAGGGCGTGCCGGGTGAGGTGATCCGGTTCGTGCTGCTCAGCACGCACTACCGCAAGCCGATGGATTGGACGGCAGAGAAGGCGGAGCAAGCAAAAAAACATCTGTTGGATTGGCGCAATGCGACTGCTGAGACAAAATCTCTGCCCAATGAGATTTGGAGTCGACCAATTGTTAATGCTCTTTCAAACGATTTAAACACGCCAGCTGCGCTAGCATCTCTTAATGCCGCATTTGCCACTAAAGACTTCCAGACTTTGAAAGCTGGCGCACAGCTTCTGGGGCTGCTCACGGACGAGTGTGCCGGATGGTCCTTGCCTCCAATAAAAGGACAGGCATCAGGGACTCTCGAACTATTTGGGTCTGCAACAGGAGTTGTTCATGACCCAATCAAAAAGCTCGCTAACGGCCTCGCGAACCTTCGCAGGGCGGCTTTAATCTCTAATGACTTCTCTGATGTTGATGCCCTTACGTCAGCTCTTAAAGCTGCTGGAATTGAGGTTCGCATTTCCAAGGTCAGCATTGAACTTGTTCCCGGCCCCAACTTCGACCCCGCCAAACTGGAAGCACTGAAATGACCACCCACGCGACCCCGGAATTTTCGAAAATTCCGGTCAATTTTCTTCGAAGAAAATTGCAAATTCCGTCAACGGAATTTTGCGCTGCCCCACGGTCACAGCTTAACAAAACCTTAACGCGCCTGCCTAACCCGTTGATTTCAAGCACCCCGATTCATGTCCCATCATGGGACATCCCCGCAAGGCCCGCAGAATGACCCCCGAACGCCTCTACCTTTTCGACACCACCCTGCGCGACGGCCAGCAAACGCAAGGCGTGCAGTTTTCCACGGCCGAAAAGCTCACCATCGCGCAGGCGCTCGATGCCCTTGGCCTTGATTACATCGAAGGTGGCTGGCCCGGTGCCAACCCCACCGACAGCGAGTTTTTTGCGACCGCCCCCAAAACCCGCGCCACAATGACAGCCTTCGGCATGACCAAACGCGCGGGCCGTTCTGCCGATAATGATGACGTGCTGGCCGCCGTCCTGAATGCGGCCACCCCCGCTGTCTGTCTGGTGGGCAAGACCCATCCCTTTCATGTGACCACGGCCCTTGGTATCAGCCTTGATGAAAACCTTGAAAACATCCGCGCCAGCATTTCCCATCTGGTCGCCAAAGGCCGCGAGGCGTTGTTTGACGCCGAACATTTCTTTGACGGCTACCGCGCTGACCCCGCCTATGCCTTGTCCTGCCTGCGCACGGCCTATCAGGCTGGCGCGCGTTGGATCGTGCTTTGTGATACCAATGGTGGCACCCTGCCTGCCGAAGTGGGCCGCGTGACGGCTGACGTCATCGCCGCAGGCATTCCCGGCAGCCACCTTGGCATTCACTGCCATGACGACACGGGCAATGCCGTGGCCAATTCGCTGGCCGCCGTTGATGCCGGCGCGCGCCAGATTCAGGGCACGCTGAATGGCCTTGGCGAACGTTGCGGCAATGCCAACCTTGTCACGCTGATCCCGACGCTTTTGTTGAAGGAACCCTACGCCAGCCGCCTGTCCACCGGCATCACGCCCGATGCCCTTGCCACGCTTACCCGCACTTCGCGCCTGCTGGATGATATCCTGAACCGCGTGCCCTTGCGCGCGGCGCCCTATGTGGGCGCATCGGCCTTTGCCCATAAGGCGGGGCTGCATGCATCTGCCATCCTGAAAGACCCCAGCACCTACGAACACATCCCGCCCGAAAGCGTGGGCAACGCCCGCATCATCCCGATGAGCAATCAGGCCGGCCAATCCAACCTGCGCGCCCGTCTTGAAGCCGCAGGGATTGTGGTGGCAAAGGATGACCCCCGTCTTGGCCGCATTCTGGATATCATCAAGGAACGCGAGGATCAGGGCTATGCCTATGATGGTGCGCAAGCCTCATTCGAACTGGTTGCACGCAAGGAACTTGGCCTGCTGCCTGCGTTTTTCGAGGTCAAACGCTACCGTGTCACCGTTGAACGCCGCAAGAACAAGTATGACCGGATGGTCAGCCTGTCAGAGGCCGTGGTTGTGGTGAAGGTGGGCGACAAGAAGATGCTGTCGGTCAGTGAGAGCATGGATGAAACCGGCACCGACCGGGGCCCGGTGAACGCACTGGCGAAGGCCTTGGCCAAGGATCTGGGGCCCTATCAGGATTGCATCAATGACCTGCGGCTGGTCGATTTCAAGGTGCGCATAACCCAGGGCGGAACCGAGGCCGTGACACGCGTGATCATCGACAGCGAAGATAGCGCGGGGCATCGCTGGTCATCGGTCGGGGTCAGCGCGAACATTGTGGATGCAAGTTTCGAGGCGCTGCTGGATGCGATCAACTGGAAGCTGATCCGCGATGTGGGGCAACCGGTGCCATGACGGTTGATGCCTGCGCGGCCATTGTTCAGCGCGGTGATCCGGACCGGTTCGCCGCTGTGATGGCGGCGCCAAGGCAGGCGCGGGCGCCATTGCTGGTGCTTTATGCCTTTAATCTGGAGGTGGCGCGGGCACCCTGGGTGGCGAAAGAACCGATGATCGCCGAGATGCGCCTGCAATGGTGGCGCGACGTGCTGGAGGGGCCGCGGCGCGCGCATGAGGTTGCGGGGCCGCTGCATGACCTTATCGCGGAAAAGGGCCTTGCGGTGGATGTGCTGGACCGGCTGGTTGCGGC
>JBJOQW010000123.1:0-5182 GCA_046049665.1 Pseudomonadota bacterium | reverse complement strand
TTTCCTGACCCTGCCCCCTTGCCAACCGGCGGCCCGCATCTGGTTGCCATCGGCCGCCTTGCCGAACAAAAGGGCTTTCCCCTGCTGATCGAAGCTGTGGCCCTTGCCCGCAACACTTGCCCCCACCTGCACCTCACCCTTGTCGGTGACGGCCCCCTGCGCGCCGACCTGCAATCACGCACCGCCACCCTTGGCCTGCAAAGCCACATCACCTTTGCCGGCTGGCAGGATGAAGCCGGCGTGCGCGCGGCCCTTGCCGCTGCCACCGCCCTGATCCTGCCCAGCTTTGCCGAAGGCCTGCCCGTCGTGGTGATGGAGGCCATGGCCGCTGGCCGCCCGATCATCGCCACATCCATCGCAGGCGTGCCCGAACTCGTCACGCCTGATGTCGGCTGGCTTGTGCCCGCGGGTGATGCACAGGCCCTGGCGGGTGCCATAGCCACCCTTGCCGCAACCCCGCCCGAAACCCTTGCCTCCATGGGAAGCGCCGCCCGCGCCCGCGTGATTGCCCGCCATGATATTGATACCGAGGCGGAAAAGCTGACCACCCTGTTTGCGTCGCGTGGCCGCACATGACCGTTCCATTTGCAATTGTCTGCGCCAGCCATTCCGACGCGATCCTGGATGCCAACCTGCGCCGATCACCCTGCCTTGCCAGCATCCCCTTGCATGTCGAATGCGGCGCAGTGTCGGCCAGCACCGCCTACAATGCCGGGCTTGATGCCACCTCCGCCCCCTACATCGTCTTCGCGCATCACGACGTCTATCTGCCCCCCGGCTGGGACCGCCTGCTGCTGGCACGGCTTGCCGAACTGGATGCCACAGACCCGAAATGGGCCTTGTTCGGCAGCTTTGGCGTGGGGCTTGATCACAGCCATATCGGCCCCGTCTGGTCATCCTCCATCGGCCAGATCGTCGGCCGCGTGCCCATGGCGCCTGCCCCCGTGCAGTCATTCGATGAACTTCTGATCGTTGTGCGCCGCGATGCAGGCCTGCGCTGGGATGAAGGCCTGCCCGGCTGGCACATGTATGGCACCGACATCGTCGCCACCGCCCGCGCCGCTGGCCGCACGGCCTATGCCGGGGCGCTGCCTTGCATCCACAATGACCGCTACCACGCGGCCCTGGGCGACGATTACCGCGAATGCTATCGTTTCATGCAGCGCAAATGGGCAGGCGCACTTCCCCTGCGCACGCCCATTACAAAGATCAGCCGCTCTGGCCTGCACCTCTGGCGCGACCTGCGCGCCGCCCGCAAATCCGCAGGTTTTCGTGCAGGCATGGCCGTCGGCACGGATACACCCGTCGAGATACTGGCCGAACGCTGCGGCTGGTCATCGCTATAGCCACGATTTTTCGCCGAAAAATCGCGAATTTTCGTCGAAAATTCGTGGCCCCCTCAGACCAGCAGCCCCCCTAAACCAGCCCCTCTGCCCGGAACAGCGCCTTCACATCCACATGCGGCCGCGCCCCGAAATGCCCGATCACCTCGGTCGCAGCAATACAACCCATGCGCCCTGCCACAGCCAAGGGCTGCCCCGTCGCCATGCCATACAGGAACCCCGCCGCGAACTGATCGCCCGCCCCGGTTGCATCCACCGGCACCACGCGGTTCACTGCCGCCTCGGCCACTTCATCGCCGCGGAACAGCAGCACCGGGTCACCTGACCGTGTGCACACGACCACCGGGCATTCGCGGCGCGCCTGCGCCAAGGCTGCATCAATGTCGCACTGATACAGCGCCTCCCATTCATGCACATTGCCGATCACGTAATCCATCTGATCGCGCACCAGTGCCCGGAAATCATCGCGGTGCCGGTTCACGCAGAACGGGTCTGACAGCGCAATCCCTGCCTTGCCCCCACCTGCATGGCAGGCCTGCGCCGCTTTCAGAAAGGCTGCCTTGCCCTGATCCTTGTCAAACAGGTACCCCTCAAGAAACAGCCAGTCCGTATTGCCTGCCACATCCGCCTGCACATCATCCGGGCCCAGTTCCGCACTGATCCCCAGATATGTGTTCATCGACCGCTCCCCATCCGGGCTGACAAAGATCATCGAGCGTGACGTCGGCAAATCCGCCCCCGCCACCGGCGCATTCGGGAAATCCGTCCCCTCGGCCGTCAGGCTGCGCGCATAAAACCGCCCCAGCGCATCATCCCTGACCCGCCCGATGAACGCCGTCTTCAGCCCAAGTGACCCCACACCTGCCACCGTATTGCCCACCGATCCCCCCGGTGCCTCTGTCCGGTCCTTCATCGCCGCATACAGCGTTTCCGCCCGCTCGCGTTCGACCAGTTGCATGATGCCCTTGGTGATGCCCATCAGGTCCAGAAACGTGTCCTGCCCTTCTGCCAGCACATCCACAATGGCATTCCCGATGCCCACAACCTGATATCTGCTCACGCCGTCTTCTCCGGATACTGGCACCATTCCGATATCGGACAGATGGCGCATTTGGGTTTTCGTGCCACGCAGATATACCGCCCGTGCAGGATCAGCCAGTGGTGCGCGTGCTGTTGAAATTCCACCGGTACATTGTCTTCAATCGCCCGCTCTACCGCCACTTCATCGCGCCCCGGGCAAATGCCCGTCCGGTTGCCCACCCGCAGGATATGCGTATCCACCGCCTGCGCCGGAAAGCGGTGCCACATGTTCAACACCACATTCGCCGTCTTGCGCCCCACTCCCGGAAGTGATTGCAGCGCCGCCCGCGACGTTGGCACCAGCCCTCCATAGTCATCCAGCAGGATCCGGCACAGCTTGATCACGTTCTTGGCCTTGTTGCGGTAAAGCCCGATCGTCTTGATATAGCTGATCAGCCCCTCTTCACCCAACGCCAGCATCTTTTCAGGCGTATCCGCCACCGCGAACAAAGGCCCCGTCGCCTTGTTCACCCCCACATCCGTTGCCTGCGCCGAAAGCGCCACCGCCACCACCAGCGTGAAATCGTTCACATGGTGCAATTCGCCCTTTGGCTCCGGCTCTACCGCCTGAAACCGCTGGAAAATCGCCTGCATCGCCGTGTAGGGCAGTTGTGGGGTCAGTTTTGCCATGCCAACCTTCTGCCAGCCCTTGCACCCTCATGCAATCTCACTCTGCCCATTCATCTTTGCACAAATATCCGCGCCGCAGGCACCCCAACCTTGCCACATGCGCAACATCCGGGTCGCAAGGCCCCGCGCCCTCGCCTAGGGTCAGCACCAAGGAGAGCTGCCATGACCGATCAATCCCCCGCCTACCATTACACCCTCATCGGCCGCGCCCTGCGCATCATTGATGACGCAGGCCCTGGCCTTTCGCTGGATGATCTGGCCGCCCGCATGAACATGTCCCCGCATCATTTCCAGCGCACCTTTTCCCAATGGGTCGGCGTCTCGCCCAAGCGCTATCAGCAATACCTTGCCCTTGATCACGCCAAACATTTGCTCACCGAACAAACGCCCGTCCTGCAAACCTCGCTGTCAACCGGCCTGTCCGGTGCCAGCCGCCTGCATGATCTTTTCATCACCTGGGAAGGCATGAGCCCCGGTGACTATGCCCGCGCCGCCGAAGGCCTGACCATCTACTGGGGCTGGTTTGACAGCCCCTTCGGCCCCGCCGCCGTCATGGGCACCGCCAAGGGCATCTGCGGTATCGGCTTTGCCGCCGAAACCGGGGCCCAAGCCACCATCGCCGAGCTGCATGCCCGCTGGCCCCGTGCCACATTTGTCGAAGACCCCACCATGCTGCGCCCATGGGTGCTGGCGGCCTTTGGCGCAGGCACAAACGCCGCAACCCCCGTCTTTGCCATCGGCGCCCCTTTCCAGATCAAGGTGTGGGAGGCCCTTGTGAACATCCCCACAGGCCAGGTCACCACCTATGGCGACATCGCCGCCGCCATCGGCCATCACGGTGCCTCGCGCGCTGTCGGCACCGCCATCGGCCGCAACCCTGTCGCATTCCTTATCCCCTGCCACCGCGCCATTCGCAAATCCGGCGCCTTGGGCGGCTATCACTGGGGCCTGCCCATCAAACGCGCCATGCTTGCATGGGAATCCGCCCGCGCCGAAGCTGATGCGCAATAAAATGCCAATCGCGTGATGGAACTGTATTGCCACTTCAACAGTTGCTATAACGCGCAGAACGGCCCCTGACGGGCCGGTTTAACCCCTGAGGCAGCACCAATGATTTCGAAATCCCCCGTCATTCTGTCCACCGTCGCCGCACTCGCCCTTACGGCTTGCGTCGCACCTGAATACAACGCCGCTGATCCCAACGCCCGCACCCGCAACGGTGCCATCATCGGCGGCATCACCGGCGCCGTCATCGGTGCCACCCAAAGCGATGAAGAACTGACCGGCGCCATCGCTGGCGGCATCCTTGGCGCAGCCGCCGGTGGTGCCATCGGTGCCACGCTGGACCAGCAGGCCGCCGACCTGAACCGCAACATCGCCAACCCCAATGTCTCGGTCACCAACTATGGCAATTACCTTGTCGTCAACATGCCGCAGGACCTGCTCTTTGCGTCTGACAGCTCGGCTCTGCGCCCCGATCTGCAGGGCGATCTCCGCGCCGTGGGCCAGAACCTGCTGCAATACCCCAACAGCCGCATCGAGGTGATCGGCCACACCGACAGCACCGCTGAAGCCGCCTATAACCAGCAGCTGTCCCAGGACCGTGCCAATTCGGTTGCCGCTGTCCTGCGTTCCGCTGGCGTACCATCCGCGCGCATCTCGACCTTTGGCCGGGGCGAGGATCAGCCCGTTGCCTCGAACCTTACCCCCGAAGGCCGCGCCCAGAACCGCCGCGTCGAAATCATCATTCGCCCGACGAACTGAGAACGCCGCACTGATCCGGCCACATGTCAACAGCGGCCCGCCTTACCGCGGGCCGCTTTTTGATTGGCACCTGTGCCTGCCTCGTCTAAAGATCGGGCATAGCCAGAGGTTCCCATGCCATTTTCCAAGGTTCAGGCCGAGAAACTGTCGCAGACCGTCGTGCGCCAGATTGAATCGCTGATCCTGCAAGGCATCCTGCGCCCCGGTGAACGCCTGCCTGCCGAACGCGAACTGTCAGACCGCCTTGGCGTCTCGCGCCCCTCCCTGCGCGATGCCGTGGCCGATCTGCAAACCCGTGGCCTGCTGACCAGCCGCCCCAACGCCGGGATCTATGTCGCCGATGTGCTTGGCTCGGCCTTCTCTCC
>JBJOQW010000122.1:0-26150 GCA_046049665.1 Pseudomonadota bacterium | reverse complement strand
CCTGCGCCAAAGCTGGGCCTGATCGCGCGCATCCGCCGTGCCGTTGAACCAGAGCCAGAGCCTGAACTGGTGGAACCCATGCTGTCAGCCGCGATGCTTGAGCATGATGCGCCATCGGATGACCGGATCAAGGCGCGCATCAGCGATGCCATCCGCGCCCGCGCGCGCGGGGCCGCACCCCTGACCGTGGGCATGACGCCGCTGCAGGCGGCGGTTGCCAATGCGGCAGCCCGGCGTGAACCACCCGTCATGCGCCCGCGCGGCCCGGTGCCGCTGATTGCCGATACGACAAACCACGCACTTGTCGAAGACGTGGAAGATGACTGGCAGGATGATGCGCAGGCGTTTGATGACGATGGTCTGGATGACACTGATTTCACCCCGCCGCCGCTGGCCACCTTTGCGCCCGAACGCCGCCCGGTTGTGCAGCAGCCTGTCATCCGCAAACCGGCCCTGTCCAGCAAGGCCGTATCAGACGCACAGCCGCGCCTGCGGTTTGAAGAACGCGAGCAGGCATTTGAACTGCCACCCCTGAACCTGCTGGCCGCCCCCGGCACCGTGCAGCGCCATACGCTGTCAAACGAGGCGCTGGAAGAAAACGCCCGCATGCTGGAATCCGTGTTGGATGACTATGGTGTGAAAGGCGAGATCGTCTCGGTCCGCCCCGGCCCCGTGGTGACCATGTATGAACTGGAGCCGGCGCCGGGCCTGAAGGCCAGCCGTGTCATCGGCCTTGCCGATGATATTGCGCGCAGCATGTCGGCGCTTTCGGCGCGTGTGTCCACGGTGCCGGGCCGTACGGTGATTGGCATTGAACTGCCCAACGTGCACCGCGAGAAAGTGGTGCTGCGCGAGATTCTGTCCGCACGTGATTTTGGCGATAGTTCCATGCGCCTGCCGCTGGCCCTTGGCAAGGATATTGGTGGTGAGCCGATCATCGCCAACCTTGCCAAGATGCCCCACCTGCTGATTGCAGGCACCACGGGTTCGGGCAAATCAGTGGCGATCAACACCATGATCCTGTCACTGCTGTACAAGCTTTCGCCCGAGGAATGCCGGTTGATCATGATTGACCCCAAGATGCTGGAACTGTCGGTTTACGACGGCATCCCACATCTGCTGTCGCCCGTGGTGACCGATCCGAAAAAGGCCGTGGTGGCCTTGAAATGGGTCGTGGGCGAAATGGAAGAACGCTATCGCAAGATGTCCAAGATGGGCGTGCGCAACATTGATGGCTACAACGGCCGTGTGAAGGAAGCACTGGCCAAGGGCGAGATGTTCCGCCGCACGATCCAGACGGGGTTTGATGAAGACACGGGCGAGCCGGTGTTCGAAACGGATGAATTCATGCCGGTGGCGATTCCCTATATCGTTGTGATCGTTGATGAAATGGCCGATCTGATGATGGTGGCGGGCAAAGAGATTGAGGCGTGTATCCAGCGTCTGGCGCAGATGGCGCGGGCATCGGGGATTCACCTGATCATGGCCACACAGCGGCCTTCGGTGGATGTGATCACCGGCACGATCAAGGCGAACTTCCCGACGCGGATTTCATTCCAGGTGACAAGCAAGATCGACAGCCGCACTATCCTTTCTGAACAAGGGGCGGAACAACTGCTGGGCATGGGTGACATGCTGTATATGGCAGGCGGGGCCAAGATCACGCGTATCCACGGGCCTTTCGTTTCGGATGAAGAGGTTGAGGAAATCGTCAACCACCTGAAATCGTTCGGCCCACCGGTCTATATGTCGGGCGTGGTGGAAGGCGTGGATGAGGAAAAGGCCGATGACATCGACATGGTGCTTGGCCTTGGCGGTGACGGGTCCGATGACCAGCTGTATGATCAGGCGGTGGCCGTAGTGGCCAAGGACCGCAAGTGTTCCACCAGCTACATCCAGCGCAAGCTTGGCATCGGCTACAACAAGGCGGCACGTCTGGTGGAGCAGATGGAAGAAAACGGCGTGGTGACCACAGCAAACCACGTGGGCAAGCGTGAGATTCTGCTGCCAGAACATTAGGGAATGATGGCCTTGCGCAGGATTGGTTACGGAGTGGCTGCGGCGATTGTCCTGTTCAATGGGACAGCAGCATTGACGGAATTTATCTAGGACGACCGGCGCAATGCGTTCTGGAGGTGGCTGGGCAGCTGACTTCAGGCGAACCGTGCATCTTTACGCCGACCGACGCCGAGGGTTCATTCACTGTGTCTTTTGACGAAGACAAATACTTCGCCTACGTCGTCTGGGGGGCCGACGGCGAGGCAGATGGCTTTTGGAACAGTGAACCATTTGCAGACAAAGCGCAGACGCCGCTTGGGGTCTTGTTGCGTGACGGAGCCTGCTGGCAAAATGCGATGGCGCGGGTGTGCGCTGAATAGCTTCCTCAGGCGTGACTGCAGATTGGTACCATTTGACATCCGGCTGTTTTGGGCCACGTTCAGACAATAGCCGAACGAAGGATACCAAGATGAACCACGTTACCCTGCACACCGGCCGCACTATTCCCCAGCTTGGCTTTGGCCTTTGGCAGGTCGATGATGCCGCCTTTGTCACCGAAATCGCACTGCGCGCGGGATACCGTCTGGTGGATGGTGCTGCGATTTACGGCAATGAAGCGGGGCAGGGTGCGGGTATCCGCGCCAGTGGCGTGGCGCGTGATGAAATCTTTGTCACGACGAAAATCTGGAATGACCGGCAGGGGTTTGATGAAACCCTGCGTGCGGCGGATGAAAGCCTTGCGCGGCTGGGGCTGGACCGGGTTGACCTTCTGCTGATCCACTGGCCCTGTGCGGGCAAGAACCTGTTTGTCGAGACATGGCGAGCACTGATCCATCTGCAGCAACAGGGTTGCGTGACCGATATTGGCGTGTCAAATTTCAATGCCGACCAGATCGAACGGTTGATCGCCGAAACCGGCGTGGCCCCCGTGCTTAATCAGATAGAGCTGCATCCGCGCCTGCAACAGGTCTCACTGCGCGCGGCCCATCGAAAGCATGGTATCATCACCCAAAGCTGGACACCCTTGGGCGGTGGCCGCAGTTTCGATGCGCCCGAGGTCATGCAAATTGCCAAGCGGCTGGGTAAGTCTGCTGCGCAGGTGATCTTGCGCTGGCACATCGAACTG
This sequence comes from Pseudomonadota bacterium, assembly GCA_046049665.1. Taxonomy (GTDB): domain Bacteria; phylum Pseudomonadota; class Alphaproteobacteria; order Rhodobacterales; family Rhodobacteraceae; genus JAAFHS01. The sequence continues at coordinate 23,026 of JBJOQW010000122.1, read as the reverse complement.
GGCTGTTCTGTCATTCCACGGTCAAGCCGGGCCGCGGGATTGGCGGAAAACCTTGATGTGCTTGATTTTGAACTGACGCGCGCTGATCACATCGCGATGGCAGGTCTTGATACCGGCGAACGAACCGGGCCTGACCCCGATCACTTTGGCTGATACCCGCGTCTGGCCATTGGCCATGTGTGCCTGGCTGAAGAAATGGCCTAAATTCGGGCAACTGTGCTGAAATGCAGCGAATTTCGGGGCTGCGCGCAATTTCCGCTTTCGCGAATCTGGGTGGCTGTGGTGACATGGTGCAGCAGACAGGGTCAACAACATGCCGACGGTCGAAATTCTGAACTATGTGCTGCAACCGGGCACAGCAATGGCCTTTCACCGGGTCATGGCGCAAGTGTCCGTGCCGCTGCAGGCTGCGCATGGTCTGGATGTCGTGGCCTTCGGCCCATCGGCCGAGCCTGACCGATATGTACTGATCCGGGCCTTTCCTGATGGGCCAACCCGGTCAGAAACGCTTGCTGCCTTTTACGCACACCCCGATTGGCGGCGTGGCCCGCGTGAGGCGATCATCGCCGCAATCGACACGGCCATTCCGGTGGTTTGTCAGTTGGAAGATGCGCAGGTCGAGAGCCTGCGCCACCTGCATTTTCAGTAACAGACCTTCCCTGTCGGCCCGGCAGTCCGGGTGCTGCGGGCAAGGAAGGGAACGCGTCAGCGCATTTGCTGCCCATTGACGTAAAACCCATTGTCCTCGCGCACTTCGATCTTTGAGGTCATCACGTCAGGTTCATCGGTAGGGTCAAGAAACAGCGCCATGGCCATACGCGCACCCATTGCATCATCGGCTGTGATCACCCCGAGCGTGATAAGGGCATCAATCATCTTGTTCGCCCCCTTGACGACAAAATCTGCGGTGCCACGCGGTGTCGGGTAACCAAGGCTGTTGTCAAAGGTGAATGCGCCAGTCCCCGTGACCTCGGCCCCGGCCGCCGAAATCAGCAGCCGCACGATATCGGCATTTTCTATTTGGGGAATGGGCGGTATGGTCCCGTCCTGGTCGGCTTGGATCATCCCGAACAGATCAAGCGCTGTGCGCCCGCGCACATCGAAATCCACCTCGATCGGGGTGCGCTGCAAGGCCCCTGTCGGATCAAGTGCCGCCCAGGCCTCATCGTTTACGGCAAGGTTTTCGATCTTTGTCATGTAGCGAAAATCCTGCACCTCTGGGCCCAGTACAGGGAGCTGTATTTCAACTGCCGTTGCCCCCATCGTCAGGTCAAGCTGCGGAAAGGGCAATTCAGATGCGGTAATGCTGGCTGAAATGGGCAGGCTTGTGGCCACAACAAAAATGCCGCTGCGGTCAAAACGGCCACGGAATGTTGACCCTTCGGCAGATGTCTTGACCGTCATGTCCAGAAATTCTGATGTGTCAGCCTGATCTGATTGCCCCTGACCCTGCGAATACTCCAGCGTTGCAGCCAGACCATCGCGCAAGGCATCAGCCATCTGTGCCGGATTTTCCAGGGTTGTCAGATCAAAGGTTGCGGGCAAGACGAAGTTGCCCGTGATAACCGTATCCTGCGCTGAACTTGATTGCGTTGACCGGGTTTCAAAGGGCCCTTCCATGTTCAGCTCATAGGCAAGCGTCTTTGCGCCAAATGTGGCCGCAAAGCTTCGGTTCGTGCCGGGTGTATCGGAATAGCTGCCGCTCAGGCCGGTTGAAGCAAGGCTGAAGTCAGTTGTATCCGGTTGTTTGGAGCCGCCATCGAAGGGGTCGATCATTGCAACAACACGCGCAGTCACATTCAGGCTGTCTGCCATATATTCATAAAGCCGGGCATTGGGGGCCGGTTCGTGGACGGTAATGATCAATCCTGTCTGGCTGACCGAGATATCGGTGGTGGTGTCCTCGATCATCGCGGGCCTGATCGGAAAGGTCGGTGGCAACGTCACCTCAACCGTGCCTTCCGGCCGTTCGGTCAGTGTGATCTGATCCAGTTGCAGGACAGTTCTGCCTTCGGCTGAGACAGTGATGTTGCGCAGGGTCAATGCGCCCGCCAAGGGTGTGGCCGGGTCGGACGTCAGCGTTGCGCCAAGGGCAGCAGCATTTGCCTGCCAATCTTGCCAAAGCTGATCTGCGCTCAGAGCGTAGGCGGCTGTGCTTGTAAGCCATGCCACCAATCCGACGCTTGCCACGTGTCTGTGCAATTGCATTGCCGTCTCCGGAAACCTGATTTTATCGCAACAGGGTGGCCTGTGCGGCATCGTCTGACAAGGTCAGTTTTTCAATCGCCTTTGCTGCGCGTTTCAAGGCGAAGGCCGCGCGCGGTGCCGGGCGCAAAACCCAGCCAGTCTTCGTTCAGATAGGCAGCATATCCGGCGTCACCCCGAAGATGCAGGCCAAGGAATGCGGTTACAAAATGCTGCAGGATGTTGTTCATGCGCACACTGTCCCAAACCGCGTCGGCATAATGATCAAACGGCATGAAATCGAGATGTGGTGAAGGTTCCCATGCCTCCCATGGGGCCGGAATGGGGGCGCCCGCATTGTGGGCGGCGTCGATATATGTCAGCAGGTGGCGCGTGCAGCCCGTGCTTTCCGAAAAGATCAGGCGCATGCCGTCATCATACCCCGATATGGCATCAGCCGACCCCGCCACGATCAGCGCAGGCACGCGCAGACCCGCCATGCCAGCCGCATCCCAAGCGCCCCGCTGTCGGCCCCATGCGCCGATGGGTATGATCGCCTTCAGGCGCGGATCAACCGCTGGCGTCAGATGCCGGCGCAAAATGCCTTGCGGTGGCACCACCTCTTCGGCCATCGCGGCCTCGGCCAGACCCGCCCCGCCCGAAATCAGCGCGCCATATCCACCCATGGAATAGCCAATAATAGCCGTGCGGCTGATGTCGGCATGGTCTGCCATCGCATCCAGCACAAAGGCCGTGTCCAACGGGCGGTTATACAGGGTAGAACCGAATGCTGCCTTATCGGCATAGGTGCTGTCGGTGTGATCTATACTGACCACGACATAACCCTTTGAGGCCAAATTCTCGGCCAGGTGCGACATCAGCATACGGTTCCCAGGATAGCCATGGGAAACAATGACCAGGGGAAAATCGCCGCTGGCTTGCACGGCATCGCGGCAAGCTGCGCCTTGCAAGGCAATCGGTCGGTGCCCGTCACGCAGTAACGTGTGATAAGTCGTAGCTTGGGCGCTGCCCGCCGCGGTTGGATACCAGATTTCGCAAGGCAGGGGGCGGTCATACAGCGGTGTTGCATGTTCAGTCATGCGCAACACATCGATGCGTCCCTGATCTTGCAAATGCAGGGTCCGCACACCTACAGCATGGGGCCCGCGCGCCGCAAGGTCCGGGGCATCGGGACGGATCAGATCAATGCGGTTGGTATGCGACTCGGGCATCTGCTTGGCGATCATGAACGCAGGTTGACCTGCACTGAAAACATGGTCCACACAAAACTGTGTCATCGTGATGAAAGCGCAAAAGAAAACGGGGGCAGCCGTCAGGCCACCCCCGTTTCAATTCATAACCCGAAAGGCTTATGCCAGTGCGAGGTTGATCGCCGACTCGCGGCCATCACGGCCTGCTTCGATGTCGAAGGTCACAGCCTGACCATCGGGCAGCGCGCGGATGCCGGCACGTTCCATAGCGGAGATGTGCACGAACACGTCCTTGCCGCCGTTAGCTGGAGCGATAAAGCCGAAGCCTTTTGTTGAGTTGAACCATTTCACGGTGCCATTGGCCATCGTGATATCTCCTGTCTTGGTGTGCCACCCGCAGCATGCGGTGGCTTGGCTCAGTCACGTCACGGTCGCATACTGAAGCCGCAAGGGAACAGAAGGTCGAGGTTAGTGCTATCGCCAGCGCTATATGGCCCAAAATCGCTTAAGTTGCAAGGGCAAGCCTTAGGCGGCAGCGGACGCGCGTTTCCACTGGCAAAGACGCGCCGAGACGGTAAGGTCCGGGTATGACGTCGTTGCCCCTTTTGCATACCCCTGTCCTGCATGGAACGGCCCGACCGGGCCTGTGCACCGATTGCGGCGTGTCACGCATGGGCGATGGGCGGGCTTGCGGTGTGGCCTGCCAGTTCATCCAGCCAGATTACCCACGGCTCGAGGCTGCAGCGCATGGGCGGGTGCATGATCCGGCGCGTGGGGATGAAGCCTTTTTCGGTGTGACCGAGCGTATGGTGCGGGCGCGGCTTGCGCCTGCCGCTGCGGGCGCGCAGTGGACAGGCATCACGACGGCCATTGCCGCGGCCCTGCTGGACAGCGGTGCGGTGACGGCGGTGCTGACGGTTGCACCTGATCCCGCAGACCGCTGGAAACCGGTGCCGGTGATCGTGACGCGGGCCGAAGATCTGGCACAGGTGCGGGGCATGCGCATGGGCTATGCGCCGACACTGGCGCTGTTGGAACCGGCGCGGGCGGCGGGGCATACACGCATTGCGATGATTGGCATCCCCTGTCAGGTCTACGCCTTGCGCGCGCTGGAGGCGCAGTTGGGGCTAGAGCGGTTGTATGTGATCGGCACGCCCTGTTCAGACAATACGACGACCGAGAACTTTCACCACTTCCTGCGGCTGCTTGACCCAAGGCCGGAAACCATCAGCTATCTGGAATTCCGTGCGGATTTCCGGGTTGAGTTGCGCTTTGATGACGGGCGCAAGACGCGAATGATCCCGTTTCTGCAACTGCCGATCAGCAGCTTGCCTGATGATTTCTTTCCCCTCACCTGCAAGACCTGCGTGGATTACACGAACCGTCTGGCAGATATCACGGTGGGTTACATGGGCGGCGATGGTGATCAGTGGGTGATTGCGCGCAATGCGCGGGGGGCAGAGCTGCTGGATTTGCTGGGGGAGCGGCTGGTGACGGCCCCGTTGACGGACAAGGGCAAGCGCATGGGTGCAGTGAAGGGCTTCATGGAGAATACGGCGCGCGCGGCGGGTGGCATGCCCTTGCGCCGCATGCCAAACTGGCTGCGGCCGCTAGTCAGCTTTCTGCAACCCCGTATCGGGCCAAGGGGGTTGGAGTTTGCGCGGGCGCGGGTGGAAATGAAGGCAGTGGAAACGGTGCTGCACCTGCGCCGCGCGCATCCGGCACGCATCAAGAACATGGTGCCTGCGCATGTCTGGCGGCTGGTGGCGCGCTATGGATTGGTGCAAAGCGATAGTGAAAAGCGGGGCAAGTAGGTTTTGGCTGACACCACCCTGAAAGACCGTATCCGTAACCTGTACGAAGGCCAGTCCGAGGCGGCAGACAGATTCCGCTATGGCTTGCTGCTGTTTGATCTGGTGACGATCAGCTTTCTGGTGGTGACGTCGTTCATCACGCGCGGCGCGCATACCGAAGGCATAGATACGGTCATTGGCGTGATCATGCTGGTCGATGTGCTGGCGCGCCTGTGGATTTCGCCCCGGCCCCTGCGCGACCTGATCCACCCTTACGGGCTTGCGGATGTGGCGGTGGTGGTATCGTTGCTGGCGCCCTTGTGGGGCGAAGGGCTGGCGTTTCTGCGGGTGTTGCGCCTGTTCCGGGTGATGCATTCGGCCCAAACCCTACGGCAGCTTCGGCAGGATGTGCCGGGCTTTGCGCGGCGGGAAAACACGATCAGGGCAGCAGCCAATCTGGCCATGTTCATCTTCGTGATGACCGCACTGGTCTATGAAACGCAGTCGGGCACGAACCCCAAGATCACCAACTATGTCGATGCGCTGTATTTCACCGTGACCACGCTGTCGACAACCGGCTTTGGCGATATCACCCTTGAGGGGAACCGCGGCAAGCTGTTGTCCGTGGCGATCATGATCTTTGGCATCTCTTTGTTCTTGCGGCTGGTGCAGGTGGTGTTGCGCCCGGCCAAGGCCGAGCATAAATGCCCCACCTGCGGGCTGAAACGCCATGACCATGACGCAGTGCATTGCAAGGCCTGCGGCACCATTCTGAACATCGAAGATGAGGGGCTGGATTGACGGCGGACGAGATTGCAGCACTGTTCACGCGGCCTGATGGCAGTTATCTTTTTGCCCGCTGGGGGCGGCCGATTGTGCCCGTGGTATTTGGTGTGGATGATGCGACGCTGGCCGTGGTCAAGGGCGCGGTTGAGGCTGTGGTGACGCTGGCCGGGCACAAGATGGCGGAAACGGACCCGGAACTGGGTGCAAACCTCATGCTGTTCTTTGTGCGCGACTGGGATGATCTGCGCGGCGTGCCGAACCTTGATCAGCTTGTCGTGGGCCTGCATCCGCTGCTTGACAGGCTGGCTGCGGCAGAGGCCAACCAATATCGGGTCTTCCGCTTTGATCCGGACGGCGCAATCAAGGCGGCGGTGGTGTTCTTGCGGATGGATGCACATTTGTCCGAAGTGCCCGCCGAAACGCTGGCGCTAAGCCAGGCGGTGCAGGTGATCTTGCTGTGGGCTGAGCGGGCCTTTGCCGATGCGCCACCGTTGGCCCGTGCAGGCGACTTTGAAATCTTGCGGCCCGAGGTTGGCGATCTGATCCGGGCAGCCTATGACCGGGTGATGCCAGCAATGGCGCAAGACCCGAGCCACGCGTTGCGACTGGCGGCGCGGGTCAATCAGGGAGGACGGCAATGACGAAATACATGCTGCTGACAGGAATGTTGCTGGCTTTGGCCGCATGCGGCGTGCCGCTGGTTCCGCTGATCTGACGCGATGCCCCATACCCACCCGATCCGTATTTACTATGAGGACACGGACCTTGCGGGGATCGTGTATTACGCCAATTACCTGCGCTTCATCGAACGCGCGCGGACGGAATGGGTGCGGGCTTGCGGTGTAGATCAGGTGGCCTTGCGGGCGGATGAAGGGATTGTCTTTGCCGTGCGCAGGGTGGAGGCAGACTATCTGGCGCCCGCGCATTTCGATGATGTGCTGGAGGTGCGCACAGCCTTGGGTGAACTGGGCGGGGCGCGCATCAGCTTGACGCAGGACATATGGCGTGGCGACCAGCGGCTGTTTGCCAGTGTGGTGACATTGGTGGCGATTGGCCGGGACGGCCGCCCGGTGCGTCTGCCTGCGGCGCTTCGCCAACACCTTTCGGGGGAATAATTGCTGCCCTGCGGCAGAAATGCGCGCGATCAACGGGATGTGTTGGCAATTGCCTTCAAATCACTGTAGAATCGGATAAACGGCGGCAAAAGACCGCCATTAAAGAAGAGCAGGCGAATGGAAACGGAAACCCTTGCAGTCGCGCGGGAGATTGATTTCTCCGTGCTTGGTCTGTTCTTGCAGGCCACTGTCACCGTCAAACTGGTGATGATCCTGTTGCTGGTGATGTCGTTCTGGTCATGGGCGATCATCGTGCAGAAATACATTCTGTACCGGGCATCCAAGCGCGAGGCCGAGGTGTTTGACCGGGCCTTCTGGTCGGGCGAGCCGCTGGATGAGCTGTTCGAAAAGATCGGCGCGCAGCCGGAAGGGGCATCAGAAAAGATTTTTGCCGCTGGCATGCTGGAATGGCGGCGCAGCCACCGGCAGGATGGAGGGCTGATTGCGGGGGCGCAAAGCCGGATCGACCGGGCGATGGACGTGGCGATTGCGCGCGAAAGCGAGCGGTTGAACAATGGTGTGGGCTTTCTTGCGACGGTGGGTTCAACCAGCCCGTTCATCGGGCTGTTCGGCACGGTTTACGGCATCATGCACGCATTTACGGAAATCGCGGCGACGCAGAATACAGACCTTGCCACGGTGGCACCGGGCATTGCCGAGGCGCTGATGGCCACGGGCATCGGCCTTGTGGCGGCTATTCCGGCGGTGGTGGCCTATAACAAGCTGAACAGTGACAGTGACCGGATCATTGGCGGGTATGAGGCCTTTGCCGATGAATTCGCCACCATCCTGTCACGCCAGCTGGATGCGGCCTGATGGGTGCGGGTGTCGCTCAGAGTGGCGGAAGCAGTGGGCGGCGCGGGCGCGGGCGGCGGCGGTCGCGCGCGATGGCCGATATCAACATCACGCCCTTTGTGGATGTGATGCTGGTGCTTTTGATCATTTTCATGGTGGCAGCACCGCTTCTGACGGTCGGCGTGCCGATTGAATTGCCAAAGACGGCGGCCAGCGCCTTGCCGCAACCATCAGAAGAACCGCTGACGGTGACGATGACGGCGGACAACCGGCTGATGATTCAAGAAACGGAAGTTGCAGAGGCTGAATTCATCACGCGCTTGCGGGCAATTGCGGCAGAGCGTGAGGATGACAAGATCTTCCTGCGGGCCGATGGTGCAATCCCGTATGAGCGGGTGGCGCAGGTGATGGGCGCGCTGAATGCGGCGAACTTTACGAACATCGGGCTGGTGACAGATACCGCTGGCCCGACGCTTGGGGCGGATGCAGCGAACGAATAGGGCGCATGTATACGGGGCAGATCATTTCGGGTGCGGGCCATGCGGCCCTGATCCTCTGGCTTTTGCTGGGGGATTTCCTGTTTTCGCCGCCACCACCCGAGGAATTGTCAGTCGTCAGCGGTGAGATCATTTCATCAGCAGATTTTGAGGCATTGCAGGCAGCAGCGCGGGCAAATGCAGCTACTTCACCCGAGCCTGCGGTCGAAGAGCCGCCACCAGAGCCCGTGGTCGAAGAAACGCCGCCTGAACCGGTCGTAGAAGAACCACCACCGGAACCGGTTGTGGAGGAACCTCCGCCGGAGCCTGTGGTGGAAGAAGTGCCACCAGAGCCAGAAGTGGTGCCAGAAGGCGAGACGGGATTTGCGGAGCCATCCCCCTTGCCTGCGTCCGACAATCCGCAGCCAGTACCCAACCCCTTGGCCGACGCGCGCCCACGACTGCGCCCGTCTGACCTTATTCGTCAGGTGCCGGTTGAGGAAACGCCCGACGTGGCAGTGTCCGAAACGGCCACGCCCGAAGTCAGCGATGTGCCGACCGACGCGCCAGTGGTAGAGCAGCCCCCACAAGAGGAAGCGGCGCCCGAAGCAGCAGCAACGGAACTGGTGCCAGAACAGCCGGAAGAGGTGGTGGAACAAGTGCTGGCGCCCACGTCCAGCCCGCGCCCGCGTGCGCGGCCGCGGCAAGTGGCGGCAGAGCCGGAGGAAGCTGAAGAACCGGCACCCGAGGAGACAACCGCCGCCGCCGAAGAGCCCGCTGACGACCCGTTGGCAGATATTCTGGGCGAAGTGGTTGCCGAAGAATCAACCGACCCACCGACCGAGGGCGGAGGGACGACACGATCCTTGGGTGAATCACTGAATGCCGCCGAACTGAACGGGCTGGCGAACACGATCAACCGCTGCTGGGACCTGGGGGCGGCTTCCACTGCGGCGCTGAACGTGTCCATCACGCTGTTGATCACGCTGGATCAGAACAGCCGACCTGTTGATGTGGAATTGCTCGACAGCAGCGGCGAGTCGGCCGAGGCCATCAGCACAGCGCGCCGTGCCGCGATTACCGCGGTGCGTAACTGTGGGCGTGATGGGCTGGGCCTGCCACCTGAAAAGTTTGAAACCTGGAAGCAGATCGAAGTTGTGTTCGATCCGCGTGGGGCGCAACTGCGATGACATCAGCAATGTTTCGCCCATGCGCCCGCCAAAGCGTTGCCATCAGGGCCGCGCACCCCTCACTGAACCAAAAAGCAGTCATAAGCCCTCGCGTAAGAAGGACCGTCCCATGAGCTTGTTCAAAACCCTTACCCTGATGGCGGCCATGGCCCTGTCATTCGCCCCGCTGATCCCGGCTGCACAGGCGCAGGACCGGCCAAGGATCGTGCTGACGGATCCCAACGTCTCGCCCATGCCATTCGCATTGCCGCAGTTCATTGCGGAAAATGGCGATGCCGGGCAGCTGGCGGCGGATATCACGCGGGTGGTGGCATCAGACCTGACGAATTCGGGCCTGTTCCGCGAAATCGGATCAGATGCGTTCATCAGCACGGTCAGCAGCTTTGACGCGCCGGTGGCCTATAACGACTGGCAGGCGATCAATGCCACGATCCTGATCACGGGGTCGGTCGCGGCATCTGGCAATCAGGTGGTGGTCAAGTTCCGCCTGTTCGATGTGGCATCGGGTGAACCCTACGGCGACGGGTTGCAGTTTGTGGGCACGACGGGCGGCTGGCGGCGTATGGCGCATAAGGTGGCGGATGCGGTTTACAGCCGGGTGACGGGTGAGACGGGCTATTTCGACACACGCGTTGTGTTTGTCGAAGAGTCGGGCCCCAAGGATAACCGCCTGAAGCGCCTTGCTGTGATGGATTATGACGGCGCGAATGTGGCCTATCTGACCGATAGCAGTTCCATCGTGCTGGCCCCGCGCTTTTCGCCTGCGGGTGACAGCATCCTGTTCACCTCGTATCAGTCAGGGTTCCCGGCGATCTACATCATGGATGTGGCAACCCTTGGCATCCGCAGCCTTGGCGAACAGCCCGGCACGATGACCTTTGCCCCACGCTTTTCGCCAAATGGCCGCACGGTTGTGTTCAGCCTGGAACGTGGCGGGAATACGGACATTTACACCGTTGACGTGGGGTCGGGCCAGTTGAACCAGCTGACCAATGCGCCGTCGATTGAAACGGCACCCAGCTTCAGCCCGGATGGCAGCCAGATCGTGTTTGAAAGTGACCGGTCGGGTAACCAGCAGCTGTATATCATGTCGGCCAATGGCGGCGATGCGCAGCGCATTTCGGGCGGCGAAGGGCGTTACGGCACGCCGGTTTGGTCGCCGCGTGGTGACCTGATCGCCTTTACCAAGCAGAACGCAGGGCGTTTCCACATTGGTGTGATGCGCACGGATGGCAGTGGCGAAGGGCTGCTGACGGGGTCTTATCTGGATGAAGGCCCGACATGGTCGCCCAATGGGCGTGTGATCATGTTCACGCGGCAGGGTGCGGGCGCAGATGGCCAGCCGGCGCTGTTCAGCGTGGATATTTCGGGGCGCAACCTGCGGCAGGTGCCAACCAATGGACCTGCCTCAGACCCCGCGTGGAGCCCGCTTCTGCCCTGATTCACAGGGCCTGAAAAACCTGATATGGTGCCGCAAAATCGAGCACGACCCAAAAAAGGAAGACAAGAATGGCGTATATGACGAAAGCCCTGATCCTGATGACGGCCCTTGGGCTGGCCGCGTGCAAAAGCCCGGATCGCTATGGCGCTGCTGGCCCCGGTGATGGGCTGGGCGGTGCTGGTGGCATCCAGACGGGTGGCCTGGGCGATGCGTCCGATCCGCGCTCGGTCGCCTATTTCAACCAGACCGTCGGTGACCGCGTGCTGTTTGCCGTGGACCAGTCAACGCTGTCTGATGCGGCACGTCAGACGCTGGCGGGGCAGGCACAATGGCTGAACACCAACAGCGATTACGCCATCATCATCGAAGGCCACGCCGATGAGCAGGGCACGCGCGAATACAACCTTGCCCTTGGTGCGCGGCGCGCCAGTGCCGTGCAGGACTTCCTGATCTCGCAGGGTGTGTCTGCAGCCCGCATGCGGACGGTTTCCTATGGCAAGGAACGCCCGGTTGAAGTTTGCTCAGACGAATCCTGCTTTTCGCGCAACCGCCGGGCAGTGACGGTGTTGTCTTTGGGTTCGGGGGCCTGATCTGATGTTGCGTTGGCTGGTTGTTTCCACGGCCCTTTGCCTGTCTGCCCCGGCCTTTGCGCAGGGCAGCCCGGAAACGCTGGCCGACATCAAGGCGCAGATCGCAGCCCTTGCGGCGCAGTTCAACGCGCTGAAATCCGAGCTTGTCACCACAGGGGCGGCAGGCTCGGGTGCTGCGGGCGGGGATGCGCTGCAACGGCTGGACGCCATTGAGGCCGAGCTTGCGCGCCTGAACGGCCAGACCGAACAGGTGCAATTGCGCCTGAACCGTGTGGTGCAGGAAGGGACGGCACAGCTGGAAGACCTGCAATTCCGGCTGTGCGAGATGGAAGAAGGCTGCGATGTGCTGGCATTGCCGGAACTGACGCTGGGCGGTGATGCACCGGCACCTGTGGCTGCTGCGACCGAACCGGTTGCGGATGCAGGCGGCGCAGAGCTTGCGATTGGTGAACAGGCAGATTTTGACCGGGCCGAGGGGGTGCTCGCTTCCGGTGACTTTCAAGGGGCTGCAGCGCTCTTTGCGACCTTTACCCAATCCTACCCGGGCAGCCCCCTGACCCAACGCGCGCAGCTGCGCCGGGGTGATGCGTTAAACAGTGCGGGCGACACGGCGAATGCGGCACGGTCCTATCTTGATGCATTTTCGGGTGCGCCTGACGGCGCGCTTGCGGGCGAGGCTTTACTGAAACTGGGTCAGGGCCTGGGCGCGCTTGGCCAGCAACAGGATGCCTGCGTGACGCTGGCCGAAGTAGGCGTGCGCTTTCCGGGCAGCATTGATGCCACGAATGCACAGGTGTCGATGCAGGGGCTGGGGTGTCAGTAACCGACGGCTGGCCACTGGATCGGGGCAAGGATGCCGATCTGCTGCTGGCTGCGCAGTTTGCCTTTCTGCCGCTTGAACCAAAGCGTATCGGGGTAGCAGTGTCGGGCGGTGGCGATTCCATCGCCCTTTTGCATTTGCTGCACCGGGCCGCACCGCATGCGGGTTGGCAGGTGCAGGCGGTGACAGTTGACCATGGGTTGCGCGATGCTTCTGCTACCGAGGCACAGGGCGTGGCTGATTTCTGCGCGGGCCTCGGTATTCTGCATACAACGCTAATCTGGGACCATGGCGCGATTTCTGGTAACGTGATGGATGTGGCGCGCAAGGCGCGGATGCGCCTGATCAGTGAATGGGCTCAGCAGCAAAATATCATGCATGTGGCCATCGGGCACACAGCCGACGACAGGGCGGAAACGTTTCTGATGGGGCTTGCGCGATCATCCGGGCTAGACGGCTTGGCGGGCATGCGCTTTCGTTGGCGGGATCATGGCATCCAATGGGATCGCCCATTGCTGAACCACAGCCGGGCAGAATTGCGCAGCTACTTGCGGCGTCATGGTGTGCAATGGGTAGATGACCCAACTAACGATGACGAGGCATTTACACGGATCAAGGCGAGAAAAGCCCTTGTTGCACTTGCGCCCTTGGGGATAACGATCAAAAGCCTGAAAACGACCATCAACCATCTTTCAATGGTGCGTGACGCGCTGCAAGAAACGCTTCAGGCAGTGGTCGCTGCGCATGTGACCGAAACTGCAGGTGCGTTGCAGATCAGCTATGCGGAGTTTCGTGCAATGCCACGCGAAGTGCAGCGGCGATTTTTGCAGGCGGCCATCGCCTGGTTTTCGCATGACGAATATCCACCGCGCATGACCAAACAGGACAACCTTGGGCAATACATGCGCGCCGGTTGGGACGCTACCCTGAACGGCTGCCGTTTCCAATCAGATGGTAAGATTATTCGCATTGCCCGTGAAGCGAAGGCTGCCTCAAAGATCGAGGTGCCCACCACCGCCCCGTGGGACAACCGCTGGCATCTTGACGGCCCACACGCGCCCGGTCTGACCATCCGCGCGCTTGGCGATGGCATCCGCGCATGCCCCGACTGGCGCGCAACAGGCATCCCCCGTGATGCGCTGGTGGTCTCGCCTGCCATCTGGCGAGGTGATGTGCTGATTGCGGCGCCATTGGCGGGTTTTGCACAAGGCTGGACTGCAACCTTGCGGCCTCACTTTGTCTCATTTCTGTTATCGCATTGAACCGGGCGGTAATCTGTCTATCTTAGGTGTCAAGCGTCGGTGCCATCTGCGCCGTTCTGCATGTATGGGAGAGCTTTCGTGGGCAATGCACGAAATATCGCGACTTGGGTGGTACTGTTCCTGCTGGTTCTGGCCCTGTTCAATCTGTTTTCAGGTGGTCAGGGCCCGCAATCTTCGCAGCCAGTCACCTATTCCGATTTCATCGAACAGGTCGAGGCCGACAAGATTGCCGCCGTCAGTATTGATGGAGAGCGCGTCACAGTCACCGCCAAGGACAACTCGCGCTACACCGTCATTCTGCCCGCCGGGCAGGACGTGTCAAGCGAGCTTGCCGACCGCCTGATCGCCAAGGGCGTTGAGGTTGAGGCGAAAAGCCAGCAGCAATCAGGGTTCATGTCACTGATTTCGCTGTGGTTGCCGTTCCTTGTGCTGATCGGCATCTGGATTTTCTTCATGAACCGGATGCAGGGCGGGGGCAAAGGCGGGGCCATGGGCTTTGGCAAATCCCGCGCCAAGCTTTTGACCGAAAAGCAGGGCCGTGTAACGTTTGATGACGTGGCAGGCATTGATGAGGCCAAGGAAGAGCTTGAGGAAATCGTTGAATTCCTGCGCAACCCGCAGAAGTTCAGCCGTCTTGGCGGCAAGATTCCGAAAGGCGCCTTGCTTGTAGGCCCTCCGGGCACAGGGAAAACCCTGCTGGCGCGCGCGATTGCGGGCGAGGCGGGTGTGCCGTTCTTTACGATCAGCGGCTCTGACTTTGTGGAAATGTTCGTGGGCGTAGGTGCAAGCCGCGTGCGCGACATGTTCGAGCAGGCCAAGAAGAACGCGCCGTGCATCGTGTTCATTGACGAGATTGACGCTGTGGGCCGCGCGCGTGGCGTTGGCATGGGCGGCGGAAATGATGAACGCGAACAAACGTTGAACCAGCTTCTGGTGGAAATGGACGGGTTCGAGGCGAATGAAGGCGTGATCATCGTGGCGGCGACAAACCGCAAGGATGTGCTTGATCCGGCGCTGTTGCGCCCGGGCCGTTTTGACCGCCAGATCACTGTGCCGAACCCCGATATCAAAGGGCGTGAAAAGATCCTGACGGTGCATGCACGCAAAGTGCCTTTGGGCCCGGATGTTGACCTGCGCACGATCGCACGAGGCAGCCCCGGTTTCAGCGGTGCTGACCTGATGAACCTTGTGAACGAGGCGGCGCTGATGGCGGCGCGCGTGGGGCGGCGGTTCGTGACGATGACGGACTTCGAGCAGGCCAAGGACAAGGTCATGATGGGCGCGGAACGCCGGTCGATGGTGCTGACGGCAGACCAAAAGGAAAAGACGGCATACCATGAGGCGGGCCACGCGATTGTGGGTATCAACCTGCCGAAGTGTGACCCGGTCTACAAGGCCACGATCATTCCGCGCGGTGGTGCCTTGGGCATGGTTGTCAGTCTGCCGGAAATGGACCGTCTGAACATGCACAAGGACGAGGCCAAACAGAAGATCGCGATGACCATGGCAGGCAAGGCAGCCGAGATCATCAAGTACGGTGAAGAGGGCGTTTCCTCTGGCCCGGCGGGTGATATTCAGCAGGCCAGCGCACTGGCGCGGGCGATGGTGATGCGGTGGGGCATGTCGGATGCGGTGGGCAATATTGACTATGCCGAAGCGCACGAAGGCTACACCGGCGGCACGGCAGGGTTCAGCGTATCGGCCGATACGAAGAACCTGATCGAGGCCGAAGTGAAAAAGCTGATCGACGAAGGCTATGAAACGGCGCGGCGTATCCTGATTGAAAAATCGGACGAGTTCGAACGCATGGCGAAAGGCCTGCTGGAATACGAAACCCTGACGGGTGAAGAAATCCAGAAGGTCGTGCGGGGCGAGGCGTTGGGTGGCGATGATGATGCGGCAACACCGCCTTCAGGTGGTGGTTCCAGCGTGGCGGCCATCCCCAAGACACGCAAACCGCGTGCGCCGAAAGCTGGCGATGCCGAGCCGGAACCGATTGCCTGAGGTGTTTGCCTGAACAGACAAAAGCCCCGAGAGCCTGTTGCTTTCGGGGCTTTTCATTGTGAACCGTGACGGAGCGCCACTGATGCCTGCCCTGATCCCGACCACGTTTTCTGGACGTATTACTTGGTTGGGCGTGCAGCGGCGACCGGTAGAAAAGCTGGAGATTTTCAGCGAGGCGGTGACAGAGATGCCGCTGACCTTTGCAGGCTTTGCGGATGAGATTCATGCTGGGTTGACGCGGCCTTCCTGCAGCCGCGTGCTGAAACAGCATCCGCGCGGCACGACCATCCGCAATGTGCGGCAGTTGTGCGTGGTGTCAGCCGAGGAAATGGCGGAAGTCGCGGCCAAGCTGGGTATGGAGCAGATTGATCCGGCCTGGGTGGGGGCCAGCGTCGTGATCGACGGCATCCCCGATCTTACCCACTTGCCGCCATCCAGCCGCCTGCAGGGCCCTGATGGGGTGACATTGGTGGTGGATATGGAGAACCTGCCCTGTCAGGAGCCTGCCGTGACGATGGCCAAGGCAACAGGCGGGCAGGGCCGCGCCTTCAAGGATGCCGCCAAGGGCAAGCGTGGGGTCACGGCCTGGGTGGAACGGATGGGCACATTGCACGTGGGTGATGTTCTGTCCTTGCACATTCCTGCGCAGCGCGCCTGGGCGCCTTCGCCCGGCTGATGTTCTGCCCGTGACCGCGCGTTTCCCATCGGAAACGCAGCAAGGCGGTTTTCGCCGGATTCCCGTCGCAATCCCCACTTGGGCTTTTGCATTCCATCGGTATCACGGCGGAAACACCCTTTCGGAGTCCCGCGCCATGGCCGTCAAGACCGATATCGAAATCGCCCGCGAAGCAAAGAAAAAGCCGATCATGGAGATTGGCGCAAAGCTGGGCATCCCGTCCGAGCATTTGCTGCCCTACGGCCACGACAAAGCCAAGATCGGGCAAGAGTTCATCAAGGGGCTGGCGGGCAAGAAGGACGGCAAGCTGATCCTTGTCACCGCGATCAACCCTACGCCAGCAGGCGAAGGCAAGACCACCACGACGGTGGGTCTGGGTGACGGTCTGAACCGCATCGGCAAAAAGGCCGTGGTCTGCATCCGCGAAGCCAGCCTTGGCCCGAACTTCGGCATGAAGGGCGGGGCGGCAGGTGGTGGTTACGCTCAGGTCGTGCCGATGGAAGAAATGAACCTGCATTTCACGGGTGACTTCCACGCGATCACATCTGCGCACAACCTGCTGTCGGCGATGATTGATAACCACATCTACTGGGGCAACTCGCTGGACATCGACGAACGCCGCATCGTCTGGCGCCGGGTGATGGACATGAACGACCGCGCCCTGCGCGATATCGTGGTCAGCCTTGGCGGCGTGTCGAACGGCTTCCCGCGCCAGACGGGCTTTGACATTACGGTGGCATCCGAAGTGATGGCGATCCTGTGCCTGTCGAACGACCTTGAAGACCTGCAAAAGCGGCTGGGTGATATCGTTGTCGCCTACACACGTGAGAAAAAGCCGGTCTATGCCCGCGACATCAAGGCTGATGGCGCAATGACTGTGCTGTTGAAAGACGCGATGCAGCCCAACCTTGTGCAGACGCTGGAAAACAACCCGGCCTTCGTACATGGCGGGCCGTTTGCCAACATCGCGCATGGCTGCAACTCGGTCATTGCAACCAAGACGGCGCTGAAGCTGGGCGATTATGTGGTGACGGAGGCCGGGTTCGGGGCTGACCTTGGGGCCGAAAAGTTCTTTGACATCAAGTGCCGCAAGGCGGGGCTGAAGCCTTCGGCGGCGGTGATCGTGGCCACAGTGCGCGCGATGAAGATGAATGGCGGCGTGGCCAAGGCGGACCTTGGGGCCGAGAACGTGGAGGCCGTGCAGAAGGGCTGCCCGAACCTTGGGCGGCACATTGCGAACGTCAAAGGCTTTGGCGTGCCGGTGGTTGTGGCGATCAACCATTTCTACAGTGACACCGATGCCGAAGTGGCGGCGGTCAAGGCCTATGTGGCTGAACAGGGGGCCGAGGCCATTCTGTGCAAGCACTGGGCGCATGGGTCTGCAGGGATTGAAGAACTGGCGCACAAGGTGGTTGCCTTGGCGGAAGGCCCGTCAAACTTTGCACCGCTTTACCCGGATGACATGCCGCTGTTTGCCAAGATCGAAACGATTGCCAAGCGCATCTACCATGCGGATGAGGTGATTGCCGACAAGTCGATCCGCGATCAGCTGAAAACGTGGGAGGCGGCGGGCTATGGCCACCTGCCGATCTGTGTGGCGAAAACACAGTATTCCTTCACGACGGACCCATCGGTGCGCGGTGCACCGACGGGCCATTCGGTGCCCGTGCGTGAAGTGCGCCTGTCAGCGGGTGCAGGGTTCATCGTGGCGATCTGTGGTGAGATCATGACAATGCCGGGCCTGCCCAAGGTGCCGTCAGCCGAAGTGATCCGGCTGAATGATCTGGGCCATGTCGAAGGGCTGTTCTAAGGCGGCATCATCGCCTATCTGGTGTCTGTCACCAGAGCGGAGAGACGCATGAAGACGCCTGCGGATTGCACAACCATGGCCGATATCCGGGCCGAGATTGACAGGCTGGACGAGGACCTTGTTCGCCTGTTCGCGCTGCGGGCGGGCTATATTGACCGGGCGGCCGAGATCAAGGCAAGCGAGGACCTGCCCGCAAGGATCGGGTCGCGCGTGGAAGAGGTGGTCGGCAATGTGCGCCGCCATGCAGAAGTGTACGGGCTGCCGCCGGAGCTTGTGGAAAAGCTGTGGCGGCGGCTGATCGACTGGTCGATTGCGCGCGAGGAAAGCAAGCTGGGGCCGGATAGTTTGCGGAAGGGATAAGAGCATGGCGGTGGTGATTGACGGCAAGGCCTTTGCGGCGCGGGTGCGTGCGCAGGTAGCGGAGCATGTGGCGCGTCTGCGCGATGAGAACGGCATCCAGCCGGGGTTGGCAGTGGTGCTGGTGGGCGAGGATCCGGCATCGCAGGTTTATGTCAAGAACAAGCACGCCAGCACGGTTGAAGTGGGAATGGCATCTTTCGAACATCGGCTGGCGGCGGATACGGCGGAAGATGTGCTGCTGGCGCTGATTGATACGTTGAATGCTGATCCGAAAGTGCACGGAATTCTGGTGCAATTGCCGCTGCCTGCGCATCTGAATTCGGAACTGGTGATCAACCGGATCAACCCGGCAAAGGACGTGGACGGCTTTCACATATCGAACGTTGGTCTGTTGGGCACGGGGCAGAAAAGCATGGTGCCCTGCACACCCCTGGGCTGCCTGATGATGCTGCGCGATCATCATGGTAGTCTGGCGGGGCTGAATGCGGTTGTGGTGGGGCGGTCGAACATTGTGGGCAAGCCGATGGCGCAACTGCTGTTGGGCGACAGTTGCACGGTGACGATTGCGCATAGCCGGACCAAGGATCTGGCGGCGGTGTGCCGGGGGGCGGATATCCTTGTGGCGGCGGTGGGGCGGCCGGAGATGATTACGGGCGATCACGTCAAACCGGGGGCGACAGTGATTGATGTGGGGATCAACCGCATTGAACGCGATGGCAAGACCAAGCTGGTGGGCGATGTGGACTACGCGTCAGCCGCGGCTGTGGCCGGGGCGATCACGCCTGTGCCGGGGGGCGTTGGGCCGATGACGATTGCATGTCTGCTGGCGAATACAGTGACGGCCTGCTGCCGTGCGCATGGGCTGGCAGAGCCGAAGGGGCTGACGGCGTAACGGCAAGGGGTGGTGCGCTGTAGCGCACCCTACCTTGGCATCGGGCACGGGATAGCGCGCGAGCCGGTCAGAATGGCAATTGCGGTGGGCTGCATCAGGTTGGTCAAGGCGGGCGCGTCAGTCCACAGCCCACCTGTGTAGGCGCCATAGGCGGGCATGATGATGCGCTGCGCGTCGAGCAGAAAACAGGGGCGGGCGGTGCCGCCAAGCCGCGCCTTGGGGTGATAATGGCCTGATATTTCGGGCGTTTCCGCACTTGCTATATGGCGGCAGGCCAGTGGCCCAAGGCGGGCTTCGGCCATGTGGCTACCGCCATAGGTGTGGCTTCCGGCATCATGGTTGCCTTCGACCCAAGTCCAGGCCCGGCCCGCCATCAGACGGGCGAGCAGCATCTGGTCTGTGTCATCCAGTGACTGCGCGGCAGTCAGATCATCAAACGAATCCCCCAACGCAATCAGGGACTTGGCCCCTGTGCGACCCAGATCATCCGACAGGCGCGTCAGCGTTTCACGCGACTCGTAGGGGGGCAGGAGCGCCCCGCCACGCCGCGCCATGCGTTCGGATTTGCCAAGGTGCAGGTCGCTGACGATCAGCGTCCGCTCATCGGGCCAGAACAGGGCACCGGATGGCAAGGCGACAAGGGCAAGACCCGCAAAGGAAAAGGCATATCCGTTCATGGCTTGTTCTAGCCGCGCGGGTACGCCTTAGGCAAGCCCAGCCGCTGACATCAGCCGTTCGGCAGCATCGGCCAGCATCCGCTCGCGCCCTTCGCCTTTTACCGGGATGCGGCCCGGTTCAAGGAACAGGGGTGCAGCGAGTGGTGTGACGCGGTCCAGCCGCACACAATCGATCCGGCCCGCAACGCGCGCAAACATTTCTTCAATCCGGCCAAAGTCGATCAGGCCCCTGTCCGCCTCTTCCCGCGTGATTTGCAGCATGAGGTGGTTTGGGTCGTATTTCAGCAGAGTATCGTAAAGAATGTCTGAACTGAACGTTGCCTGCCGGCCAGACTTGCGCCGCCCTTGGTGGCTGCGTTCGATCAGGCCCGCAATGATGGCCGCACCCCGGAAGGTGCGCTTCATCACCATGTTGCCCGCCAACCAGCCTTCCAGCCCTGCGCGCATGCGGTCAATATCGAAGAGTGGCAGGGGGTCATGCACAGCGTCCAGCCCCCAGATCAGCGTGGCATAGTCGGTGCAGACAAAGCCAAGCGGGGCAAGGCCTGCCTCTTCCATCTGTTTGGTCAAGAGCAAGCCAAGGGTTTGCTGGGCGTTGCGGCCAGCAAAGCCGTAGATGCACAGATGTTCGCGCCCGTCATGGGGGAAGGATTCCACCAGCAGGCGGCCGGGTTCGGGCAGGCGCGAGACCTGCCGTTGCAGGGCCAGCCAATGGGCGGTGTGGGCGGGCAGATCGGGCCAATCATCCTGCTGGAACATCTGCATGATGCGATGGGTCAGCAGGGTGGAGGTGGCGAATTTGGTGCCGTTGAAGGTGGCAACCTTGGGGTCACGTCCGGGGGTGCGGCTGACCTCAACCGTCATCTCGCGCAAGCCTTCGTAGCGCACAACCTCACCGCCGATCAGGAAGGTGTCGCCGGGGGTGAGGGTGGCGGCGAAGGCCTCTTCGACCTCACCCAGGGGCATGCCGCCCATGCGGCCGCGCAGGCGGACCTTGAGGGTTTCGATATCAATGATGGTGCCAAGGTTCTGGCGGATGACGGCGCTCGCGCGGGGGTCACGCAGGGTGTATTTGCCCGCGCGCACCATCAGGCGTTGCCAGCGATCATAGGCGCGCAGGGCATAGCCACCGGTGGCCACGAAATCGAGGCAATCATCGAATTGCGGGCGCGTCAGGGTAGCATAGGGACCGGCGGTGGTGACTTCTGCGAAGAGTTGGTCGGCATCAAACGGGTCAGCGCAGGCGGTGGCAAGGATGTGCTGGCACAGCACGTCACGCGGGCCGGGACCACGGGGTTCACCATCCAGATCATGGTCGCGCACAGCCTGCAGGGCGGCTTGGCATTCCACCACCTCGAAGCGATTTGCGGGCACGATCAAGGCCTTGGAGGGGGCGTTGTAGCGGTGGTTGGCGCGGCCGATGCGCTGGACAAGGCGTTTGACGTTCTTTGGGGCACCCACCTGAATGACCAGATCGACATCGCCCCAGTCGATGCCAAGGTCAAGCGAACCGGTGCAGACAATGGCGCGCAGGGCACCTGCAACCATGGCGGCCTCAACGCGTTCGCGCTGTTCGCGGGCAAGGCTGCCGTGGTGGATGCCGATGGGCAGATCATCGGTATTGGCAAGCCAGAGGTCATGGAAAAACAGCTCGGCCTGGGCGCGGGTGTTGTGGAAGATCAGGGTGGTCTTGTGCTGTTTGACAAGGTTCAGAACGGCAGGAATGGCATAGCGGCCGCCACCACCGGCCCATGGCGGGGGGGCTTCGGTCAGCAGCATCTGGATATCGGGGTCGGGGCCGGGGTCAGCTTGCAGGATTTGGGTGGCGGGGCCAAGGAAGCGGGCCAGGGCGGGGGGGGCCTCAACCGTGGCAGACAGGCCGACGCGGCGGAGGGTTGGGGAAAGGGTGGCAAGGCGGGCGATGTTGAGCATGAGCTGATCGCCGCGTTTGGATTCGGCCAGCGCGTGGATTTCGTCGACGATCACACGTTGGATGCCTGCGAAAATGCGGGGGGCGTCTTCGTAGGACAGCAGGAGCGCAAGGGATTCCGGGGTGGTCAGCAGGATATGCGGGGGGTCGGCGCGCTGACGGCGGCGCTGGGTGTAGGTGGTATCACCGGTGCGGTCTTCGACGCGGATGTTGAGGGCGGCGCCTTCGATGGGGGTGCGCAGGTTGCGGCGGATATCGGCGGCGAGGGCCTTCAGCGGGCTGATGTAAATGGTGTGCAGGCCGGGGGGCGGGGTTGGGCCAAGCTCGGCCAGGGTGGGCAGAAACCCGGCAAGGGTTTTGCCGCCACCGGTGGGGGCGATGAGGAGGGTGGCGGGGTCTAACCCGCGGGAAAGCATGGACAATTGGTGCGGGTGGAGGGACCAGCCTTTGGTGGCGAGCCATGCGGAAAGGGTGGGGGGGAGCGGGGTCATGAGGGAGAGATAATGCGTATGGGGGTGATTGCGAAGGGGGAGGTGAAAGATGGGGCGTAAGTGTTTGCGAACGCTGCGTTAATTGGCGATGGGGGCCGCAAGGATACTGTCTTGAAGGCGTCTTTCTTGCGTCTTCTTTCCGTCTCTACGCGCGTTGGGGGAAATGACTGTTAACCATGCCGCACGAATCGGGTGCGGGATGGGATGAGATGGCTTTGCATATCCCTGGAACCTGCCCCTGCTGACAGAGGGAATGGGAGGGCGAGCGGAGTTTGCTGGGTGCAATTGCCGGGCCGCGAAGCCGGACTAAAGAACCTGGCAGTTTGGCCCCTGACAAATCTGCACAGCACCCCAGCCCCTTGGAAGGCGCGACAGGCGCGCCCGCATGGTGAGGCGCGGGCATAGAGGTGGCGTTGCGATGCCCAGTCGCCCTTTGCTCGAAACAATGCCGATGTGACCAACACAACCGATGGACCACGCACTGCATGCCACATCAGGCGGGTTTCAAAGGCAAGCATGCACT
>JBJOQW010000121.1:0-29691 GCA_046049665.1 Pseudomonadota bacterium | reverse complement strand
TGTCGCCCATCTTCTTCAGCGTCGGGTCGCCATACAGGTCAACGTTCACGCCCTTGTGCGGCGTCAGGAAGCCCGTCTGCGCCATCCAGATTTCATGCGCAATCGGCGTCGACAGGTATTCAATGAACGCGCGGCCAGCTTCTGATTCCTTCATCAGGCCGAACACCGTGCCAGCACCCAGAACCGGTGCGCCAAGGTCTTTGTCAGCATAAGCCGGGAAGTAGAAGAAGTCTGCGTCCTCACCAATCACCGTGCCTTCTGGGAAGAAGGATGGGATGAACGATGCCTGACGGTGCATGTAGCACTGCGGCGGCGAGGTGAACAAACCCTTTGGGCTGTCGCGGAAGTCGGTTGATGCCACGGCACCGGCACCACCGGCAACATAGGCGTCATTGCGTGCGAACGCGCCGAACTCTTCAATCGCAGCCACAACGATCGGGTCGTTGAACGGCATTTCGTTCGACACCCACTTGTCATAGTTTTCCGGCGTGGTCGTGCGCAGCATCATGTCTTCGACCCAGTCCGTTGCCGGCCAGCCCGTTGCACCGCCTGAACCCAGACCAATGCACCATGGCGTGCCACCGTCGGCCACGATCTGATCGGTCAGCGCCTTCAGCTCTTCCATGGATGCGGGCACTGCATAGCCAGCATCTTCAAAGTTCTCAGGGCTGTACCAGACCAATGATTTCACATCGACCTTGTAGAAGAACCCGTAGGTGCCCGTGTCATTCGACACCAGGTCCACCCAGGACTGGCCCGCGGCATAGTTTTCCTTCGTCCAGTCAACCACTTCCTGCGTCATTGGCAGAACCTGGCCCTTGGCCGCCATGCCCATCAGAAGGCCCGGCTGCGGGAACACGCCAACGTCTGGCGGGCTGCCTGCTTCGGCGTCGATCACGACCTGCTGCTCAAAGCCTTCTGCACCGATGTATTCCACATCCGCGCCCGTGGCCTGCTCAAAATACGCAATCACCGTGCTGACCAGTTCCTGGTCGGGCCCCAGCCATGGGCCCAGAACGGTGATCTTCTGGCCATCAAGGTTGTACTTGGCGTCAAAGTCAGCCAGCGACTGCCAGTTGAACGCGCCTTCACCGATCGGGAACTTCAGGTCTTGGGCAAAGCCCGCACCAGCCGTCAACGCCAGCGCCGAGGCGCTTGCGAATATAATGGATTTCATGTCTTCCTCCCAGGTTCCCCCGCCCATCTGACGGGGCCGTTTGCATCCGCGTTCAGAATCACTTCCAAACCGCTTTGGATGCCGGACACTCGCGCAACGCCACCTGCCTGTCAACGCAAACTGCTGCAGACTGTGGCAAAAGGCCGCCGCGCTGCCCTTTCTGGCGGCGAAAAGAAGATTTCGGCGTCAGTAAGGGCTTTGACCTGACATGTCAGTGTGGTTAGTGTCGCGCCAATTGAAACCGTTTTGGATACCATCCAGACCCGCCGCGTGTGACATGAACCTCAAAGAACTTGCCACCAAACTCGGGCTTTCGCCTACAACCGTCTCGCGCGCGCTCAACGGCTATCCCGAGGTCAATGCCGAAACGCGTGAACGGGTCATCGCCGCCGCCCAGCGGTACAACTACGCCCCGAACACCCGCGCCATCCGTCTTGCCACCGGTCGCGCGCTGGCCGTTGGCCACGTCATCCCAATTGCCACCCGCCATGAAATCGTGAACCCCGTCTTTGCCGATTTCATCGCCGGCGCTGGTGAGGCCTATTCGCGTCAGGGCTATGACATGCTTTTGTCCATCGTCGCCGACGAAGACGAGGACCGCACCTACCGCCAGCTCAAATCGCGCGGCTCGGTCGATGGCGTCATTGTCCACGCTCCCCGCCTGAATGACCCCCGCATTGCCATGCTGACCGAAATCGGCATGCCCTTCGTCGTCCATGGCCGCGCCACCGGTACGTCCGTCCCCTATTCCTGGCTGGATGTGAACAACCGCCGCGCCTTTCTGCGCGCCACCGAATTCCTGCTTGATCTTGGCCATCGCCGCATCGGCTTTGTGAACGGCCTTGAATTCATGGATTTCGCCGTCCGCCGCCGCAACGGCTATCTTGAGGCCCTCACCACCCGCGGCATCGCCCCCGATTCCAGCCTGATGTTTTCCGCTGAAATGACTGAAAATGCCGGATATTCCGCCGCACAGACCATGCTTGCCCTGCCCCATCCGCCCACTGCTTTCCTTGTGTCTTCCATGATCTCTGGCATGGGCGTGCGCCGCGCCGTTGAACAGGCGGGCCTGACAATTGGCCGCGATATCTCGATCATCATCCATGATGATGAACTCAGCTACCTGCCCAACGGCAACGATGTGCCCATCTTCACCGCCACCCGATCCTCTGTGCGCGAGGCTGGCCGTCTGGCCGCCGAAATGCTCATCACCCTGATCAATGATCCCTCCCCCGGCCCGCGTGAACGCCTGCTTGAGGCTGACCTGATCATCGGCCAATCCACCGGCCCCGCCCCCGCCCATACCCTGCCGAAAGTCCAGTAATGACCCTTGCGCGCGCCTCATTCCCCGAAGGTTTCCTGTTCGGGGCCGCCACCGCTGCCTATCAGATCGAAGGCTCCTCCTTTGGCGGCGCAGGCCCTTGCCACTGGGATACCTTCGCAAAGGCCCCCGGCAACGTCATCCGCGCCGAAGACGGCGCCATCGCCTGCGACCATTACCACCAATGGCCCGCCGACCTTGATTTGCTGAAAAACGCCGGGATGGATGCCTACCGCTTTTCCACCTCATGGGCCCGCGTCATGCCCGATGGTGTGAAGATCAACCCACAAGGCATTGAATTTTATGATCGTCTGGTCGACGGCATGCTGGAACGTGGCCTCAAGCCCTTTCAAACCCTTTACCACTGGGAAATGCCCTCGGCCCTTGCCGATCAGGGCGGCTGGACAAACCGCGACACCTGCCACCGCTTTGCCGACTTTGCCGAAGCCATCACCCGCGTTCTTGGCAACCGCGTCGAAACCATCGCCACCATAAATGAGCCTTGGTGCGTCTCTTGGCTTTCCCATTTCTGGGGCCACCACGCGCCGGGGATGCGCGACATCCGCGCCACCGCCCGTGCCATGCACCACATCCTGCTCGCCCATGGCCTAGCCACCGAACGCCTGCGCGGCATGGGCCAGAACAACCTTGGAATCGTCCTGAATTTCAATCACTTCGCCGCTGCCAGCAACGCGCCTGAAGACCTCGCCGCCGCCGATACCATGGATGGCATCTTCAACCGCTGGTTCATTGAAGCCATCACGAAAGGCACCTATCCGCAGGCCGTGCTGGCGGGCCTTGGCCCGCACATGCCCGCCAACTGGCAGGATGACATGCCCACCATAGGTGCGCGGCAAGACTGGCTTGGCGTCAACTACTATACCCGCGGCACCGTCGCCCATGCCCCCGGCCTCTGGCCCAATGTCCGCGACATGCCCACCACCCTGCCCACCACGCAGATGGGCTGGGAAATCTACCCCGATGGCCTGCACCATTTCCTGACCCGCATGGCGCGCGATTATGTCGGCGACATGCCCATCTACATCACCGAAAATGGCATGGCCAACGCCGATGTACTTGAAGAAGGCGCCGTAACCGACCAGATTCGTGAGGATTATCTGTTTGCCCACCTCGCCGCCACCAAGCGCGCCATTGATGACGGCGCCAATGTGAAGGGCTTTTTCTACTGGTCCCTTCTGGACAATTACGAATGGGCCTTTGGCTATGAAAAACGCTTTGGCCTTGTTCATGTGGATTTTGAAACCTTGAAGCGCACCCCCAAATCCTCGTATCACGCGCTACGCCGTGCCATTGCGCGCAACGACTAGGGGGATATCATGCAACCGCTTGTCATCGTGGCCGATATCGGCGGCACCAACACCCGCGTCGCCCTTGCCGATGGCATGGTCGTCCGCCAGCCCTCTGTCGCCAAATACCGCAATGCCGAATACCCCGATCTGGAATCGGTTTTGCGCCACTACCTTGGCGCTCAGAACCTCAGCTCGGTTGAGGGTATTTGCGTTGCCGCCGCTGGCCCCGTCACCGATGGCGTGGCCGAGATGACGAATATTGACTGGACCATCACCCGCAAAGGCATTGCCGCAGCCACAGGGGCCAGCCACACCGCCATTCTGAATGATCTTCAGGCGCAAGGGCAGGCACTTGGCCATATCGCCGCTGATCATCTGCAGATGGTGGTGGGTGGCCCGGTCAAGCCCAATGGCACCATGCTGGTCGTGGGCCTTGGCACCGGCGTCAACGCCGCCCCCGTGCACAACACGCCATGGGGCCGCATCGTGGCCCCGTCGGAATGTGGCCATATCACCATGCCCGCGCGCACCGCCGAAGACCTTGCCCTTACGCAATTCGTGGAAACCTACGGGACAGATGCGCATGGCTTTACCGGGGTCGAAGATGTGCTGGCTGGCCGCGGCATCGAACATATCCACGCCTTTGTCACCCACACCGCTGGCGTGCCTGCGCACCTGACCTCGGCCCAGATCATGGCCGCCATTGCCGCACGCGATCCGTTGGCGCTGGAAACCGCGCGGCATTACGTGCGCGTGCTGGGGCAGGAACTTGGCAACCTTGCGATGATCCACCTGCCCTATGGCGGCATTTTCCTGATTGGTGGGATGTCCCGCGCCATGGCGCCGATGTTTGGCGAAATGGGTCTGGCCGCGCATTTCCACGACAAGGGCAGGATGAGCCATATCGTCAAAGACTGCGCCATTTCCATCGTGACCGATGATTTTGCGGCCCTGACGGGCTGTGCGGTGTATCTGGCAAATGGCGGGATCGGCTGATTCGTTAACCAAGCCTGACAGAGACGCGCGTAGAGACGGAAAGAAGACGCAAGGAAGACGGGAAAAAGACGGTGAAAACCGGCTGGATGATCCCGATTAACACAGCGCCCGCAAGGGGTTACACGCCGAACCTGTCAGCCAGAAATGCAAGGCTCGCCTGTAGCCCGTCCATCGCAATCGTATGCCCCGCCCCCTTCATCACGTGGCCATAGGTCTCCACCCCCGCCCCGGTCAGAACCTGCCCAGCATGCTGCATATTGCCGAACGGCACGACCTCGTCCTGATCCCCGTGAATCAGCAGAACCGGTGGTTTCACCGTGATCTGATCAATCTTTTCCGGCTCCAGCAACCGCCCCGAAATCGCCACCACACCCGCCATTTCCGCAACCCGGCGCGGGGCCACATGCATGGCCATCATCGCGCCCTGCGAAAAGCCAAGCAGCGCCAACTGCTTGTCTTTCAACCCATATTCAGCCAGCCGCGCGTCCAGAAAGCCGTTCAGATCACCGCTTGCCCACGCAAGTCCCTGTGCTGCCGCCTCTTCAGATGACCCGTCCAGCCAGGGGATCGGGAACCACTGCAGCCCGAAGCCGCCTTGCGCGCGCTCCGGTGCATCCGGCGCGATAAAGGTGGTATCCGGCAGATGCGGCCTCAATGGGTCGGCCAGCCCCAGAAGGTCAGTGCCATCCGCGCCATAACCGTGCAGAAACACCAGCAACTGCTTGGTTTCGCCCGATAAAGCCGGTTTTACCTTGAACTTCAAATCTCGCATCACGCCACCCCTTCCCGTGCCTTCAGCACCCTGTAATAGGCCCAAAGCACCCGCGCCGCAACCGCACGCCAGGGTGACCAAGCCATTGCAATCTCACGCATTTCCCGCTCGTTCGGGCGTTTTTCCAACCCCAGCAGGCCCTTTGCCGCCTCTTGCAGGGCAAGGTCCCCATGCGCAAACACATCCGCCCGGCCAAGCGCGAACATCGCATAGATCTCGGCCGTCCACGCCCCAATGCCCGGCACCGCCACCAATGTGGCAATGACTTCGGCATCAGCAGCGCACCGCAACCCATTGTAATCAATGCCTGCCTGCGCCAAAGCCCGCCCATAGCGCGCCTTCTGACGGCTTAACCCCACTGCCCGCAAATCCTCATCCGACGCTGCCGCCATCGCCGCCGCATCCGTCAGACCCGCCCCCTCCAGCCGCGCCCATATGGCCCGGGCCGAGGCGACCGAGACCTGCTGCCCCACAATCGCATCCAGCAAGGCCGCAAAGCCATCAGACCTGCGCCGCAAGGGCAAAGGCCCCGTCTTTTCAAGCGCTTGTGCAAAGCGCGCGTCCCGTGCGGCCAGCAATGCCGCCCCCTCGGCCACGTCGTCATCACATGTGATGATCCGTCCGATCATCAGCCGCGTAACCGCTTGATAAGGCTGGATGTATCAAACCGCCCGCCCCCCATCAGCTGCACATCCTTGTAGAACTGATCCACCAAAGCTGTCACCGGCAGTTGCGCCCCGATCTCATCCGCCGTCGCCAGACAGATGCCCAGATCCTTGCGCATCCAGTCTACCGCAAAGCCGTGGTTGAACTGATCCGCCAGCATGGTCTTGTGCCGGTTGACCATCTGCCAGCTGCCCGCTGCACCCTGGCTGATCACCTCAACCACCGCCGCCCCGTCCAAGCCCGCCTTCTCGCCAAAGGCCAGCGCCTCACTCAACCCCTGCATCAGCCCCGCAATGCAGATCTGGTTCATCATCTTGGCCAGCTGCCCGGCCCCCGTATCGCCAATGCGCTTACACACCCGCGCGTAAGACGCCATCACTGGTTCCGCCTTGGAATAATGCGCTAACGTCCCCCCGCACATGATTGAAAGCACACCATTTTCCGCCCCAGCCTGCCCGCCAGATACCGGCGCATCCACAAAGCCCAGACCCATGCCAGCTGCCACATCTGCCATCTCTCGCGTCACCTGCGCCGACACTGTGGTGTGGTCCACGAACACCGCACCCGCTGCCATGCCCGCAAAGGCCCCCGCCTCGCCCACACAGACCGACCGCAGGTCATTGTCATTGCCCACACAGGCCATCACGAAATCCGCGCCCGCCACCGCCTTTGCAGGGGTTTCGCCCAAAGCCCCGCCATGCTTGGCCACCCAGGCTTCGGCCTTGGCGATGCTGCGGTTATACACGGTCACCTCATGCCCCTTGGCCATCAGATGCCCCGCCATCGGAAAGCCCATCACGCCCAAGCCCAGAAATGCCACCTTTGCCATGCACTTGCCCCGTTTCATTGCTCTTATCCTAGGGATGGACTAGGAACAGCAACAGCGCCACTCGTCAAGCACAGGCCCCCTGATGATCGTTCTTTTCCGTTGGCTCTTGCGACTGTTTACCGGGGCCGTGGCACTTGGCCTTCTGACCATGGTCATTGCCTACTGGTTCTTGTCGCGCTCGTTGCCGGATTACAGCGAAGACTTTGCCTTGGCGGGCATCACCGCCCCCGTCGATATCATCCGCAACAATGACAACGTGCCACATATCTTTGGCGCCACGGATAATGACGTGTTCTTTGCCCTTGGCTTTGCCCATGCGCAGGACCGGTTGTGGCAAATGACAATGCTGCGCCGCACAGCCCAGGGCCGCTTGTCCGAGGTGTTCGGCAGCCGTACCGTCAAGATTGATGAGCTTTTGCGGCGGTTTGACCTGTATAATCTGTCGGTGCAATCGCTGAACGCCCAGTCCCCGCGCACCAAGGCCGCGCTTGAGGCCTATAGCGCCGGGGTCAACGCCTGGATCACACAGGTGAATGTCGGTGCGCGCGGCCGTGGCGCGCCCGAATTCTTTTTCTTCTCGCCCGAGATCGCCGCCTGGCAGCCCGCCGACAGCATCGCCATCATCAAGCTGATGGCCCTGCAACTGTCCAGCCATCTGGAGGCCGAGGTGCTGCGCGCGCGCATGTCACTGCTGCTGCCGCCCGAGCGGTTGCGCGATATTCAGCCTGATAATTCTTCGCCCGGCGTGACCTCACCCGATTATGCCGCGCTGTTTCCCGGTGTGCGGCCGTCTCAGGCCCCCCTGCGCATGGCCACGGATGATCCGCTTTCGCCTTTTCAGCGCATGGCTTTTGCCGGTGCTTCTAACGCTTGGGCAGCCACCCCGGACCGCTCTGCCGCAGGTGGCGCGCTGCTGGCCAATGACCCGCATCTTGGCTTTACGGCGCCGACAATCTGGTATCTGGCCCGGTTGGAACTGCAATCCGGTGGGGTGATCGGCGGCACAATTCCTGGCGTTCCTGTCATCATGCTGGGCCGCAACAGTGATCTTGGCTGGGGCATCACCTCCAGCTATCTGGACGATCAGGATGTGTTTATCGAAGAGGTAAACCCCGACAACCCCGAACAGTACCGCACGCCGGATGGCTGGAAAGCGTTTGAAACCAAACGCACCATCATCACCGTGGCCGATGCTGACCCCGTTACCATCACCCTGCGCTGGACGGATAATGGCCCGGTCCTGCCCGGCTCGCACTATGATCTTGCCAGCATCACGCCGGATGGCGATGTGGCCGCGCTGTCGTGGACGGCCCTGTCGGGCAATGACACCACCATGACCGCCGCCATGGACCTGATGCACAGCCGGAACATTGCCAGCGCCCTTTCCGCCACCGAGAAATTTATCGCCCCGTCGCAGAACCTGATGCTGGCAGACGCGAATGGCATCGCTATGCAACTGATCGGTGCCATGCCCGCGCGCGATGCCGCGCACCAAAGTCGGGGGCGCATTCCATCACCTGGCTGGATCGCCACCAACCGCTGGTCTGGCACCATGCCGCACACGGCAAACCTGCGTATAGAAAACCCCGCTTCCGGCTTGTTGGGCAATACCAACAACAAGACGGTGGACCGGCCTTTCCCCAACCATATCAGCCATATCTGGGGCGACACACAGCGCATCCAGCGCTGGCTGACGCTGATGCAGCAGCGCGAGGTGCATACGCGCGACAGCTTTATCGAAGCGCAGCTAGATACCGTATCCCCAACCGCCCGCACGCTTTTGCCGCTGATCGGTGCGGACCTGTGGTTCACGGGTGAGGCAGCACCCGAAGGCACGCCCGAACGCCTGCGCCAGCGCGCGTTGGCCATCCTTGCGGAATGGAACGGCGAGATGAACGAACATCTGCCCGAACCGCTGATCGCCGAGGCCTGGTTGCGCGCCCTGCAAGACCGCCTGATCCGCGATGATCTGGGCCCGATGGCCGATGAATTCACCCATCCTTCACCGGTGTTTCTGGAACGCGTCTACCGCAATACCGATGGGGCAAGTGTGTGGTGCGATGTCATCCAGTCGGCGGCAGTGGAAAGCTGCAGTGATCTTGCCCGCATCGCACTGGATGACGCCTTGCTGTCGCTGACGGAAACCTACGGCCCGGCACTGGAAAGCTGGCGTTGGGGCGATGCACATCAGGCCACGCATGACCACCCTGTCATGGGCGAGGTGCCTGTGCTGCGCTATTTCGTCAACATCCGCCAATCCACCAGCGGGGGTGACAATACCCTGTTGCGCGGGCGCACGGCAGGAACCGGGCCAGAGCCCTATCTGAACGTGCACGGCGCAGGATACCGGGGTGTCTATGATTTCGCCGATCCGGATTCGTCCGTGTTCATCACCTCGACGGGCCAATCCGGCCACCCCTTGTCACGCTTCTATGATGATCTGGGAGAGCTGTGGCGCCGCGGCGAATACGTGCCCATGTCACTGGATATTGATCTGGCCCGTGCGGCAGCTGTGGGCACGACGACGCTGTCGCCGGCTCCTTGAAACTAATTCCGAAAACCACAGGCTTCCCCTGAAAAGGTCACGGAATCGCCTTTTCCTGGTTTCATCCACCCCTTGCTTTCTTCAATCAGGCGGTCCCGGGGGCAGCACCGTCACTCTGTAACACACGAACACAAAGGGCGACGCCAACATGACTAGCACGACTGAAACGACATCTGTCGAATACCTGGGAACCGAACTTGGGCTGACCTTCAGGATCACGGTTACCCAAGACGCTGACGGGGCCTTTTCGGCCCAAATCGACGTGCTGGAAGGCTCGGCCGATTTCAACGCCCTGTATTTCGGCGATACTATTCTGGATGGCACCAGCTTTACCCTGGGCAAATCGCTTGGCATGAACGGTGCCGGGCAGGTTGATCAGGATGGCAACGTTGTTGATTGGGATGGCGCCCTCAAGCTTTCGGATGCGGGGCTTGGCAAACTTGGCGAAGACAAGTTCACCTTCCTGACCGCTGGTGAAAGCCTGTCCGTGAACCTTTCGGGCGTTGACAGCTGGGATGATGTTGCCGAGCTTGGCATTCGCGCCACGTCAACCTCGACCGCGTCAGGTTCGATCAAGACGGTGTTGGAGAAAGAAGAACCGGACACAGATCCGGACACAGATCCTGATGGGCCTTTCATCTATGAGCCGGAACCTGTGGACGTTACAGATTCCTACGTACCGATCTTTTGATGGCATGCATGGGGGCTGGGTGATAATCCCAGCCCCCACTGCAAATCGGGTTGACCTTCGGCGCTTCACAGGCCAATGAGTGCGCAATAAAGTTGCGCAACATACTGGCGTCGGAGATTGAAAGTGACCATGGACTTGCAAGCATGGGTCGGCCGCACCGAAACGGTTGAGGATGTGATCAGCACGCGCCAGTTGCGCCAGCTTGCCGCCACGCTGGAACGCCCCATCCCGCAGGGCCATTTGCCACCCCTATGGCACTGGATCGGCTGGCAGTATGAAACCCCCATGTCCGGCCTTGGGCCTGACGGTCACACCGCCAAGGGGGGCTTTCTGCCGCCCGTGCCGCTGGAACGCCGCATGTGGGCCGGTGGCAGGCTGACCTTTGCCGGCTCGCTGCACGCCGATGAACCCCTGACCCGCCGCTCCGAGATTTTGAAGGTGGTCGAAAAGTCGGGCAGCACAGGCCAGATGGTGTTTGTGACGGTTGCCCATGCCATCACTGGCCAGCATGGCCGCATCGACGAAGAGCAGGACATCGTCTATGTCGCACTGCCCAGCAGCTTTACCCCGCCACCGCCGCAACCGGCCCCGCCCAACCCCGACTGGCAGGAAACGCTGCAGGCCGATGCCCCTTGCCTGTTTCGCTTTTCCGCCCTGACCTTCAATGCACATCGCATTCATTACGATCTGCCCTATGCGCAGAACGTCGAACACTATCCCGGCCTTGTCACCCACGGGCCGCTGCAAGCCATGGCCCTGCTGACCGCCGCCATCGCCCGCACGGGGCAAACACCCCGCGAGTTCCGCTATCGCGGCGTGCGCCCTGCCTTTGCTGGCCCACTGACCCTTGCCGCATGGGGCACTACGCTGGCCACCATCAACGCCGAAGGATTGCAGTGTATGACTGCAGAGGTGACTTGGTGATGGGCCCGTTGTCTGGCCTGCGCATAATTGAGTCCAGCGCCTTCGTGGCCGTGCCCTTTGCTGGCATGACCATGGCGCAGATGGGCGCGGATGTGATCCGCATAGACCTGCCCAAAGGCGGCATGGACGCGCGGCGCTGGCCAGTTACGGCCTCGGGCGAAAGCCTGTTCTGGGCAGGCATGAACAAAGGCAAGCGCAGCCTTGCAATCAATTTTGCAACGCCCGAAGGGGCCGAAATCGTGGCCGCGCTGATCACCGCCCCCGGCCCCGATGCCGGTATCTTCATGACCAATCTGCGCGGGCGCGGTGCACTGGATTACCCGGCCCTGGCGGCCACGCGGCCAGACCTGATCATGGTCAGCCTGACAGGCACGCGCCGGGGGGAGCCTGCGGTGGATTACACCGTGAACCCCGCCCTTGGCTTTCCCATGGCCACCGGCCTTCCGGGCAAAGACCCCGTGGCCCATGTACTGCCCGCCTGGGACCTGATTGCCGGACAGATGATCGTGAACACGCTGCTTGGGGCCGAACGGCACCGGCTGCGCACAGGGGCGGGGCAATTGGCCGAACTCAGCCTCAAGGACGTGGCGGCAGGTGTCATGGGCCATCTTGGCATCATCGGCGAAGTGGCGGTGAACGGGGTTGACCGGGGCCGCTATGGCAACAGCCTTTACGGGGCCTATGGGCAAGATTTCGTGCTGGCCGATGGGCAGCGCGTCATGGTTATCGGGCTGACTGACCGGCAGTGGAAGGGCCTTGTACGCACGCTGGAAATGGAAGCCGCCATGGCCGAACTGGCAACGCAGCTGGCCCTTGATCTGACGCTCGAGGCGCACCGCTGGCAGGCGCGGGCCGAGATTACAGCGTTGTTCCAACCATGGTTCGCCGCCCGCACTCTGGCCGAGATTGCGCCGCTCTTTGATGCGGCGGGCCTCACATGGTCGGTCTTTCGCAGCTTTGCCGGGGCGGTGCAGCATGACCCGGACCTGTCGCCGGATAACCCGATGTTCACCAGCCTGCACCAACCCGGCATCGGCACCTACCCCGTGCCCGGCTCACCCGTTGCCTCAACTGCCTATGCGCGCAGCGAAGCCAGACCCGCCCCGCGGTTGGGTGCCCACAGCGAACAGATTCTGGCCGAGGTTCTGGGCCTGCCGTCCGGTGCCATTGCAGGCCTCATTGACCGCAAGATCATCGCACCGGCTTCAGCGTAGGGTGCGCTACAGCGCACCGCCCCTCGCCCCTACAACGCGGCGAAACGTGCCGCCTGCCGCGCCGTCCAGCGCACGGCGATGTGATAGCCGTCATCGCCCGCACTTTCGGAAATCACCACACCTTCACCATGCAGCCACGCCCGGCGTTTGCCATCGGCGTAGGGCAGGTCCAGCACCTTATCCGTCTTTTCTTCATCAAAGGCACGGCTGACCGCCTCAAGCAGCAGATCAATCCCCTCACCCGTCAGCGCCGATGCCGCAAACACCCGGTCACTGCGCTCTGCCTGATCAATCAGCGCCACTCGTGCCGCACCGTCTACAAGGTCCAGCTTGTTCCACACGTCCAGCTGCGGTGTTGCCGCCGTCACGCCAAGCGAGGCCAAAATCTCGGCGACATCCGCCGCCTGTTCTGCCGTTTCCGGATGCGCAATATCACGCACGTGCAAGATCAGGTCGGCCTCCAGCACCTCTTCTAGGGTCGCCCGGAACGCTGCCACCAGCTGTGTCGGCAAATCCGAAATGAACCCCACCGTATCCGACAGAATGATCTTGCGCCCGCTCGGCAGCGTCACCCCCCGCATCGTCGGGTCCAGTGTCGCAAAGAGCATGTCCTTGGCCAGAACATCTGCCCCTGTCACCCGGTTGAACAGCGTTGACTTGCCCGCGTTCGTGTAGCCCACCAAGGCCACAATCGGAAATGGCACCTTGCGCCGCGACGCCCTGTGCAGCTCGCGCGTTTTCACCACCCGGTCCAGCTGACGCTTCAGCCGGATCACCTGATCATCAATCGCCCGCCGGTCCGCTTCGATCTGCGTCTCGCCCGGCCCGCCCACAAAGCCAAAGCCCCCACGCTGGCGTTCAAGGTGCGTCCAGGCCCGCACCAGCCGCGTGCGCTGATAGGACAATGCGGCCAGTTCCACCTGCAGCACACCTTCGCGCGTGCGCGCCCGATCGGCGAAAATTTCCAGAATAAGCCCGGTCCGGTCAAGGAGTTTCACCCCCCATTCCTTTTCCAGATTGCGCTGCTGCACCGGTGTCACCGGCCCATCGACCAGCACCACCTCAACCGCCAGTTCTTTCAGCCGCGTGGCAATCTCGGCCACCTTGCCTGATCCGAACAGCGTCGCAGGCGTGATGCGCGCCACCCGCGCCACCTCACCGCGCAGCACCTGCATTCCGGGCAAAGCCCCCGCCAAAGACACAGCCTCGGCCAGCCCATGTTCCGCAAGCCGCCGCTTCTGACCCGATTTCAGGTCCGGATGAATGACATAACCGCGCGTGGCAGGGACCTGGGTTGCAAACCCCTGCTCGCGCTGGGGAACCCAGTCATCGCCCCCGCTATCGACCGCGTCAGAAATTACTCTTCACCTTCATACAGGTTGATCGGCGCACCCGGCATGATCGTCGAAATCGCATGCTTGTACACCAGTTGCGATTGCCCATCCCGGCGCAGCAGCACGCAGAAATTGTCAAACCAGGTGATGACACCCTGCAGCTTGACACCGTTGATCAGAAAGATCGTCACAGGCACCTTTGCCTTGCGCACGTGGTTCAGGAATGCATCCTGCAAGTTTTGTTTATCGCCAGCCATTGTCGTCTTTTGCCTTTATTGGTGTTGGCTTGTTCTTATCTGGTTCCTGTTCCTATGCGCCGAAAAATTACGCAAGGGTCATTTTCTTACCTAAGCGCAGTCCGCCGACAGTTTCCAGAGCCAATATCGGGCGTTTCGTCGCAACCTGCGGGTTTTGTTCAACGTCGCCAGCTATCTGGCGCAAAAAGCACAAGAAGTGCCAGCATTTCCAGCCGCCCCACAACCATCGCCACGCCCAGAACCGCCTGTGCGGTCGGAGCAATTGCCACATAGGAAATCGCCGCTGGCCCGGCCACATCGGCCAGCGGCCCCGTGGTTGTCAGGGCCGATACGGCAAGAATCATGGCCGTGGCAAACGGAATGCCGGTCAGGGTCAGCGCCATCATGATCGCACAGACGGTCAGTGCGAAAATCATGAAGAATATCCACGCAAGATAGGCCCCTTCCTGTCGCAACCGCCGGGCGTTTTCCCCACGCCCGGTGATGGCATTCGGATGCACCAGCCTGACAAGTTCGTGTTCTCCCTGCCGGAACAGGGCATATACGCGCAACAATTTTACCCCACCGGCCGTTGTGGCACCCCCCCCCCCCATGATCGCAAGCCCGATCAGAATCAGCCCCGGCGTGCCATTTCCGGCCCAGTTGGCGACATCCGGCCAGCCCGCAGCCTGATATCCCGTCGTTGTCAGAAAGCTGAGGGTCGTGAACACAGATGCCCATAGCCCTGCCAGCAGTTCCTGCAGGTGCGTAGCCTGCCCCGTATCTGCCCGACCGTGCCAATACCGGGCCAACAGGACAAGCGCCGTCACGGCAACAATCACAAAGGCCAGCCGCAATTCGCGGTCATCCGACAGCGGCCCCTTGCGGTTGACCAGCGCAAGCCCCGGTATCGAACGGCGTGTCACGGCAAGGCCAAGAAACAGAAAGATCAGCACCTCGGCCATAACCCCGCCAACCGGGAGCTCAGCGTCAGGCCCAAACGTAATTCCGCTTGTCGAGAGCGTGCCCAGTGCAAAGACCAACGCCTGATCACCCGCATTGCCCAGCAACATCAGCCCCACCCAAAGCAATGCCGTCAGCCCCGTATAGGCCGGCACCACCAAGGCCGCCACGCGGCGTACACGCATCGCGGCATCCGCAATCTCGGTGACCTGCCGCGCACCAGCCGATGCACGCCCCGACACACGCCCCGAAATCAGTTCAACCCCGCCCAGGTTCAAGGGCGCAAGAACCGCCGTAGCCGCTACCAGAATGAACAGCCCGCCAAACCAGCCAATCAACGCCCGCCACAGATGCACCGCATCCGGCAAACGCCCCGGCACATCGTAAACAGTGGCCCCCGTGGTGGTGAAACAGGACACCATTTCAAACCAGACATTGCGCCATGACGTATCGGGTACCGCCTCCAGTACGGGCAAGCCCGCCATGACAGGCAATACGGCATAAGACAGCACCAGCGCGATCAGGTTGCTGCGGGGGGCAACGGTTGTTGCATAGTTCGACGTGACAATTCCGATCAGCCCGGTCAGCAGCAGCCAGATCACGCCCGAATAAAAGAACGCCCGCGCCGTTGCGTTATCATCCGTGACCACGGCATAGGCGGCAGGCAGCCACATGGCCACCGCACATGCCCCCATCAGCAGCACGAACAATGGCAAGGCAAGCAAGCGTTGCATCATTGCGGATCAGAAGAAATCTATGGAAACTTGCAACAGGCGCTCCACCTCAGGCACGTCCTTGGCCATGGCAAAGATGGCAATCACATCACCCGCATCAATCCGCAAATCGCCTGCCGGTTTCATCACCTTGTCACCCTTCATGATGGCCCCCACCAGCACACCTTCCGGAAAGGCCACATCGCGCACCATGCGCCCTGCCAGCGGCGACGTTGACAGCACTTGCGCCTCAATCACCTCTGCCTCGGCATCGCCAATGGAATAGACGCCGCGCACCTTGCCATGCCGGATATGCCGCAGGATGGATGACACCGTCGTCGCCCGCGGGTTGATATAGGCATCAATGTCCAAAGGCCCCATCAAGGGTGCCAGCGTCGGGTCATTGACCAGCGCAATCGCCATCAGCGCGCCCGCTTGCTTGGCCCGCACGGCCACCAGCAGGTTGGTCTTGTCATCATCCGTCACCGCCAGAATCGCATCCGCCCGGTCAATGGCCGCTTCGGTCAGAAGGTCCATGTCCATGCCATCACCGTTCAACACGATCGTGCGTTCCAGCAGGTCAGCCCCGCGTTCTGCCACCGCAATGTCACGCTCAATGATCTTGACCCTGATCCGGTCTGTCCGGGCCTCAAGCGCGCGCGCAACCGCCAAGCCCACGTTCCCGCCACCCACAATGACCACGCGTTCCTGCTTTTTGGTCTTCTTGCCAAAGATTTCCAGCGTGCGGTTCACGTCTTCGATATGGGTAAAGGTGTAAATCTGATCCCCGGCAAACAGCTGATCGCCCGCCTCTGGCGCAAACAGCCTTTCATCCCGCCGTACGCCCACAACAATGGTGCGCAGCGTTGAAAACAGCTCGTTCAATTGCCGCAAAGGCGTGTTCAGCACGGGGCAATCTTCATCCAGCGCCATACCCAACAACTGCGCCCGCCCATTCATGAAGCTTTCCGTGTCAAACGTGGCAGGCGCCGCCAAGCGCTGCAACGCCGCTTCGGCCACTTCGCGTTCCGGGCTGATCACCACGTCAATCGGCAGGTGATCGCGGCGGTAAAGATCGGAATAGATCGCATCAAGGTAACTCTGCGACCGCAAGCGCGCAATTTTCCGCGTGATGCCAAAAATGGAATGCGCCACCTGACAGGTGACCATGTTCACCTCATCCGAATGGGTGGCCGCGATGATCATGTCGGCATCCCGCGCACCGGCACGTTCCAGCACATCCGGGTAGCTTGCAAAGCCCACAATGCCCTGCACATCCAGCGTGTCTGACGCGCGGCGCACGAGGTCAGCGTTCACATCAATGATCGTCACATCATTCTTTTCGCCAGACAGGTGCCGGGCAATCTGCCAGCCCACCTGCCCCGCGCCACAGATGATGACTTTCATATCCGTACCCTAAGCAGCTTCGACGCCTCGGTTTGGCAGAAGCCCGGCCCGGGGTCAAACCTCTTCCGCCTCATCCTCCTCTTCATCCAGCCGCACCATCCGCCCGCCTTTGGCCGTGGATACCACGCCAAGCGACTTCAGCTTGCGGTGCAAAGCACTGCGTTCCATGCCCACAAAGCTTGCCGTGCGGCTGATATTGCCGCCAAAGCGGTTGATCTGCGTCAGCAGATACTCGCGTTCAAACAGCTCGCGCGCCTCGCGCAGCGGCAGGGTTGCCATCGCGCCAGACATCACCAGCTTGCCATCGCCATCCGCAGGGGTTTCCTGCCCCGGCAACTCGCGGGCTTCGATTGGCCCGTTGCCCTCACCCAAGATCAGCACGCGTTCAATCACATTGCGCAATTGCCGCACGTTCCCCGGCCAGGGCATTGTCTGCAGCATGGCCTCGGCATCTGCCGAAAGGCTGCGGTTGGGCAGGCCTTGCGTGCGGTGCAACGTATCAATGAAGGCCCGCGTCAGTTCCGGAATATCCTCGCGCCTGTCATTCAGTGCAGGCACCGCAATCGGCACCACGTTCAGGCGGTCATACAATTCCTGCCGGAACCGCCCTGACGCGATTTCGTTCCGCAGATCGCGGGTCGTTGATGAAATCACCCGCAGGTCAACCCGCACCTTGTCGCCCCCGCCCACACGCGCAAACTGCTGTTCCGTCAGCACCCGCAGGATTTTTGATTGCGTGCCCAAGGGCATGTCGGCCACTTCATCGAAATAGACCACACCGCCATGCGCCTGTTCCAGCAAGCCCTGCTCCACGCCTCGTTCGGCCGTTTCGCGCCCGAACAGCACCTCTTCCATCCGCTCGGGTTCGATCGTGGCCGATGACACGCTGACAAACGGCCCGCTGGCCCGGTTGCCATTGCTGTGAATGAACCGCGCCGCCATTTCCTTGCCTGATCCCGCAGGCCCCGTCAGCATCACCCGCCCGTTTGACCGCGTGACCTTTTCCAACTGCGATTTCAATGCCTTGAACGCAGGACTTGAACCAATCATCTCGGATGAGGTCACATCCCTGCGCCGCAAATCAGCGTTCTCGCGCCGCAGGCGGCTGGTTTCCATTGCCCGGCTGACCACCACCATCAACTGATCAATGTTGAAGGGCTTTTCGATGAAATCATAGGCCCCCTGCTTGATCGCAGCCACCGCGATTTCGATGTTGCCATGGCCCGAAATGATGACCACCGGCACATCAGGGTTATCGCGCTTGACCGTTTTCAGAATGTCGATCCCGTCCATCCGGCTGTCCTTCAGCCAGATATCCAAAATCATCAACGCGGGCGGTTCGGCATTGATTTCGGCCATGCAGGCATCTGAATTGGCTGCCAGCCGCACCGTATAACCTTCGTCCTTCAGAATATCGCCAATCAACTCG
Organism: Pseudomonadota bacterium; assembly: GCA_046049665.1. GTDB lineage: Bacteria > Pseudomonadota > Alphaproteobacteria > Rhodobacterales > Rhodobacteraceae > JAAFHS01. The sequence goes on along the minus strand of JBJOQW010000121.1, from coordinate 11,164 downwards.
CGGATGTCTTTTTCGTCGTCCACAATGAGGATGCTGCTCATGATGCTGCCTGTCCTTCCGGTTTACGTGTTTGCTTGCGTTGACTGCGGGGCAGGATGATTTCCGCCATGGCACCCGCATGGGTGTTTCCTTCAAAGATCGGGGCATCCAGCAGCGTCAGCGTGCCGCCATGCTCTTCGATGATCTTCTTCACAATCGGCAGGCCAAGGCCCGTGCCCTTTTCGCGCGTTGTCACATAGGGCTCGAACAGCCTTGCCCGGTCAGGCGGCAGGCCAATGCCGTTATCGGCGATGTGGATTGTCACCTGATCCTCGCTGGCCATGAAATCCACCCTGATCTCTGGCTGAAAACCGTCCGGCGCGCCTTTTTCCTGCAATGTTTCAATGGCTTCGCCTGCGTTCTTCATCAGATTTGTCAGCGCTTGCCCGATCATCGTGCCGTCAATCTCCAGCAGCACCTCACTTGCAGGCAGCGACCGCATGAAGCGCACACCCGGCTGACCGTTTTCCTGCAGCATGATGCTGGCGCGCAAAAGCGCTGTCAGATCCGTTTCGCGCCGATCCGGTTCCGGCATGCGCGCGAATTTTGAAAACTCATCAACAATGCGCCGCAAGTCATTGGTTTGCCTGACAATAACGTCTGTGTACTGGTCCAGATCTTCAGGTTCGTCCACCTGCCCGCGGAACTTGCGCTTGATCCGTTCTGCCGAAAGCTGAATGGGCGTCAGCGGGTTCTTGATCTCGTGTGCGATCCTGCGCGCCACGTCGCCCCAGGCGGCCATCCGTTGTGCTGACACCAGTGCCGTCACATCATCAAACGCCACCACATAGCCTTCCAGCCGCCCCGCATCATTGCGCCGCACGCTCATGCGCACCAACAGGCTTTCCATTCGGCCCTTCCGCGTCAGCCGCAACTCTTCCTGCACCGCCGCCCCGCCGCCTTCGCGCAAACGGTCCAGCAGGCCTGCAAATTCCGGCACCGTTTCCGAAAGCGCACGGTCCTGCATGTCGCCTTGCACGTCCAGCAACCGCTCACTGGCGCGGTTCATGAAATCAACCCGGCCTTCTGCATCCAGCCCCATCACCCCCGCCGTCACGTTCGACAGCACCGAATCAAACAGCCGCCTGCGCCTCTCAGTCGTCCGGTTGCTATCAACCAGCGCCTCTCGTTGGCCTTTCAACTGGCGCGTCATCTGGTTGAACAGACGGCCCAGCATGGCGATTTCGTCATCGCCGTCTTCCTCGGGCACCTGCACATCCAGATCACCCCCGCCCACGCGCTGTGCAGCCCCTGCCAGCCGCCCCACCGGACGCGACAGACGTTCGGCAAACCACAGACCCAGCCAGACCGCCGCCAAGATCAGGATCACGGCAAAGCCCAGGTACAACAGCCCGAATTCAAACAACAATCGTCCGCGTTCGGATTCCAGTTGATGATACAGGCGCACCGTTTCCTTTGTTTCATCCAGCAATGACAGTATCGATCCATCAACATCGCGCGAGACGTAAAGATAGCGGTCCGCATAGGCATCCAGATGCACAAGGGCGCGGAATTCGTTGTTGGCCCAGTCCTGAATGATGACCGTTTCACCCGCCTTGGCACGCGCCAGGTCTTCCACAGATGGCGCTTCAAAGTCGAACAGATAGGATTTCTCGCCCCGCGTTTCGATTTCACCTGCACCGTTCACCAGAAACGCCTCGCGCAGGCCGCGCTGAATTTCGGCCTGTCCTTGTGTCAGCAACGGACGCAGTTGATCATCGCGCAGAAAGAACGTGCTTTGCTTGGCAAGGTTCAGGTTGGCGGCCAGTTCTTCGGCATCGGCTATCAGATCGCCCCGATGTTCCGCCTCATAGGCCTCGGCCGCCGAAAGGCTGGTGCCGACCACGCCCCGCACCCTTTCGGAAAACCAGCCTTCAAGCCCGAAATTCACCGTCAGCACGGCAAAGATGGCGACGATGATCGTGGGGATCAGCGCAACAATCGCAAACACGCCCGACAGGCGCAGGTGCAGCCGTGACCCCGCCGATTGGCTTCGCCTGTCCGCCACAATGCGCGACACACGCCACAACACCAGCGCCGCAATCAGCAGCACATAGATCAGGTCCGCCAGCAGCACCAACCGCAAGGCAGGCGAATTTCCGGCCTGATTGAACGGCCCCAGCAGCATGAAGGTGGCCACGGCCAACACCGGCCCCAGCAGCACCAAAAGCAGCGTGCTTGCGTTCTGCACACGCTTTTGGCGGCGCAGGCGCACGAACTTTTCCCAGGTGCTGCGGTGCCCTGTCCGGCTGGCCATCCATCCCCCCGCAAGGCGGGCATGTGATCCCGCCGCCACATCAGCGTGATGATTCTGGCACGATGCCAGAAGGCCACGCTCGCTGTGGCGCTTTTACATCAGCTTGCGTCGCCGTGTCACGCGGATATCGAGCTCGGTGATCTTCTTGCGCAAGGTATTGCGGTTGATGCCCAGCAGATCCGCACATTTTGCTTGGTTACCCGCCGTGGCGTCCAAGGCAATTTCAATCAGCGGTGTCTCAACTTCGCGCAAAATGCGCTGATAGACGCCCGGAGGGGGCAGTTGCCCGCCGTGCAGATCGAAATACCGTTGCAAATGTCGCGCAACCGAGGCTGACAGCTTTTCCCCTTCGCCCCCGCCACCACGCAAGGGTTCAATGGCCGGTTGGTTGCCCAGAATCGCAATCACATCGGCCTTGGAAATGTCCACCTCGGCTGCCGTCACCATCAGGCGCCGCATGGCATTTTCAAGCTGGCGAACGTTGCCCGGCCAGGCATAGGCGCGGATCAACTCGCGTGCATCATTGGTCAGGCGGCGCACGGTTCCCAGATCTCGTTCGCCCCGCTGAAGAAAATGTTCGGCCAGCAGCGGAATGTCATCCATCCGTTCGCGCAAGGATGGCACCGCCAGCGTGACACCGGACAAGCGGTAAAACAGGTCTTGCCGGAAGGTGCCTGCATCCATCCGCGCCGCAAGGTCTGACTGGCTGGTGGCCATGATGCGGGGCGCATGGTCACCCAGCATATCCAGCATGCGCACGACACGCGCCTGCGCCTCATCGTCGTAATCGGCCACCTCATCAAACACGAGGCTGCCGCCCCGCGCCCGCGCCAGCAGCGTTGCCGGCCCGTCCAGCCCTTGCAGATCGCCCATCTGCGCCACCACAAAGGGCAGGGTGCGCCGGTCTGAAAAATCATGGATCGCGCGGGCAATCAGTGATTTGCCCGTGCCGCTTTCGCCGGTGACCAGCACGGCCAGATCGGTGTTCATCACCCGCGCCACCAGCCGGTACAGCGCCTGCATGGCAGGTGTGCGCCCCACCAGCGGCAGATCGTCACCCATTTCCCGCGGGGTCACGGGTTTGACCTGCGTGCGCCGCTTCTGATCCAGCGCGCGCGCCGATTTCTTCATCAGGTCTGGCAGATCGAAGGGTTTTGGCAAATAGTCATAGGCATCGGCTTCAGCCGCCTGGATGGCGGTCATGATCGTGTTTTGCGCGGAAATCACAATCACCGGCAGGCCCGGGCGCAGCTTGCCGATGCGTGGCAGTGCCTCCAGCCCATTGCCATCGGGCATCATCACATCGCTGATGACCAGATCGCCCTTGCCTTCTTCCACCCACCGCATCAACGTCATCAGGCTGCTGGTGGCATGCACCTTGCAGCCCGCCCGTGTCAGCGCTTGCGTCAGCACTGTGCGGATCGTGCGGTCGTCATCGGCAACCAGAACTGTGCCATCCATACCCTAGCTCTCCTCTTGTGCTGTATCCTTGGGCGCCACATCCTTGGGCACGATGGGCAAGGACACACGAAAGACCGTGCGCCCTGGCACCGAATCCACTGAAATCCACCCTTCGTGGTCCGAGATGATCTTGCTGACCAACGCGAGGCCCAACCCCGTGCCGTTCTCGCGCCCACTGACAAAGGGTTCAAAGATATCGGCCGCAATCTCGGCTGGTATCCCCGGCCCATCATCAATCACTTCAATCTGCAACGGCACCGCACGCCCCGGCCCGTTCTTGCGACGCAAGCGCAAGGACAGGTCATAGAACGTATGCAGCCGGATCGTGCCCTTGCCCTTGGCCGCCTCGGCCGCGTTCTTGATCAGGTTCAGGAACACCTGCACCAGCTGATCCAGATCGGCATGGGTGGGCGGCAAGGACGGATCGTAATCTTCAATGATCGTCATGCCCGCCGCGTAGCCCATCAACGCCGATTTGCGTGCCCGGTCCAGAGCATCATGAATGTTCACCGCCTTGCGCGCCGGGGCCCGCAGGTTGCCGAACTGTTCGACCTGTTCCAGCAGCTTCACGATCCGGCGCGTTTCGGCCACGATAAGATCGGTCATCTCCTGATCTTCGGGGGCCAGGTTCATGGACAGCAGCTGTGCTGCCCCCGAAATCCCCGCCAGCGGGTTCTTGATCTCATGCGCCAGCATTTCCGCCATGCCAATTGCCGATCGCGCACCCGATTTCACATTCAGCGAACGGCCAAGCCTGTCGGCAATTTCGCGCGGAGAAATCAGCAGCATGACGATGTCGGCATTGTCGTGCATGGGCGCCACCTGCACGTTGCATTGCACCGGCGGGCGTTCGCCCGTGGTTACATAGACATCATTGATGAAAATCGGTGACTGGTTTGCCCGCGCCCGCGCCAAAGCCTCATCCATCGGGGCATCAATTGACAGCCGGTCAAGCACTGGTTGCCCCGTCAGCCCCTTGGCCGAGGCGTTCAGAAAGATCTCTGCCGCAGGGTTCACCTCAAGGATCTGCCCTTCCCGGTCAATCAGCAAAGCAGGCAACGGGAGTGAGGCCCAGATCACCCCCGGCACCGGATATGGCGGGCGATAATCAATCATGCGGCCATTGCCTCGGTCAGGGCGGCCCGCACGGCACGGATCACCACGGCGGGTTCGTCAATTGTCAGGATGGTGCGGTCTGCAATGCCCGCTGCCTCCAGATACCAGCCAATGTGCTTGCGCGCCACGCGGCGGCCCAGATCAATGCCGTAGAAATCCAGCATATCCTCGTAATGCTGCACCACCAGATCGGCCAAAGCCGCCCCAACCGGCACAATCGGCGCAGGCGTGCCATGCAGCGCCGCCGCAATCTGCGCCAGCACCCAAGGCCGCCCCTGCGCCCCCCGGCCCACCATCACGCCATCAGCCCCAGACTGCACCCGCGCCGCCCGGGCAGTGGCCGCATCGACGATATCGCCATTTGCAATCACCGGAATGGACACAGCATCCTTGACCGCCCGAATGGCCGCCCAATCCGCTTGCCCCTTGTAGAACTGGCAGCGCGTGCGCCCATGAATGGTGACCATCGCAATGCCCGCCCCTTCGGCCCGCGCCGCCAGCAGGGGCGCGTTCAGGCAGGCGTCATCCCAGCCAAGCCGCGTTTTCAGCGTGACAGGCACATCGACCGCGCCCACCACCGCCTCGATGATCCGCAGCGCATGGTCCGGCTCTTTCATCAGGGCCGATCCTGACCAACCCGTTGTCACCTTCTTGGCCGGGCAGCCCATGTTGATATCAATGATCCGCGCGCCCTGCCCTGCCACGAATTTCGCGGCTTCCGCCATCCAGTACGGGTCACGCCCCGCAAGTTGCACCGCTGTGGCGCTTTCGGCAAAGCCAAGCTCTGCCCGCGCCCGCGCCAAAGGCTGCGCCTGCACCACTTCCTGACTGCCAATCATCTCGGATGCCACCAGCCCCGCGCCAAACCGCGCCACCATGCGCCGCATCGGCAGGTCCGTGATCCCCGCCATCGGCGCCAGAAGCACCGGGGGGGCAATCGCAATATCTTTCAGGTGCAACAAATGCAGGCATCCTTTTGCATGGGGGATTAGTAGGGCAGCACCTTCCGCTAATCTATGACTGCCTTTCATAAAACTGACTGAAAAACAAGCGTTGCCTATTTTTTGTGCACATTTGCGTATTCCTTCACCCGATTGTCAGAACCGTGGCACTTCTTTAGGAACGCAGCATGACAACAGCGATCATCATCGTCGCCGCAGGGCGCGGCAGCCGGGCCGGGGGCGACATTCCCAAACAATGGCAGGCGCTGGCAGGCCAGCCTGTGCTGGCCCATACCATCGCTGCCTTTGCTGGCATTGGCCGCGTGCTTGCCGTGGTGCACCCCGATGACGCCGCTTATGCCCGCACCCTTGGCGTGGAAACCGTGGCAGGCGGGGCCACGCGCGCGGAATCCGTGCGCAATGCGCTGGTGGCGCTTGATGGTCAGGGCATCACCCATGTGCTGATCCATGATGGCGCGCGCCCGCTTGTGTCACGCGTTGTGATTGATGGCGTGCTGGCGGCCCTTGCCCACAGCCCTGCCGCAGCACCTGCCCTGCCTGTGACCGATGCGCTGTGGCGTGGCGCAGAGGGGCGGGTCAGCGGCACACAGGACCGGGCCGGTCTGTTCCGGGCGCAAACCCCGCAGGGCTTTCACTTCCCGGCGATCCTTGCCGCACATCTTGCCCATCCCGGCAATGCCGCCGATGATGTCGAGGTGGCGCGTTGGGCGGGCTTGTCCGTGGCCATCACGCCGGGCGATGAAAACAATATCAAACTGACCTACCCCCCCGATTTTGCGCGGGCCGAGGCAGTACTGAAAGGGCAGACCATGGATATACGCGTGGGCAACGGCTATGATGTGCATGCCTTCACGGCGGGCGATCATGTCTGGCTTTGTGGCGTGAAGGTCGCCCATGACAAAACCCTGCTTGGCCATTCCGATGCCGATGTCGGCATGCACGCCTTGACCGACGCCATCTATGGCGCCTTGGCCGAAGGCGATATCGGCACGCATTTCCCGCCGTCTGATCCGCAATGGAAAGGGGCCGAAAGCCACATCTTTCTATCCCACGCCATGACGCGCCTGCGCACGCGGGGCTATGCCCTTGCCAATGCCGATGTGACACTGGTCTGCGAACGCCCCAAGATCGGCCCGCATGCCACCGAAATGCGCATGGCCCTTGCGCGTATCATGGGGGTCGAGGTGGAGCGTATCAGCGTCAAGGCCACCACATCAGAACGCCTTGGCTTTACGGGGCGCGAAGAAGGCATCGCCGCCCTTGCCACCGCCACTTTGGTGCGCGCATGAAGGCCATCACCACCGTTTTCGGCCTTGGCCATCTGCGCCCTGCCTCTGGCACATGGGCCAGCGCTGCGGCCATCGCCTTGGGCCTTGTGATTGACCGCTATCTTGGCGCGCCTGGCCTTGCCGTTGCCATGGCCCTTGTCACATGGGCCGGTTTTGTTGCCTGCGCCCGCACGCTTGCCCCCGGCGATGACCCATCCGAAGTGGTGATTGATGAGGTGGCAGGCCAATGGCTGGCCCTGCTGTTCCCCTCCCTCGCCTTCTGGTTCAACGGCCACGAAGGCTGGCTGCCATGGCCCGCCTATGTCTCGGCCTTCCTGTTCTTCCGCATGTTCGATATCTGGAAGCCTTGGCTGGTGGGCCGCGCCGACCGCCGCCATGACCCCGCCGGCGTCATGCTGGATGACATCTGGGCAGGCCTCTTCGCCGGTATCTGCGTGATCATCACCGGCATTCTGTACCACATCATCTTCATCTTCTGATGGGCCCCGCCGCCATCCTTACCGCCGCCCGCGCCAAGGGCATCCGCGTCGCCACCGCCGAAAGCTGCACCGGCGGCATGGTCGCCGTCGCCCTGACGGATATCGCCGGATCGTCCGACGTTTTCGACCGCGGCTTTGTCACCTATTCCAACGCTGCCAAAACAGACATGCTCGGTGTCAACCCCGCCACTCTTGCCGCCCATGGTGCCGTTTCCGAACCCGTTGCCGCCGAAATGGCCACAGGCGCGATCACCCATTCCACCGCCACCCTTGCCGTCGCCATCACCGGCATTGCAGGCCCCGGCGGATCAGAGTTCAAGCCCGAAGGCCGCGTCTGCTTTGGCCTGGCCACACCCACCGGACACCTGACCGAGACTGTCGAATTCGGTGCCCTTGGCCGATCCGCCGTGCGCAGCGCCGCCCGCGACCATGCCCTTGCCCTGCTTGCCCGCGCCCTGTCCTGAAACCGCCCCAAATCGCGCCGCACGCCGCAAAAAGCGCCCAAATTTTCACCAGATTGCAGATTGCCCCAAAAAGCAGCGCCCTTTGCGCCCCATGCCTCTTTTCGCGCCACGAAATCCCCGGTTTCTGACGCCAAACTCAGCCGGAGCCCGCCATGAACGCCGCCGACACCGCCTTTATCCTGATCGCCACAGCGCTTGTGCTGTTCATGACGCTGCCCGGACTTGCCCTGTTTTATGGCGGCCTTGTGCGCGCCCGCAACGTCCTGTCCGTCTTCATGCACTGCTTTGCCATCGCCGCCCTGATGAGCGTGCTTTGGCTTGCCGCCGGATATTCCATCGCCTTCGGCACCGGCAACGCATGGTGGGGCGGCCTCGGCAAGGCCTTTCTGTCCGGCGTCACCCTTGAAAGCCTGACACTGACCGTGCCCGAGATCCTGTTCTTCGCCTTCCAGATGACCTTCGCCATCATCACCCCCGCCCTCATCGTCGGTGCCTATGTCGAACGTGTCGGCTTTGGCTTTGTCCTGCTGTTTTCCGCCCTCTGGATGCTTGTCGTCTATGCCCCCGTCGCCCATTGGATCTGGGGCGGTGGCGCCATGGCTGACGGCGGCATCTTCGGTGCCACCGGCACCCGCGATTTTGCCGGCGGCATCGTCGTGCATGAAACCGCTGGCCTTGCCGCCTTGTTGCTTGCCATCATGATCGCCCCCCGCCGCGCCAAGGCCACCCTGCCCCACAGCCCCGGCATGGTGATGATCGGCGCTGCCATGCTGTGGGTCGGCTGGTTCGGCTTTAACGGCGGCTCTGCCCTTGCCGCCAACGGCACCGCCGCCATGGCCCTGACCGTCACCCACCTGTCCGCCGCCGCCGCCTCGCTGACCTGGGCCCTGTGGGAGCGTATCAAGTTCGGCCGCGCGAGCCTCGTCGGCCTTGTCACCGGCACCATCGCAGGCCTTGCCTCCATCACCCCCGCTTCCGGCTTTGTCGGCCCCATCGCCGCCATCGCCATCGGCGGCATCGCCGGTGTGCTGTGCCAAGAGGCCGTGCTTGTGGTCAAGAACCGCCTGCACATCGACGACACGCTTGATGTCTTTGCCGTTCACGGCATCGGCGGCATCTTCGGCACCATCATGATCGCCGCCTTGGGCGCGGGCACATGGACCGCCCAACTTGGCGCCCTTGCCATTGTTGGTGCCTATACCCTGATCGCCACTTACCTTATCGCCAAACTCTGCGCCGCAATCACCCCTATGCGGGTGGATGCGGAAACTGAAACCAACGGGCTGGACCTGTCCACCCACGGCGAACAGGCTTATCAGTTGAACAGCTAAGCCCTTTCAATGTCGTAAAAATATCCTCGGGGGGGTGAGGCGGATCAGAAAACCGCCCAGTGGACGGTTTTCCCGCCGAACGCCCGAGCACCCTTGCGAGGGCCGGGCTGGCCACAGGCCAGAGGGGGCAGACAGCCCCCTTACTTCCCCCCGTGCAACTCTGCCGCGCGACGTTCGAACGCCCGCACCACCCGCTGCATCGCATCATTGAACACCACGCCAATGATCCCCTGCAAAATCGCATTGCGGAATTCGAAATCCACGAAGAATTCGATCTCTGACCCACCTTCCGCCCGATCCCTGAATGCCCATGTCGACACCATCTTGCGGAACGGCCCGTCCAGATATTCCGTCTCGATCCGCTGCTGATCCGCCCACAGCACCACCCGGCTGCCAAAGCGTTCGCGGAACACCTTGAAGCTGATCACCAGATCCGCCTCCATCACCTCACTGCCGTCCGGCCCCGGCACGCGCGACCTGATCCGCGCCGCCGCATTCCATGGCAGGAACTTCGGGTAAGACCCCACGTCCGCCACCAGCGCATACATCTGTGCCGCCGTATATGGCACAACCTTGGTTTCATGGTGGGTCGGCATGGGCTTCTCGCGTGACGTCGTGCTTTGTAATTGTTATGCAACAGCGCCATTGCAAGGGGAAGACCATGCCCGATTACGTCATCGACCAGATGATCAGCGCCAAAGCCATCGCCGCCCGCGTCGAATCCCTCGCCCGTGAGATCACCACCCATTTCGCCGGTGCCGATAAACTCGTTGTCGTCGGCCTGCTGCGCGGGTCTTTCGTGTTCATCGCAGACTTGGTGCGCGAAATTGACCTGCCCGTCGAGGTCGACTTTCTTGAGGCCTCAAGCTATGGCGATGCCATGCACTCCTCGCGCGAAGTGCGCATCCTCAAAGACCTGCGGGGCGAAATCGCGGGTCAGTCCGTGCTGGTGGTCGAAGATATCATCGACACCGGCTTTACCCTGCATCATGTCAAGAACCTGCTCATGTCCCGCGCCCCGGCACGGCTGGAGGTCTGCGCGCTCCTCGATAAACCCTCGCGCCGCGAGGTTGACATCAAGGCCACATGGACCGGCTTTGAAATCCCCGATGAATTCGTTGTCGGCTACGGCATCGACTACGCCCAACGCAACCGCAACCTGCCCTACATCGGCAAGGTGCGGTTTGTGTAACGGCCCTGCCGCGCTACCGCCACCAGACTTGGCCGACCTGCAGCCCCTGGTTCTGGAGCCACTGATTCGCGACCGAATCGCCATTGCGCACCCCAAAGGCACCGATCGCACCGCTTTGGTCGATATCGCGGGCTTTGCGATCTGGGCTTCTGTCTCGCAGGAGGTGGACGCCAAAATCCGCGAGCAGATCAAGACCGGCACCTTGCCGATCCGGTTGAAGCCCGAGGATTGGCAGTCGGGCGAGATCAACTGGCTGCTGGACGTGATTGCGCCAGACCGCAAGGCGACCGGTCAGGTGATCGCGAATTTCCGGCAGGTGGTGACGGAGGGCGATCTGCGCATCCATCCGCTGGTGGCGGGGCTGGTGGACGCAGAGATGCGGGGGAAGATGATGGGTGGGGCGCAAGGTGTAGTAGGATGAATGCACTATCGCAAAGCGCGTGGATGGCGGATGCCGGTGCGGGAAAAAGGAGCGACGGGATGCGAATTATCATCATCAACGACACCGACAGCGAAGCCAACTGGGGCCGCCGGATGCAGACGCCCGAAGGCGACTCCGAGGCCTATAGCAAGC
>JBJOQW010000120.1:0-5479 GCA_046049665.1 Pseudomonadota bacterium | reverse complement strand
GGAAGGAAAAATCTGGGGCAGCACGGCCAATAGCCCCGTGCCCCCAGCAGGCAGGCGGAAATTGTTGCGCAGGCCGGTGGCAAAGCGCGGGATGAATACGCCATCTGTCAGTGTGGCGTCCAGCACGCCGGCGCGGTTGTCTGTGACAGCCCCAACAACGCCGGGCAACGGCGGCTCATCAATAAAGCACAACGCATTGTTGGCCAGATTGCGGTTCGCCTCACCCGGGGGGGCGATGACGAATTCGGCCAGAAACTGAATGGGTTTGGTATCAAGATTGGTGATTTCAAGGAAATAGCCCTGCACGGCCACATCGGGCTGGACGCCCGTGGTGGTGTTGGCGGGGGCCTGATTCTTGAAAAGCAGTTCGAAATGCGAAATGATCATCGGACAATGCTCCTGTCTGGGAAAAGAGTGCGTGAAAAATCGGGTCGTAAAAAAGGCAGTCTCAATACACGCAGTCTAGCAACCCTGACGGGTAATCCGACAGTCGGGAATCCCTTACCTGACCGCCTCCATCATGGCGTCCTGCATGCGGCAATCGCGGATCACGTCATCACCGCAGCGGCGTGGTTCAAGGTCCTTGGTCAGGCAGATGCGCGCCTCTTGAATCATTCCGTCGGTGCAGGTGATGGTGATCTGATCGCGGCTGAGGTCGGGGTTTGCTTCCAGAAACGCTTCTTCCACCACACTTGCGGGCAAGGCGACATCGCGGTTCAGGTCGCGGAACACTTCGGGAATCACCACACTGTCATAGGCCTGCCGTGACAGCGCGAAATAGTCTTCGGCAGGCAGGCCCGCACACCGCCCGTGCTTTTTCCATTGATAGAAGGCAAGGCCCGCGCCCCCCATGATATCGGCCATGGCGGCGGTCTGGCTGCGGGACGGGTCACGCGCGCTGGTCCGGCAAAATGCGGGCCAGCCGTCTTCGTACTGTGGCCAAAGCCCGTGCAGGGTAAAGGTCAGCCCGCGCCCTGCATCACATTGCGGATCGCCCCGCCCGTCACCTTCCAATGCGCACCAGTTGGCCGACCACGACAGCGCCATGACGTAGTAATCAAAATCCCCCGCCGCCTCGCCATCCGCCAATGCGGGCGTCACAAGTGCCGGGGCCAGCACTGCGGCCAGACTCAATCGACGAATCAATCCACGCATTCCCTCTTCCCTCTCTGCCTGCCTTGGCCTATATGGGGCAGGATTTCCCGAAAACAGGAACTCGCGGCCACGGTCGCAGCCGTTTTCCCGGCTACGGGAGCATTTGTAAACAGAGGAGTGTTCGGCATGAACAAACCGCTTATGGCAAAAGCCACCGCTGTCTGGCTGGTGGATAACACGACGCTGTCATTCCACCAGATTGCCGAATTCTGTGGCATGCATGAATTGGAAGTGCAGGGCATTGCGGATGGGGATGTGGCAACGGGGGTCAAGGGCTTTGATCCGGTTGGCAACAACCAGCTTGATATGGTCGAGATTGAGCGTGGTCAGAAAGACCCGGCCTACAAGCTGAAGCTGAAGTTCAATGCGGCGGCAGTGGGCGAGGAAAAGCGGCGTGGGCCGCGCTATACGCCACTGTCCAAGCGGCAGGACCGGCCTGCGGCGATCCTGTGGCTGGTGAAGTTCCATCCGGAATTGTCGGACGGGGCGATTGGCAAGCTGGTGGGCACGACAAAGCCGACGATCCAGTCGATCCGCGAGCGGAGCCACTGGAACATCGGCCAGATCACACCGATTGACCCGGTGGCGCTTGGGCTGTGCCGCCAGTCAGAGCTGGATGCAGCGGTGCAGGCAGCGGCGCGCAAGAAGGCGGCCGAAGGCACGGTGATGAGCGATGATGAACGGCGCAAGCTGGTGTCGACGGAACAATCGCTGAGCATGCCGGATGATGCGCGCAGCGGGACGGGTCTGGAAGGGCTGGCAGCCTTTGCCAAGCCGGAGGAAAAAGAGGCACCGGCGGATTTCAGCGATGCGGAAAGCTTTTTCAACCTGCCGGATGCGGATGAGGATGACGAAGACGACGAAGATGATAACAGCCCCTTGCGGCGCTGATTGGCAAAGCCCCCCGCGCGGGGGCTTGTGTTTGGGGGCAGGATGACGAAACTGGCCGTGGCGCTTGTGGCGCATGATGACAAGAAAGATGACATGGCGGCCTGGGCCGCGCGCCATGTAAAGGCGCTGCAGGCGTTTGATCTGTGGGCGACGGGCACGACAGGGGGCCGGGTGGCCGAGGCGACGGGGCTGGCGGTGACGCGGCTGAAGTCGGGGCCCCTGGGGGGCGATGCGCAGCTGGGGGCGATGATTGCAGAGGGGCGTCTGGATGCGCTGTTCTTTTTCACAGACCCGCTGTCAGCGATGCCACATGATGTGGATGTGAAATCCTTGCTGCGGTTGGCAGTGCTGTATGACATTCCCACCGCTATGAGCCCAAGCACGGCAGATTTCGTTCTGGCGGGGCTGGCTGGAAAAGCAGGCTGAACGACGCAGCCTGCGCCCCGGAATTTTCGAAAATTCCGGTCCGATTTCTTTGAAGAAATCGGCTCTTTCTGCAATCTTTGCGCTATTCCTGCGCGCGCAGCACCTGCGCGGGCCGTGCCGCCAGTGGCCGCCAGGCAAAGATCATGCCCGCCACCAGCGTGATGGCAATGCCGCCCAGCACGATGGCAAAGGCGCTGATGGGTTCAAAGCGATACGCGCCTTCCATCACGAAGGTCATCACCGCCCAGCCGGCAATCCCGCCAGCCACAATCGCCACCACACCCGCTGCGGCCCCCATGACGCCTGCGCGCAAGGCAAACGACCGCAGGATCGCCCCGCGCGTGGCCCCCAGCGTCTTCATCACGGCGGCCTCATAGACGCGCGCGCGCTCACCCGCTGCTGCCGCACCGATCAGCACGATGAACCCGGTCAGCAGGGTGGCGGCTGCTGCCCATGCCGTGGCGGTGGCAATGGCGCCAAGGGCCTCGGTCACGCGGTCAATCGCATCGCGCACGCGGATGGCCGTGATGTTGGGATAGGCCTTTGAAAGGTCACGCAGGATGGGGGCCTCGGCTTCGGGCGTGGAATAGACTGTGGCAATAAAGGTATGGGGCGCGCCTTGCAGGGCGGTAGGGTTCATCGTCATCACGAAGCCCATACCTGCATTGGAAAAATCCACTTCGCGGAAGGATGTGATTTCAGCCTCGATATCGCGGCCAAGGATATTGACGGTCATCGTGTCACCGAGTTTGAGCCCCATCTCTTCGGCCTCTTCAGCGGCAAAGCTGATTTGCGGCGTGCCTGCATAGTCTTCGGCCCAGAAGGTGCCTGCGGTGATGGTGCTGGTGCCCGGTGTGGCGGCATAGGTCACGCCACGGTCACCGCGGATGACCCAGTGTTCGCCGACGACCTCTTCGGCAGGGCGGCCGTTGATGCGGGTGATCACGCCGCGCAGCATGGGGGCGTTTTCAACCTTGGAGACGGCAGGATCAGTGGTCAGGCGGTTCAAAAAGCCATCGATCTGATCGGGCTGGATATCGACAAAGAAATAGCTGGGCGCGCGTTCGGGCAGGTCGCGGTCAATGGCGGCGCGCAGGTTGCTGTCGATCTGGCCGATGGCGGCCAGCACGGACAGGCCAAGGCCCAGTGACAGGATCACGCTTGTCGCCTCGGCGCGCGGGCCGCCGATGGCGGCAAGGGCTGATCGCAGGCCGGGGCGGCCATGGGTGGCACGGGTGCGGGCAATGCGACGCGACAGGCGGCGCAGACCCCATGCGGCGATGGCAAGGATGAGAAGGGAGGCAATCACGCCACCGGTGGCGCCAAGGGCAAGGCGCATGGTGCCGGAAAACCAGACTGCGCCGCAGATCAGCAACGCTGCAAGCAAAACAAGGGCAATCACATAGCGCGCACGTGGCCAGCCCGTATTGCCTGAGCCGCGATAAAGTGCGGCGGCGCGCACGCTTTCGCTGCGGGCAAGGGGCCAGAGCGTGAACAGGAAGGCTGTCACAAGGCCGTAAAACGCAGCCTCAAGCAATGGCATGGCAGCAAAGCCGATATTTGCGGGAAAGGGCAGCGATGCCTCGATTATGGGTGCAAACAGCAGAGGGATGCCTGCACCAAGGGCCAGCCCGAGGCCGACGCCAATCACAGAAAGAACGGCGATCTGCAGTAGGTAGGTCTGGAAAATCGTGGCACTGTCCGCGCCAAGGGTTTTCAGCGTGGCGATTGTGGGGATCTTGCCTTCCAGATAGGCGCGGACGGCGGCGGCGATGCCGACGCCACCCACGGCAAGGCCCGCAAGGCCGACCAGAATAAGGAAAGCCCCGATGCGTTCGACAAAGCGTTCCACGCCCGGTGCGGCGCGGCGGCTGTCTGACCAGCGCAGGCCCGTATCGCGGAAGGCCGCCACGGCCTCATCCGCCAGCGCCTGCAAATCCGCGCCGGGCGGCAAGAGCAGGCGGTATTCGGTTTCATACAGCGACCCCGGCCCGATCAGGCCGGAATCGGCAAGGGCCGTGGTAAGCACAATGGTGCGAGGGCCAAGGGTAAAGCCGCCGCCGGCACTGTCAGGTTCCCGCACAAGAACGGCAGACAGGCGGAAATCGGTGGCACCCAAGGCAAAGGTATCACCGATGGCAAGGCCCAGCCTGTCAACCAGCACGCGGTCCATGACGGCACCTTGACCTGCCAGCGCGTCGGCCAGCGGGATTGCGGGGTCAAGCACGACGTTGCCCGCCAGCGGATAGGCATCATCGACGGCCTTGATCTGGGTCAGGGCGCGGTCGGCGGTGTCACCTTCGCCCACCACGACCATGGAGCGGAAATCGACGATTTCGCTGGTGGCGGTGGCGATGCGGTCCATGAAGGCGCGTTCTTCGGGGGTGGCAAAGCGATAGGTGAATTCCATCTGGGCATCACCGCCAAGGATGACAGCGCCTTGATCCTGCAGGCCGGTTTCAATGGCGGCGCGGATGGTGCCGACACCCGCAATGGCGGCAACGCCAAGGGCGAGGCAGGCCAGAAACACGCGGAAACCGGCAAGGCCGCCGCGCAACTCGCGCCGGGCAAAGCGGGCGGCAAGGCGCAGGGTCATTCTGCGGCCTTTGCAAAGGCCGTGTCGGCGGCAATGCGCCCGTCCACCATGCGCACGGTGCGGTCACAGCGCGCGGCAAGTTCAGGGGCGTGGGTGACCAGCACCAGTGTCGCGCCATGCTTGTCTCGCAGGCCAAAGAGCAGGTCCATGATGGCCTGCCCGTTTGCGCCATCAAGGTTGCCGGTGGGTTCATCCGCCAGCAGGATGGCGGGCCGGGGTGCGGCGGCGCGGGCAAGGGCCACGCGCTGCTGTTCACCGCCCGACATCTGGCTGGGGTAGTGGTGCATGCGTTTGCCAAGGCCGACGGCGGCAAGCTCGGCCTCGGCACGGGCGAAGGCATCGGCGTGGCCTGCGAGTTCCAGCGGCACGGCGACGTTTTCAAGGGCGGTCATGGTGGGGATCAGGTGAAAG
>JBJOQW010000119.1:0-8485 GCA_046049665.1 Pseudomonadota bacterium | reverse complement strand
TCCAGCACATTCATCGCGTCATCGATGGTGATCACCCCCACCAACCGCCCCGATTGATCGACCACAGGGCAGGAAATCAGGTGATAATGGTTGAACAGATAGGCCACATCCGCCTCGGCATCGGTCGCGCGGATCGTGCGAAAGCTGTCTTCGGTCAGACCGCGCAACGCCACATCGCGCCGCGATGACAAGATGCGCCCCAGCGTCACATAGCCCACCGGCTGCATCCGCGGATCAACCAGAATGACATGATAGAACTGGTCCGGCAGCTGATCCGTGCTGCGCAGATGGTCAATCGCCGCCCCCACCGTCCAGTGTTCCGGGGCCAGAACCACCTCACGCTGCATCAGACGCCCGGCAGAATATTCCGGATAAGACATGGCTTGCTGAATGGCCACCCGGTCAACCGCTGGCAGCGCATCCAGAATGGCATCCTGTGCCGGTTGCTCCAGATCTTCAAGAATATCAACCACATCGTCGGTATCCAGCTCGCGCATGGCATCGGCAAGCGTGGCGGGTGACAGGCGTTCAATCACCTCTTCGCGGATCGCGTCATCAATCTCCGACAGGATTTCGCCGTCAATCTCGGTTGCCCACAGCGCCAGCAGCGCGCTGCGGTCAGCGGCAGTGATCTGCTCCAGAAGGTCGGCAATATCGGCCGCGTGCAGCGGCTCCATCAACGCGCTGACACGGGCCGCATCGCCCGCATCAACCGCATCACGCACGGCGTTGACAACATCACGTGTCAGCAGTTCGGTCTGATCGGTGCGGTCAGTATCAGTCATGTCTGCCCCCTGCCCCGTCACGTTAAACCCGAACCGCCCCACTGGACAGGGGCCGTTCTGAAATTTACGCATGGTTCAACTGGTTATGGGGTGCCTAGCATGGCTGATCTGATTTGCGGGCAACTGATCTGGTTTGAAGGTGATCCCCTGCGCAATGGGCCAGAGGTCGCCCGCCATCTGACGCATGGTGCAGTGCTGGTGGATGACGGGCGCATTGTGGCGCGGGGCGATGCCGCCACCCTGCGCGCCGCCCACCCGCAGGTGCCCGTCAAGGACCATGGCAATGCGCTGATTTCGGCGGGCTTTGTCGATGCCCATGTGCATTATCCGCAAACCGCCATCATCGCCTCATGGGGCAAACGGCTGATTGATTGGCTGAACACCTATACCTTCCCCGAAGAGGCGCGGTTTGCCGACCCTGCCTATGCCCGCTTGATTGCCGACCGTTACCTCGACCTGATCCTTGCGCGTGGCACCACCACCGTCTGCACCTATGCCACCATTCACCCGGCGTCCGTTGACGCCATCTTTACCGCCGCTCAGGCCCGAGGCATGCGCATCTTTGCCGGCAAAACCTGCATGGACAGGAACGCCCCTGATAACCTGCGCGACACGGCACAGTCCGCCTATGATGACAGCAAGCGCCTTTTGGAAAAATGGCATGGGGTTGACCGGCTGTCTTACGTCATCACCCCCCGCTTTTCACCCACCTCAACGCCCGAACAACTCGCCGCCCTTGGCGCACTGTGGCGCGAATACCCTGATTGCCTGATGCAAACGCATCTTTCCGAACAGGTGGATGAAATCGCCTGGGTGCAGGACCTGTTCCCCCAATCGCGCGATTATCTTGATACTTATGAGGCCCAAGGCCTGCTGCGTGAAGGTGCCGTCTACGGCCATGCCATCCACCTGACCGCCCGCGAAAAGGCGCGTCTGGCCGAGGCGGGCGCCAGCCTTGTGCACTGCCCCACCTCCAACACCTTCATCGGCTCCGGCCTGTTTGACATGACCCTTGCGCAAACCCTGCCTGTGGGCCTTGCTACCGATACCGGCGGCGGTTCATCCTTTTCCATGCTGCGCACCATGGCCGCCGCCTATGAGGTGGCGCAACTGCGCGGCCAGTCCCTGCACCCCGCGCAACTGTGGTGGCTCGCCACCATCGGCTCCGCCCGCGCGCTGAAAGCTGATCACCAAATCGGCAATATCGCCCCGGGCCATGAGGCTGATCTGGTGGTGATCGACCTTGCCAGCACCCCCGCCATCGCGCAGGCCAGCGCCCGCGCCGAAGACCTGTGGCAGGCGCTGTTTCCCACGATCATGATGGGCGATGATCGCGCGATGAGGGCGGTTTACGTGGCGGGTCGCCGGAACGACCCGCACAACACTGCGGCTGAAAACATGGGCCTCTGAACGCTTCGGTTCCGGATCTGTTGCCCTGACTTCTCAGAAGTCTTGCCAGACGCCAGAGCCAGAGCCACCGCCACTGGCCAGCTTCGCCGCGGGCCGTGGAGCAGACGTGGTGGTGCTTTTGGCAGGCGCACTGCGCCGGAATTCCGGCATCTGCACCACCCGGTCCTTGCTGCTGCGGTTATCGGAATTGAACTGCCGCACCAGATTGGCCAGCGTTGTCGCATCTTGCTGCAGCATCTGACCGGCAGCAGTCGATTCCTCAACCATCGCAGCGTTCTGCTGGGTGACCTGATCCAGTTGCATGACACCCTGATTGATCTCCATCAATCCGATCGACTGCTCCTTTGTTCCGTTCGCAATGCTGATCACACGGGTCGAAATCTCGGACACCGATTTGGAAATGCTTTGCAACGCGCGCCCGGCAAGGCCCACGCGTTCCACGCCACGGCCAACATGATCAGCAGAGGTACCGATCAGGATCTTGATCGCCTTCGCCTCGGTTGACGACCGCTGCGCCAAGGCGCGCACTTCGGCGGCAACCACGGCAAAACCCCGGCCCGCATCACCCGCTCGCGCCGCCTCAACCCCGGCATTCAGCGCAAGCAGGCTGGTCTGGAAGGCGATATCGTCAATCGACGCGATGATCTGCGAAATCTGCTGCGACGATGTCTCGATCTCGGCCATGGCCGAAACGGCGTCTTCCACGACCGCGTCACAATCCTTTGCCTCTTTCTGTGCCCGCTGGATGATGCCTGCAACATCATTCGCGCTAACCGCCGCCGCCTTGACCGAGGTGGTCATTTCGTCCAGGGCCGCCGCCGTCTGTTCCAGCGCTGCTGCCTGGTTTTCCGTTCGGCGCGACAGCTCTTCTGATGCCGAACTGATTTCTGATGTCCGTGACTGCACATTATGCGCCACCTCTACCACCTGACCGATGGCCCCGCGCAACTGTGCCGCCGCACTGTTATAGTCCGCCCGCAGCGCATCGTATTTGTCCGCAAAGGGCTGCGCTATGCTGTGCGACAGATCGCCCGACGCAAGCCGCTGCAACCCGTCGCGCAATGCGCCCAACACCTCTTGCGCTGCGGCCTGTTCCTGAATTTGCGCATCATTCGCTACCCGCGCCTCGGCTTCAGCGCTTTGCGCCTTTTCAATCAGACTGGCCGAGCTGTCAAAGATGCGCGACAGAACGGTTGCAAGCCAGATCAGCGGAATGGCCTGCACAATCAGAACAAACGCATGCAACAAGACCCGCCCGAACGACGCTTCACCCGGGAAAACGGCTGCTGTGAAAGCAAAGTTCAACACTAGATGGTGCACGGCAATGACCGCTGCATAGGCCACAATCGGGCGCCAGTCGCAGAACACCGCTGTCAGCGCAAAAGCCGCAAAAAAGATCATATGGCTGTCGGCCTGCCAGGGATGCCCGCGCAGCAGATACACAATCGTCGACACGCCGATGGCGAGTGCCGTCGCTGCCGCAAGCTGCGCTGAAAGACCTGCCCCGGTTCGGCGCACTTCCAAGGACAAAAGTCCAGCAAGGCCCGCAATCAGCCCGGCCTCGACCAACCCGCCCGTGCCGAGCATCCAGCCCAGCACCAGAACAACGGGTGCAAGCGCCCAAAGCAGCGCCTGCGCGAAAAACATGGCCTGCAGACGTAGGTCTGAGACAGAAGTAATCATGTCGTCCTCCGATCAATATCTTGCCCGCAAAAGGCTGTGCCCGTCGCATCCAGAAGCCAGAATCCCTGCTGGCGCAGCGCTTCAACCGTGCCCGGCCTGCCAAGCGTATCCACAACCAGCACATGCCGACGCCAATGGGTGTCAACAATCATCAGGCCGCTTTGCATGACCTCTGCAAAGCCGTCACGGTTCCAGGGCGCAATGATCACCGCCACATGGCGTGATTGCGCCGTCGGGCTGAATGTCAGCCCGGTCAGAACAGAAATTCCGATCGTCGCAATCAGGATTGCGCCTGAATAAGCCATGGTGATTGGTCCCCGCGTCTGGCACGGGTATTGCAACAATCCCTGAAGGAAGGCTTAAATGATCAAATTCGCTACGATTTATTCCGCCAGCATCCAGCCGTCCGGATAGAAATCATGCTTCAGCGCAATGCTTGTCGCCTCGCGCTCATGCTCCCAGATCGCTTCCGGTGTAATTGCAATCGGCCCGTATGACGCCACCAGCGTGATCCCGTCCTTGTCGCGCTTGGTGCGAAAGCCCGCCGCCTTCAGGGCCGCCTCAAGCTTGGTCCAGGATGCATCCAGCTCTTCGATGAAGAACAGATATTCAACCACCGCCTCTTTCGGCAGTTTCACGGCCTTGCCCGCCTCCTTGAAGGTGGCATAGGTCTCGCGGCGCTGCGTTTCAAAGTTATGGGCCATGGGCTGTTCTCCTTGGCTGCAGCCTAGCGCATCACCCCGCCAACTGCCATGCCCTACCCCATCAGGCCCCGCGCAAGGCTGTTCTGCCGTTCCACCACACGCGGCAGATCAATCGTCAGCATCTGCCCGTCGCCCACCACCTGCCGCCCTTCTACAAACAGATCGCGCACCCGTGTCGGCCCCGCCAGCAGCAAGGCCACCGGGTCCCATGACCCCGCAGCCTCAACCCCCGCCATATCCCACACAGCCACATCCGCCCGCATCCCCACTGCCAAGGCCCCGCAATCATTGCGCCCCAGCACCTGTGCGCCGCCCAAGGTGGCAATCTCCAGCGCCTCGCGCGCGCTCATCTTGTCGGCCCCGCCCGCCACGCGCTGCAACAGCATGGCCTGACGCGCCTCGGCCACCAGATTGCCCGCATCATTGCTGGCCGATCCATCCACGCCAAGGCCCACCTTCACGCCCGCGTCCCGCATCGCCCGCACCGGCGCCACACCAGACCCCAACCGGCAGTTGGAACAGGGGCAATGCGCCACCCCCGTGCGGCTGCGCGCAAACAAATCTATCTCGCCCGCATCCAGCATCACGCAATGCGCATGCCAGACATCATCGCCCGTCCAGCCCAGATCTTCCGCATATTGCCCCGGACGGCAGCCGAATGTGGCCAGAGAATAGGCCACATCCTCGGCATTCTCGGCCAGATGCGTGTGCAGCATCACGCCCTTGTCGCGCGCCAGCAGCGCCGTATCCCGCATCAGATCACGCGAGACCGAGAATGGCGAACAAGGCGCAAGGCCCACGCGCACCATCGCCCCTTGGTTCGGATTGTGAAATTTATCGACCAGGCGGATCATGTCCTGCAGGATCTCATGTTCGATTTCGACAAGGCTGTCTGGCGGCAGCCCCCCTGCGCTTTCGCCAATGCTCATCGCCCCACGCGTCGGATGAAAGCGCAGGCCCACTTCACCCGCCGCCTCAATCGTATCATCCAGCCGGGATCCGTTCGGAAACAGATACAGATGGTCCGATGTCAGACTGCACCCCGACAGCGCCAGTTCCGCCAAGCCCACCTGAGCCGAGGTAAACATCTCTTCCGGCCCGAACCGCGCCCAGATCGGATAAAGCCTGCGTAGCCAGCCAAACAGCAGCGCATCCTGCGCCCCCGGCACAGCCCGCGTCAGCGTCTGATACAGATGGTGATGTGTATTCACTAAACCCGGCGTCACCACACAACCTGCAGCATGCACGACAGCGCCGGTCGAAACCAGCCCCTGCCCTACGGCTGCAATCACGCCATCACGGATCAGCACATCGGCATTAGCCAATTCGCGACGCTGTGCATCCATCGTAACAACCATCTGCGCGGATTTGATCAGGATTTCGGCCATGTCTGCCCCTTGGTTTGTGCCCAGCCTAACAGGCGAGCCGGGTTGGGCAAGATGGCGCGTACCCTTGCAGCAAGGCGGTTGATCGGGCATGTCGGGCGGATGGAGCGTTCTTTTCTGAATGTGCAGATGTCACTGACGGGCCGCCGCTGGGTGGGGCCTGCCGAGGCCGATATGCGCATGGCCGAAGCCATGATGCAGCAGACGGCCTTGCCTTTGGCGGTCTGCCAGACGCTGGTGCGGCGGGGCGTGGGGGCGGCAGAGGCGAAGGGATTTCTGGCCCCTGCCCTGCGCGACCTGATGCCAGACCCGCTGGTCCTTCGTGATATGGGGCGCGCGGCGGCGCGGTTTCTGACGGCGGTCAAGACGGGCCAACGCATTGCGGTGTTTGCGGATTATGATGTGGATGGCGGGGCCTCGGCGGCGCTGCTGATCGTGTGGCTGCGGGCCATGGGCGTTGCCGCAACCTTGTATATCCCTGACCGGATTGACGAAGGCTACGGGCCCAATGTGCCCGCAATGGCGGCCCTTGGGGGCAAGCACGACCTGATCATCTGTGTGGATTGCGGCACGCTTTCGCATGATCCCATCGCGGCCGCAGGCTGTGACGTGCTGGTGCTGGACCACCACCTTGGGGGTGAGACCTTGCCGCCTGCCTATGCCGTGGTGAACCCGAACCGGCAGGACGAGGATGGTGCGCTGGCGCATCTGTGCGCGGCGGGTGTGGTGTTTCTGATGCTGGTCGAGGCGAACCGCCAGTTGCGCGCAGATGGCGTGCAAGGGCCTGATCTGATGGCGATGCTTGATCTGGTGGCACTGGCGACCGTTGCCGATGTGGCACCCCTGCTAGGGGTGAACCGGGCGTTTGTGCGGCAGGGCCTGCGGGTGATGGCGCGGCGCGAACGGGTGGGGCTGGTGGCGCTGGCCGATGTGGCACGCATGGATACGGCACCGTCGGTGTACGCCTTGGGGTTTCTGCTGGGGCCGCGTGTGAATGCGGGTGGGCGGATCGGGGCGGCAGACCTTGGCGCGCGGCTGTTGGCCACGGACAATGCAGCCGAAGCGGGGGCGATGGCCGCGCGGCTGGATGCGCTGAACACGGAACGGCGCGAGATTGAATTGCAGGTGCGGCTGAGTGCCATGGCGCAGGCCGAGGCGCGAGGGGTGGATGGCCCCTTGGTCTGGGCGGCGGGTGAAGGCTGGCATCCGGGCGTGGTGGGCATTGTGGCCGCACGGATGAAAGAGGCCACGCACCGGCCCGCAATCGTGATCGGGTTTGACGGCGATGAGGGCAAGGGATCGGGGCGTTCGGTTTCGGGTGTTGATCTGGGCGCTGCGGTGCACCGCTTGGCGGATGAAGGGCTGATTGCACGGGGCGGCGGGCATAAGATGGCGGCGGGGCTTTCGCTGTCCCGCGCGCAGCTGGAGCCAGCAATGGCGCGACTGGGCGAATTGCTGGCACGCCAGGGGGCTGGCGTTGGCGGGCCTGCGGATTTGCGGCTGGACGGGATGCTGATGCCGGGGGCGGCGACCATGGCGCTGGTCGAAGAAATCGAGGCGGCAGGGCCATTTGGGGCGGGGGCGCCGGCGCCGCGGTTTGCTTTTGCGGATCAGGCGGTGCAAGCGCGGCGGATCGGGGAATCGCATCTGCGGCTGAGCTTTGGGGGGCTGGAAGCCGTGGCCTTTGGCGCCTTTGACGGCCCCTTGGGCCCCGCGCTGCTGGAGGCGGGCCACCAACGTTTTCATCTGACGGGGCGGCTGGAAATCAACACCTATGCAGGCCGCAGCAAGGTGCAGTTGCGCCTTGAGGATGCCGCTCGGGCAACCTGACAGAAATGGAAATTTTCTGCTTGCGAGTCAGTGCAGTGCAGATTAGAAGCCCCGCCAGTGGCCCGTTCGTCTATCGGTTAGGACATCTGGTTTTCAACCAGGCAAGAGGGGTTCGACTCCCCTACGGGCTGCCACTTCCTCCGCTAAGATATTAGAACGCATGGGGTTTTTCCTTGTGTTTGCTAACCTCTCAGAGGGGGTTAGCAGGTTTCGGGTTGTTGGCAGTGTCTTGCAGCTTCTCGAACGCGCTGTGAGCGAGCCGAACTTGGTCGGCTTTCGCAGTGTAGCGATGCACTTCTGCGTCGGTCTTGTGGCCGGTGATCGCCTTGATTTGGTGAATGGTGCAGCCCGCCTCGGCCAGACGCCGGGCACAAGCCTTGCGCAGACCATGCGATGCGCAGTTGGGCAGCCCCGCCTCGTCGCACCGATCCCGCATCCAGTTTCCGAAGCCAGCCGCTGAGTAAAGGCGACCATACTTCGTCAGCAAGAAGGCAGGAGCGTCCTTTGGCAAGTCGGCCAACGCCGCTTGCAGCGCCGGGACGATGGGGATCATCAATGGGGTTCCGGTTTTCTGCTGACGGACGCGGATCATCCCGTTGGCAACATCGCCCCACCCCATCCTGACAGCATCAGACTTGCGCTGCCCGGTGCAGAGCATCAGCATCAGGGCCAGATGCGCCTTGGTTCC
>JBJOQW010000118.1:0-22718 GCA_046049665.1 Pseudomonadota bacterium | reverse complement strand
CATACATGGGTGAAAAACCCCAATGGATCATCGACAAGGAACGCGGACGCAAAGCCGAGGCGCGTGAAACCGTCTGGCTGTTCGGCCTGCACGCCGTGCGCGATGCCCTGATGAACCCCGCACGCGAACGGCTGCGCCTTGTGGTCACCAAGAACGCGCTGGATAAGCTGGAACAGGCCGTCGCAGCCTCCGGCATGGTGCCCGAAATCGCCGATCCGCGCCGCTTTGACGTGCCGATTGACGAAGGTTCGGTGCATCAGGGGGCCGCACTTGAGGTGCGCCCGCTGCAATGGGGCAGCCTTGCCGATGTCTGCATCGGCGGGCGCGGTGCGCCACTGGTTGTGCTGATGGACCGTGTGACGGATCCGCATAACGTGGGGGCAGTGCTGCGGTCAGCCGAGGTGTTTGGCGCGCGTGCAGTCATCGCGCCCCGCCACCATTCCGCGCCCGAAACCGGCGCACTGGCCAAAACCGCCAGTGGGGCACTGGAGCGCCAGCCCTATCTGCGCGTGGCAAACCTGTCAGACGCCATGCAGGAATTGCGTGACATGGGCTACGTGCTGATCGGGCTTGATGGCGATGGCCCGGTCACCTTGTCCGAGGCGCTGGTCACCGCCGGCCCGCGTGCTGTGGGGCTGGTCATGGGGTCCGAAGGGCCTGGCCTGCGTGAAAAGACCCGCGAAACCTGTGATATTCTGGCGCGCATCCCCTATCCCGGTGGCTTCGGCTCGCTCAATGTCTCCAACGCTGCTGCGGTTGCACTTTATGCCGCCTCGGCCCGGTCGTGACAGCAAGGGCGTTCACATTCATGCGACTGCCCCCTGCAACACAGCCGCACCGCCCCCATATGCTGAAGGGAGCTTGTGGCCCGGAACGCCCTCGCTCTGTGACTTCACTGTCCCTCGTTCCGCGACTTGGCGCCCGGCCTCTGGCTCGGGCGCCCTTTTGTGAAGGTGGTGCACATGCCCTCTGACCCCGTCCTGCGCGAGATTCTGACGACCGTCCGCACCATCGCCGTGGTCGGCTGGTCACCCAAGCCTGATCGCCCCAGCCATGGTGTGGCCCGCTTTCTGCACGAACGCGGCTATCGCGTGATCCCGGTCAACCCGGGGCAGGCCGGGCTTGCGGCCCTTAGTACCACCGTGCGCGCCAGTCTGGCCGAGATTGATGAACCCGTGGACATGGTCGATATCTTTCGCCGGTCAGAAGAGGCGGGTGCCGTGGTGGATGAGGCGCTGGCGGCCTTTCCAAACCTTCAGGCCGTCTGGATGCAGCTTGGCGTCGAAGATCACGCCGCCGCCGCGCGCGCCGTGGCCAAGGGGGTGCTGGCCGTGCAGAACCGCTGCCCCGCCATCGAAATCCCGCGCCTTCTGCCGCCGGGCTGGCGCAGGACCAGCGGCCAATAGGCCGCGTCGGCCCTTGCAACCACGCACTGCAAGGTATTGGGTAACACCCATAAACCGGAGCCCGCGATGACTAACATGATCGACCTGCGCAGTGATACCGTCACGCAGCCTACGCCTGCCATGCGCTCCGCCATGATGGCAGCGCCCTTGGGTGATGACGTGTTCGGCGATGATCCCACGGTGAACGCCTTGCAGGAAAAGCTGGCCGATACGCTGGGCTTTGAAGCAGCCCTTTTCATGCCCACCGGCACGCAATCCAACTTTTGCGGAATTCTGGCGCATTGCCAGCGCGGCGATGAATATATCGTCGGTCAGATGGCGCACACCTATCGCTGGGAAGGCGGTGGTGCGGCCGTGCTTGGGTCCGTACAGCCGCAGCCATTGGACCATGCGCCAGACGGGTCATTGCCACTGGCTGCGATTGAGGCAGCGATCAAACCCGATGATCCGCATTACGCCCGCACGCGCCTGCTCGCGCTGGAAAACACCATCGGCGGCAAGCTGTTGCCTATGTCCTATGTGACTGACGCCACCGCGCTGGCGCGGCGGCACGGCCTGAACGTGCACCTTGATGGCGCGCGCCTGTTCAACGCTGCAGTCGCACAGGCCGAAGCGGCAGGGACCGCGCCCCTGACCGAGGCCCGCCGGATTGCAGGCGCGTTTGACAGCGTGTCGGTCTGCTTTTCCAAGGGCCTAGGCACGCCCGCAGGGTCGGCGCTTTGTGGGTCAAAAGAGTTTCTGAAACGTGCGCATCGTATCAGGAAGATGGCAGGGGGCGGCATGCGGCAGGTGGGCTTCCTTGCCGGGGCCGCGATCCACGCGCTTGATCACCACATTGACAGGCTGGCCGAAGACCACGCGCGCGCGCGCCGTCTGGCTGCGGCGTTTGAAGGCGTTGATGGCGCGGTGCTTGATCCCGTCCACTCCAACATCGTCTTTGTCGGGCTGGAAGGTGCCGCTGCCACGCGCGCCGAAGGGTTCATCCCCTATCTCAAGGATCACGGCATTCTCGCACTGGGCCTATACAAACTGCGCTTTGTCACCCATCACGATGTGACGGACGCCGATATTGATCGCGCAGCAACCGCCATCCGCCGCTACTTTGCTCCCTAAAGGCCCCGCAGTTTTCTCTTTGCGAAAATACTTAAATCCCCGGCTTTCGCCTGCGTCACTTGTCAAAACCCATCCGCGGCAGCGCAATCCTGCGGGGCTCAATGCCCCAATGGATTGCAGCCCCTCTCAGACAAACTCACCGCCCCGCCTTTTCCGCGATGCCCGATTGCCCTTCCCGCCGCGCAAGTTCTGCCAGCACATTGTCAAGGCTGACCTCACGTGCCGCCAGCATCACCAGCAGGTGATAGAGCACATCCGCCGCCTCGGCCGTCAGCTTGGCCCTGTCACCCTTGACTGCCTCGATGATCGCCTCAACCGCCTCTTCGCCGAATTTCTCTGCGCATTTCTCTGGCCCTTGCGCCAGCAGTTTGGCCGTCCAACTGGACCCCGCATCGCCACCCTTGCGCGCTGCAATTGTTGCTGCCAACCGTTCCAACGCGTTCATGTCATCCTCACCTGAATACCCGCCGCCGCCATATGCGCCTTGGCCTGCCCGATCGTGTATTCGCCAAAGTGAAAGATGGATGCCGCCAGCACCGCGCTTGCCCCGCCGATCGTCACACCTTCTACCAGATGGTCCAATGTGCCCACGCCGCCCGAAGCAATCACCGGCACGGATACCGCGTCTGATATCGCCCGTGTTAGCGGCAGATTGAACCCCGCCCGCGTGCCATCCCGGTCCATGCTTGTAAGCAAGATCTCGCCCGCGCCGCGTGCCACCACCGTGCGCGCAAACTCCACCGCATCAATCCCTGTTGCCCGCCGCCCGCCATGCGTGAAAATCTCCCACCGGCCCGGTTCAACTGTCTTTGCGTCAATCGCCACCACAATGCACTGCGACCCGAACCGCTCTGCCGCCTCGGCCACAACATCCGGATTCGCCACCGCCGCCGAGTTGAACGATACCTTGTCCGCCCCTGCCAGCAACAGCGCCCGCACGTCCCTATGTGTGCGCACGCCGCCCCCCACCGTCAGCGGCATGAAGCACGCCTCGGCCGTGCGTGTGACCAGATCGAACATCGTGCCGCGGTTTTCTTCCGTCGCCATGATGTCAAGAAAACACAGCTCATCCGCGCCCGCCGCATCATAGGCCCGCGCCGCCAGAACCGGATCACCCGCATCCACCAGATCAACAAAATTCACGCCCTTGACCACACGGCCATTGGCAACATCAAGGCAAGGAATGATCCGCGTCTTCAGCATGGCCCCGCTTTACCCAGCCTTGCCGGCAAATGCCAGCTTCAACCGCTCCAGCCCCCAGATCGCCAGCCCTGCCAGCAGCCCCCAGAACGCCCCGCCAATGCCCGCCACCGCAACGCCAGACCCCGCCACCACCAGCGTCACCGTCGCCGCAAAACGCAACGCCGGCACCGCATACGCCGCCGCCAGCGCCCCCATCAGCGGCCCCAGAAGCGCCAGCGCCACAATCGCGTTGATCAGCGCCGCAGGCAGCGCTGTCAGCACCGCAATCACCGCAGGCCCCGCCAGCCCAAGGCAAACCCAGACCGCGCCATAGACTACGCCCACCTTCCAGCGCTGATCGCGGTCCGGGTGCACATCATCCCCCAGACAGATCGCCGCCGTGATCGCCGCCATGTTCACCGGATGCGCCCCAAAGAACGCCGCAATCCCCGACAGCCCGCCCGTATGCACCAGCGCCGACCGCACCGGCGCCTCATACCCAGCCGCCCGTAACGTCGCAAAACCCGGCAGGTTCTGCCCCGCCATGGTGACCAGGTACAACGGCAGCGCCAGGCCCAAAGCCACGCCCCAGTCAAACTCCGGGGCAATAAAGACCGGCGCCGGTGCCGCCAATGGCACATCGGGCCAGACCGCAGCCCCCGTCACCAGCGCCAGCACCACACCCGCCACCAAGGCTGCAATCACCGCGAACGCCGGGTTCCACAGCCGCACCAGCGCAAAGGTCGCCGCCATCGCCAGCACCACAAGCGGCAAATCCGGCAATGTCGCCGCACCTTTCAGGCAAAACGGCAGCAAGACTCCCGCCAGCATCGCGCCTGCCACCGCGTCCGGGATCATGGCCACCAACCGCCCCAGCGGTTGAAACAGGCCCGTCAGCATGATCAGCAGGCTTGCCAACACGAAGGCCCCCACGCCTTCGGCCATGGTAAAACCCGATGATGCCGCAATCAGCGCCGCCCCCGGCGTTGACCACGCCAGCACGATCGGCACCCGGTGCCTCCATGAAAGCGCCGCAGATCCCACCGCCTTGGCCAGACATACCGCAAACAGCCATGATGCCGTTTGCGCAGGCGTGGCACCCAAGGCCGCCGCCGCCGCAATCACAATTGCCACAGACGCGCCATAGCCGACCAGTGCCGCAACCACCGCTGCCGAGATCATCGAGATCCGCATGAAGCCCCCCTTTCGGGTATTCCTGCCTGCAGCCTTGGCCACAAACAACCCCGAAATGAAAAACGGCGGTGTCATGGGAGGATGACACCGCCGCCAATCCGCCGCGCCCGATGGGAGGAAGGGGCGCAGACCTGTTGCAGCGATCACCGGGAGGAGGTGATGACCGCCGCGCTTGCCACCGGCCCAGGGAGGAGGAGAGGGCCGCTTGCAACACGTGTGGGCCTGTCAGGCCCGGAATAGGTGCGGCGCCGCCCTGGGAGGAGGTAGGGCGCGCCGCGTTTGCTTCCGGGCCCGATTTGGGAGGAGAGGCCCGCAGCAACTGTGGTGGGCCTATTGGCCCGAAGAGGGGTGCGGCGATCCTTGGGAGGAGGTAAGGACCGCCGCTTTTGCCTTCGGCTCAGGGAGGAGGTTGAGCCGTCTGCAGCCGAGATGAACCTTGCGGTTCAGTATTTCAAGGGCAGCACATTCTGCCACTGTCTTGTCATTTACGCTGCGCTAGCAGCATCGGATCAAAATGCGGCGATGCCAGTTTGGGAGGAGAGCATCGCCGCATGTACAAAAGGGCCACCGGGAGGAGGTGGCAGCCCCTGCAAAACCTTACTTGCCGAACGCGGCCACACGCGCCACGTCTTCAATCGAGATGCGGGCAATGCCCAGATCCGAAAGTTCGCGGTCCGTCAGCTGGTTCAGTTCATACACCGTGCGCAGATAGACTGCACGCTGTGCCCGCTGTGCCTTGAACGACGCAGCCATTGCGCTCAACCGGTCCAGCAGACCAAAGGAGTTTGCGCGGGAATTGTTCACATATGCCATCTACAGCCTCATTTCTTTTCTTTGTGGCGGAGCCCGGTCAGGTCATCTTTGCCGTCCGGCGTGTTCCGATGGGACGAAGATGGGGCATATGCTGCACATGCACAATAGCACCCCTGCGCAATGCTGCCATGCAGCAATTGCATGGCCCGCGGTCACAAAAAATTCATATTTTTCCATCGGTTCGCGCGAATTCTGAGCATTTGGTAAAACGCCTCTTGCCCTTTGCAACAAACCGAAGAACCTTGCCTGAAATGTATGCGGAGTGGGAACGATGGCTGTAACGCGTGATGACATTCTTGCCACAGTGGCGCGCATTACCCTGCCGGGTGGTGGCGATGCCATCAGCCGCGACTTGATTCGCGCGCTGACCGTTGAAGGCGGCCTCGTGCGCTTTGTGATCGAGGCTGCCAGCCCCGAAGAAGCACGCAGCCTGTCAGCCGCGCAACCGGTGATCGAGGCAGCCCTGCGCGCCATGCCGGGGGTCGAAACGGTTCAGATCGTGATGACGGCACATGGACCCACGGCCAAACCACCCACGCTGAAAATCGGCCAGCATCCCACGCCGCAGCAGGGCGGGCCTGCCAAACTGTCGGGCGTTGACCGGATCATTGCCATTGCTTCGGGCAAGGGCGGGGTCGGCAAATCCACCGTGTCGTCAAACCTTGCTGTGGCGCTGGCGCGGCAGGGCAGGCGGGTGGGCCTGCTGGATGCCGATATATACGGTCCCTCGCAGCCGCGCATGATGGGGGTGTCAAAACGCCCCGCCAGCCCCGACGGCAAGATCATCGAACCGCTGGTTGCCCACGGCGTGACGATGATGTCCATCGGCCTGATGCTGAAGGATGATGAGGCCGTGGTCTGGCGCGGCCCGATGATCATGGGCGCCTTGCAGCAGTTGCTGACACAGGTCGCCTGGGGCGATCTGGATGTGCTGATCGTCGATCTGCCGCCCGGCACCGGTGATATTCAACTGACACTCTGCCAGCGCACGCAGCTGACCGGGGCGATTGTCGTCTCCACTCCGCAGGACGTGGCCCTTCTGGATGCGCGCAAGGCGCTGGACATGTTTTCCAAGCTGAAAACGCCCGTGCTGGGCCTGATCGAAAACATGTCTACTTATATCTGCCCCAACTGCGGGCATGAGGCGCATCTGTTCGGCCATGGCGGCGTGCGCGCCGAGGCGGCCCGCCTGGACCTGCCGTTCCTTGGTGAATTGCCACTCTCTATAGATGTGCGTCTGGCAGGTGATGCCGGCACGCCCATTGCCGCAGGGCAGGGGCCCGCCGCCGATGCCTATGCCGCCCTTGCCGCCCGCCTGATTGCAGGCGGTATGGCCTGATCAGCCAGCGGTCGGATTAACCATTCTTGCCCATATCTTTCCTCTGCGCGCGTAAAGACGGAAAGAAGACGGAATAAAGACGCCAGAAAGATGCGGCCAAATCGGCCTCCAGCGCCGCCTGTGCGTGCCTGAACGCCATGGGAATTCATGGTCTGGACCTGAATTTCCGCGAATCACAACGCCTCTTCTTTCTGTGATTCGGCGTGTTCATGCGGTTTTTGTGCGGAATCTGGCATCGAAAATGTCCCGAACAGGTTCTTCCCTGAAACTTTTTTGCGTATCAGGTGGGAAAAGATGGGACATCTTGCTGAAACTACATCTAGGGCCATCACGGCCATGTGAGGCGGGTTTCGGCCTAGATTTAGCACCCCTTTGACACAATATGCTGTTTTTGTGACGGTCCGAACACCAGATATCCCCATCTTTGACCAAAGATTTCCATTGCTTCCCATGAATTCCCATGGCATCACTAACTCACGAAAGATGAAGACGGGCAGTGACGAGGCAGGGGCAGCTACAAGACCCCGAACAAGGCGAAGTCAGGTTTCATACAGGCACCCGCTTTCATCAAAACCAGAGATCCGGCGCGCGAGCGAGCAGACATCTCCCCCAGGTGGCGCGCGCAGCTGGACGCCCAGCGATGGGACAGTCGGCGGATCGAGCAGTGGCAGCAGCTCGATCCGCCGCATTCATTTCAAGGCCTTGATAGAAGGGCCAAAAAGGCAAAGGGCAGGCCGGACAGATGGCCGAAACGTTCAGAGGCGAATTCTACCAGAAGGTAGACGGCAAGGCGCGGGTCAGTATCCCGGCGCCTTTTCGGCGTGTCCTCGAAAGCGGTGACCCGGCCAAGGGCCCGACCCCGCGTGTCGTCATCGTTTATGGTGGCGATCGGGCCTATGTCGAATGCTACACGATTGCCGAAATGGCCCGGATCGAACGCCGCATCGCCAAGATGCAGATCGGCTCGCCGCAGCGCCGTTATCTTGAACGCAACATGATCACCCTGTCGCAGACCGTGGATATTGATGGTGATGGCCGCATCGTGCTGTCGCCCAAGGCGCGCGAGAAGATGGGTCTGTCCGCGATTGGCGATAAGACGGAAGCCGTGTTTGCAGGTACGCTGGACAAGTTCCAGATCTGGCGCAGCGATGCTTATGAGGCCGAGCTTTCCGCCGCCTTCAGCGAAGACATCCTGCCCGATGGCATGGACATGCTGTCACTTCTGCCGCCCGATCCGGAGGAGTAACGCAATGCCCCCCAGCGATCTGCTGCCCGATCGCCAAGCGCATATCCCCGTTCTGCTTGACCCGCTACTGGCCGCTGTTGCCCCGGTGTCGGGCCGCTGGCTGGATGGCACCTTTGGGGCAGGGGGCTATGCGCGGGGGCTTCTTGCCGCAGGTGCAGACCATGTGACGGGCGTTGACCGTGATCCCCTGGCCTTGCAGATGGCCGCAGGCTGGGCCGCAGACTATGGCCCGAAACTGACCCTGATTGCCGGAAATTTCAGCGAACTTGACCAGCACGCAGGCGGCCCGCTGGATGGCATCGTGCTTGATCTGGGCGTGTCCTCCATGCAGCTTGATCTGGCCGAGCGTGGCTTTTCCTTTGCCAAGGATGGCCCGCTTGACATGCGGATGAGCCAGGATGGCGACAGCGCCGCCGATCTGGTCAATACCGCCGACGAAGGCCATCTGGCTGATATCCTTTATCTTTACGGCGAAGAGCACGCCTCGCGCCGCATTGCCCGCGCCATTGTCGCCGCCCGCGCCCTCACGCGCATCGACACCACGCTGCAACTGGCCGAAATCGTCTCGCGCTGCCTGCCCCGCCCCAAACCCGGCCAAAGTCACCCCGCCACGCGCAGCTTTCAGGCCATCCGCATCGCCGTGAACACCGAATTTGCCGAACTTGCCGAAGGGCTGGCCGCCGCCGAACGCGCGCTAAAACCGGGCGGGCATTTGGCCGTGGTCACCTTTCACAGCCTGGAAGACCGCATTGTGAAGCGGTTCTTCCAGCTTGCCTCGGGTGCCGAGGCCAATGCCAACCGCTATGCCCCCGCCCGCACTGAGGACGCCGCCCGATTTACCCTTGTCACCCGCCGCGCTGTTGCCCCCGATGACGCCGAACTGGCCGCCAACCCCCGGTCCCGCTCGGCCAAGCTGCGCGTCGGCCGCCGCACCGCCGTGCCCGCTCAGCCGCTTGATCCCGCAGCCCTTGGCGTGCCGCAATTTGCCCGCTCTCACTCCGCCCGGACCCCGTCTGCCAGAAAAGGACGCAACTGATGCGCTCATTCATCTATGTGCTCGCAGCCCTTGCCGTGCTGGCGCTTGCTTTCTGGGCCTACCGCGAAAACTATGCCACCCAAGCCGCCCTGCGCGAAGTGCGCAGCCTGCAGAATGATATCGCGGGCCTGCGCGAAGCCCTGACCATTCAGCGCGCCGAATGGGCCTATCTGAACCGCCCCGACCGCTTGCGCGACCTTGCCACCATCAACTTTGACAGGCTTGGTCTGCTGCCCCTGCAGCCCGAACAATTCGGCCATCCGCAAAGCGTGGCCTACCCGGCCATCAACCACCCCGAAATCACCCAAACCTTTGAAGTGCAGGGTGAACTGGAAGGAGATCAGCCATGATCCGCACGCCGCTCCGTCCGCTTGCGCGCATCCTTTCGGCCCGGCAAAAGGGCGAAAACCCCGACGTGATCGAGCGCGAGAACCTTGCCAAGCGCAACGAGGCCCTGCGCGACAAGGCCCGCCGTCGCGCCGAAGCCCGCCTGCTGTTTCTGGGCGGAGCCTTCATGCTGGTGTTTGGCACGATCGGCGTCCGCATGGGTGTCATGGCTGCCACCCAGCCTGTTGAGCCCACCAGTGCCGCAACGGGGGCCGAGATTGTGGCCCAGCGGGCCGACATTACAGATCGCAATGGCCGCGTCCTTGCCACAAACATGCTGACCCATGCGCTTTATGCGCAACCCAAGATCATGGTCGACCCCGCAGGTGTCGCAACCAAACTCGCCGAAATCTTCCCCGACCTTGATGCCGCTACGCTGGAACGCCGCTTTACCGATGGCCGCAGCTTCATGTGGATCAAGCGTGTTCTGTCACCCGAACAGATGCAGGCCGTGCATGACATCGGCGATCCCGGCTTGCTGTTTGGCCCGCGTGAAGTGCGCCTTTATCCCAATGGCCGCCTTGCCGCGCATATCCTTGGTGGTGCAAGCTTCGGTGCCGAAGGCGTTGACAGTGCCGAAGTGATCGGCACCGCCGGCGTTGAAAAGATGCTGGATGCGCGCCTGCGTGACCCCGCACAGGCCGGCACGCCGCTGGCCCTGTCCATTGATCTGACCGTGCAGGCCACCGTGCAAGAGGTGCTTGATACCGGCATGACCATGATGAACGCCAAAGGTGCCGCCGCCATTCTGATGGATGTGAACACCGGTGAAGTGCTGTCCATGGTCAGCCTGCCTGATTTTGACCCCAATGATCGGCCCAACCTGCCCACCGAAGGTGATCCGTCTGACAGCCCCTTGTTTAACCGCGGTCTGCAGGGTGTCTATGAACTTGGCTCGACCTTCAAGATTTTCGCGGCAGCGCAGGCGATGGAGCTGGGCCTTGTGAATGCCGAAACCATGGTTGATGCCGATGCGCCCATGCGGTGGGGTCGCCATCTGATCAAGGAATTTCAAGGCAAGAACTATGGCCCCTTGCTGTCGGTCACGGATGTCATCGTGAAATCCTCGAACGTCGGCACCGCCAATATGGCCCTGCAGATCGGTGGCGTTCGCCAGCAGGCGTTCCTGCGCTCGCTTGGGTTCTTTGATCCCACGCCTATTGAAATGGTCGAGGCCGCAGGTGCCAAACCGCTGATCCCGCAACGCTGGCCCGATATCGTCACGATCACGGCATCCTACGGCCATGGCATGTCGGCCAGCCCGCTGCATCTGGCGGCAGCCTATGCCACCATCGCCAACGGCGGCATCAAGGTGACCCCCACCATCCTGCGCCGTGAAGCGCCAATGAGCGGACCGCGCATCCTGTCGGAAGATGTGGCGCGCGCTTCGGTTGACATGCTGCGCCAGGTCGTCACGCGCGGCACGGCCTCCTTGGGCGAGGTGCCGGGCTATGCCGTGGCAGGCAAGACCGGCACCGCTGATAAACCGCGCCGCACGGGTGGCTATTATGATGACAAGGTGATCAACACCTTTGCGTCGGTTTTCCCGGCCAATGACCCGCAATATGTGCTGATCGTCACGCTGGATGAACCGGTCGAAACCTCGGGTCCCGAACCGCGCCGCACGGCAGGCTGGACATCGGTGCCCGTGGCTGCTGAAATCATCCGCCGCACCGCACCTTTGCTGGGTCTGCGGCCACAGGTTGAAACCTTGCCTCTGGATGGGTTAACAGCCGTGCGTAACTGAAGCGGGGCAAAAGGGACGGCCATGCAGGAAAAATCAGTCAGCCTGGCCGAACTGGGGTTAACCGCCAAGGCGGGGCGCGAGGTGCGCGTCACGGGGCTGTCCATTGACAGCCGCAAGGTGCTGCCGGGCCACCTGTTCGCAGCGCTGCCGGGGTCAGCCGTGCATGGGGCGGCCTATGTTGCCACCGCCTTGCAGGCGGGTGCCGGGGCCATTCTGACGGATCAGGCCGGGGCTGCGCTGGCCAAGGATACGCTGGCGGGCGCACAGGCGGCCATCATCATTGCTGAAGACGCGCGCGAGGCTTTGGCGGGTGCCGCAGCCTTGTGGTTTGGCCAGCAGCCTGAAACCATGGTTGCCGTCACTGGCACCAATGGCAAAACCTCTGTGGCCACCTTTACGCGGCAAGTCTGGCAGGTGCTTGGCCATGCCGCCATTAACATCGGCACCACCGGCGTTGAGGGCGATTGGCAGGCGCCATCCGCCCACACCACGCCCGACCCGATCACCCTGCACCGTATGCTGGCCGAAGCCGCAGGCGCGGGCATCAGCCATGCCGCGATGGAGGCATCCTCCCACGGGCTTGATCAACGCCGCATGGATGGCGTGCGGCTGGCAGCGGCAGGTTTCACGAACCTCACGCAAGATCACCTTGATTATCACCACACGATGCAGGCCTATGCTGCCGCCAAGGCCGCATTGTTTGACCGTGTGCTGCCCTCCGAAGGCACGGCCGTCATCAACATGAATGATGCCTACGGCGCGCAAATGGCCGCCGTCGCACAGGCGCGCGGGCAAGAGGTGATCACCGTGGGCTTTGATGCCGCCTGCAACATTTTCATTGCAGGCCAACGGTTTGATGCCACGGGGCAAGACCTGCGCATCTCGTGGCAGGGCAAGACCTATCAATCCCGCCTGAACCTGATCGGCGGTTTTCAGGCCGAGAATGTGTGTCTGGCTGCCGGGTTAGTCATTGCGGCCGGCGAAGCACCTGCCGATGTCTTCCACGCGCTGCCGCAGCTTTCGGGTGTGCGCGGGCGGATGCAACTGGCCGCCACGCGGGCCAATGGCGCATCCGTCTTTGTCGATTACGCCCATACGCCCGATGCCATTGCCACCGCCCTGCGTGCCCTGCGTCCGCATGTGATGGGGCGGCTGGTGATTGTCTTTGGCGCAGGCGGTGACCGTGACCGCACCAAGCGCCCGCTGATGGGCGCCGCCGCCGCAGAACATGCCGATGTGCTGTTCCTGACCGATGATAACCCCCGCTCCGAAGACCCCGCCAGCATCCGCGCCGAAATCCGCGTGGCCTGCCCCGACGCAACCGAGGTGGGCGACCGCGCCGAAGCCATCTTGCGCGGCGTTGATGCCCTGCTGCCCGGTGATGCCCTGCTGATTGCCGGCAAAGGCCACGAAAGCGGGCAGATCATCAAGGGCGAGGTCTATCCCTTTGACGATGTTGAACAGGCGAGCATTGCCGTCGCCGCACTGGATGGGGTGATCTGATGCTCTGGACCTCTGACGCCGCCGCCGCCGCCACCGGTGGCCGCAATACCGCCGATTGGCAGGCAACTGGCGTGTCGATTGACACGCGCACCTTGCAACCCGGTGATCTGTTCGTCGCCCTGAAAGACGCGCGCGATGGCCATGATTTTGTCGCCCAGGCCCTTGCCGCAGGGGCCGCCGCCGCCCTTGTCTCGCGCATCCCCGATGGTGTGTCCGAAAACGCCCCCCTGCTGATCGTGCCTGATGTGCTTGCCGCCCTGTCTGCCCTTGGCAGTGCCGCCCGCGCGCGGACCACGGCCAAGGTCATTGGCGTGACGGGCTCTGTCGGCAAAACCTCCACCAAGGAAATGCTCCGCGCCATCCTGTCGCGTCAGGGCCGCACCCATGCCGCCGAGGCGAGCTATAACAACCACTGGGGCGTGCCGCTGACCCTGGCCCGCATGCCAGCCGATGCGCAGTTTGCCGTGATCGAGATCGGCATGAACCACCCCGGCGAAATTGCCCCGCTGGCCCGCCTTGCCCAGCTGGACGTGGCCATGATCACCACCGTTGCCCCGGCCCATCTGGAAGCCTTTGAAAGCATCGAAGGCATTGCCCATGAAAAGGCCGCCATCATGGATGGCCTTGTCCCCCATGGCACCGCCATCCTGCCCGCCGATCTGCCCACCACCCCCATCCTGCTCGCCAAGGCAGCCGCAGTCGGCGCGCAGGTCCAGACCTTTGGCACCACGCCCGGCAGTGATTACCACATCGCCCAAACCACACTGACCGATGCCGCAACCTGCATTCATGGCACGCGCCGCGGCGAACACCTGCTTTTCAAGATCTCGACCCCCGCCCGCCACTTTGCCACCAACGCCATTGCCGCACTGGCCGTGGCCGAGGCCGTGGGCTGTGATCCCATCATTGCCGCCCATGATGCCGCCCTCTGGCAGCCACCCGCCGGGCGCGGCGCCCGCGAACGTATTACGCTGGATGTCGTCGAGGAAACCTTTGTTGACCTGATCGATGATGCCTTCAACGCCAACCCCGCCTCCATGGCCGCCAGTCTTGATGTGCTGATCGCGGCCCAGCCGCAGAACGGCATGGGCCGCATCGGATCGGGCCGCCGCATCGCCGTTCTGGGTGATATGCTTGAACTTGGCCCGACCGAGCTTGACCTGCACGCCGCCATTGCAGAACACCCCGGCCTTGACTCCATCGACATCATCCACTGCGCAGGCCCCCGCATGCGCGCCCTGCACCAGACCCTTCCGCGCCGTCAGCGTGGCGAATGGGTCGCGACTGCGCAGGAATTAGTGCCCCATGCAAAGGCTTTGATCGACGCGGGCGATATCATTTTGGTAAAAGGGTCCAAAGGCTCCAAGGTCAGCCTGATCGTGGATGCGCTACGCAAGCTCGGGCAACAGTAAGACTCGGGCAGACATAAGAAACGTGAAGGGGCAGGTATGCTGTTTTTGTTGACCGAGTTTTCCGATGGCGGTGGGTTCCTGAACCTCTTCCGTTATCTGACCGTGCGCGCCGGCGCCGCGTTCTTTACCGCCCTCATCTTCGGTTTTGTCTTTGGCCGCCCCCTGATCAACTTCCTGCGCGTCAAGCAAGGCAAGGGCCAACCCATCCGCGATGATGGCCCGCAAACCCACTTTGCCAAGGCAGGCACCCCCACCATGGGCGGCCTTCTTATTCTGTCAGCCCTGCTGTTTTCCACCTTCCTTTGGGCTGATCTTTCAAACCCTTACGTCTGGATCGTCGCGCTGGTGACCATCGCCTTCGGCCTGATCGGCTTTGCCGATGACTATGCCAAGGTCACCAAACAGAATACCAAGGGCGTCTCCTCGCGCGTCCGACTGGCCCT
This sequence comes from Pseudomonadota bacterium, assembly GCA_046049665.1. Classification (GTDB taxonomy): domain Bacteria; phylum Pseudomonadota; class Alphaproteobacteria; order Rhodobacterales; family Rhodobacteraceae; genus JAAFHS01. The sequence goes on along the minus strand of JBJOQW010000118.1, from coordinate 7,897 downwards.
GGGCTTTCTGATCGCAGGCCTTGCCACCTATGCCGCCGCCCAGTTCCACCCCGATACGCTGGCAAATCAGCTTGCCATGCCCCTGTTCAAGGACGTGCTCCTGAACCTTGGCTGGTTCTTCGTGCCCTTTGGCATGATCGTCATTGTCGGTGCCGCCAATGCCGTGAACCTGACGGATGGCCTTGATGGCCTTGCCATCATGCCTGTGATGATTGCTGGTGGCACCCTTGGTGTCATCGCTTATGTTGTCGGCAACGTGAATTATACCGATTACCTCGGCGTCCATTACGTGCCCGGCACGGGCGAACTCCTTATCTTCACCTCTGCCCTGTTCGGCGCGGGCCTTGGCTTTCTGTGGTACAACGCCCCACCTGCCGCCGTGTTCATGGGTGATACCGGGTCTTTGGCCCTTGGCGGTGCCCTTGGTGCCATCGCCGTTTGTGCCAAGCACGAAATCGTGCTGGCCATTGTCGGCGGGCTGTTCGTGGTTGAAGCACTGTCCGTCATCATTCAGGTTGCCTACTTCAAGCGCACCGGCAAACGCGTGTTCCTGATGGCCCCGATCCACCACCATTTCGAGAAAAAGGGCTGGGCGGAACCGCAGATCGTCATCCGCTTCTGGATCATCAGCCTGATCCTAGCGCTGATCGGATTGGCCACGCTGAAGGTGCGGTGAGTTTTTCCAATACTAATCTAAATGAACTCTGCGACACGGAAAGTTCAGGCCAGCTTTCGCAAGACTGAGCGCTTCACGAGTTCCTTGGCGAAAGCCAATTTTACCGTGGGCAACGGCGTTGTTGCGCAACTCACGCCTGAGGCATGATACCCCCTTTCCCCTTCAGCCTCAGGCCAGGCGAACGATGTCGGCCGTTCCGAGGGCCGAGAAGCGGTTCATTAGGGCGACGCGAATCTGGATTTCTGCGGTCTGGCGGGCGGGGTCTCTGGCGGCGATGCGTTCACCGAAGGCCTTCAGGCACCGCATCTTCGCCTCGATCCGGCTTCGGACGTGGTATCCCGTCCATCGCTTCCAGAACGCCCGGCCATAGTGCCGGGTGGCGCGGAGGGTTTCGTTCCGGGCGATCGCGGCCGGGCAATCCTCCTTCCACAGACGTCCGTTCTTGCGGATCGGGATGATCGGTGTGGCCTGGCGGTCGATGATGGCCGTGTGGCAACGGCGGGTGTCATAGGCGCCGTCGGCAGTCACCGTGCCGATCTGTTCTTCGTCGGGGATCTGGTCGAGCAGCTCCGGCAGCACGGGACTGTCGCCATCGCTGCTGGCGGTAAATTCCACCGCCCGGATGTCCGACGTGGCAGTGTCCATGGCCAGATGGACCTTGCGCCACTGGCGCCGACCCTGAACGCCGTGTTTTCTGGCCTGCCATTCACCGTCGCCCAGGAACTTGATCCCGGTGCTGTCTACCAGCAGATTCAGGGGGCCATCAGCACGCCGATACGGGATCTGGACGGCTAGCGTTCTCTGCCGTCGGCACAGGGTGGTGTAGTCGGGCACCGCCCAGTCCAGGTCCGCCATCTTGAGCAGGCTGGACACCATCCCGGTAGTTTGCCGGAGCGGCAGCTTGAACAGGACCTTGATCGTCAGACAGAACTGGATCGCGGCATCCGAGAACACGGCAGGGCGACCGGGGCTGCCGTCATGCGGCGCAAGCCAGGTCATGTCCTTGTCCAGCCAGATCAGCAGTGACCCGCGCTTGCGAAGCGAGGCAGTATAGCTGGACCAGTTCGTCGTGCGGTAGCGGGCGGGGGATGGCTTGCTCATGCGGCCCATCTAACCGCATGGATTCACGATGTGAATCCTCCACCGTCAGAGTTCTGCAACAACGCCCTTGTCATGCAGGGCGTCGCCCGGCAGGCTTTGGTTGATCTGGTCTACCTCGCCGTTCCCGTCTCGCCTGCCAAAGGCTGGTCCCTGCGCTACCGTGACATCACCGCCCTGTGCCGCCGCCTTGGCCTTGGCCTATTGGCCGTGGATGTGGCCGCCGCCACCGTCACCGCCCACCTTGACCCCGGCCCCTATACCCCGCGTAAGAACGCCTCGCGCACGGCCCGCCTGCTGCGGGAATTCGACCGCCGCGTGGGCGACCCCAATACCGCAGGCACCACCCGCACCCCCCGCATGACCGCCTACCGTCAAGATGCCCTGCGCTGCGCTGCGCATCTCGCCACAGCCCCCGCCTCTCCGGCAATCGTGGCCAAAGCCACCGGTGTTGCCAAAGCCGCCACTCTGCTGCGCGCTGATTACTACGGCTGGTTCGAACGCATTGATCGTGGCGTTTATGTCCTGTCGCCAAAGGGTCAAGCGGCCCTTGCTGAAAATCATGGGCAGTTGAGCGCGCTGCAGCTTGCTTAACCTCTTCCCCTTTCACTTTGGCTCAAATATCCCACGGGGGTGCGGGGGTGTGAAACCCCCGCTTCCAACAGGGGGGCAAAGATGATTCCGGTCCAAGGCTATGCAGGCGCAAAGGTCGCCGTTCTTGGCCTCGGCCGCTCAGGCCTCGCCACCGCCCGCGCCCTGATTGCCGGGGGCGCCGAGCCCCTTTTGTGGGATGACAGCACCGAAGGCCGTGCCAAGGCCGAGGCCGAGGGTTTCAGCTGCACCGACCTGACCCGCCAGAATGCCCTTGCGGATGTGGCCCTTCTTGTCACCTCGCCCGGAATTGCGCATCTTTACCCCAAACCCCACCCCGTCATCGCCGCCGCCATGGCCGCAGGCGTGCCAGTAGACAATGACATTGGACTTTTCTTCCGCAGCTATGCCACCCAAAGCTGGGACAATTTCGAAACAGCCCCCCGTGTCATCTGCATTACCGGATCGAACGGCAAGTCCACCACCACCGCGCTGATCCACCACATCCTTGCCGCTGCAGGCCGCCCCACCCAGATGGCCGGCAATATCGGCCGCGGCGTGCTTGATATTGATCCCGCGCAGGATGGCGAAGTCATCGTGCTGGAGCTTTCAAGTTACCAGACCGATCTTGCGCGTTCCTTAACCCCCGATGTCGCCGTCTTTACCAATCTTTCACCCGATCACCTTGACCGCCACAATGGCATGGGCGGCTATTTTGCCGCCAAGGCCCGCCTGTTTACCCAGGGCGGCCCGGACCGTGCCGTGATCGGTGTGGATGAGGCCGAGGGGATTTACCTTGCAAATCAGATGTCTATGGGAGCCGTTGATGACCGCGTGATCCGCGTCTCGTCCGGCCAGAAGCTTGAAGGATTCGGGTGGAGTGTGTTTGCGCGCAAGGGGTTTCTGGCCGAGTGGCGGCGCGGCAAGCAGGTGGCCTCTATCGACCTGCGCGCCATTGTCGGGCTGCCCGGCGCGCATAACCACCAGAACGCCTGCGCCGCCTATGCCGCCTGCCGCACCCTGGGCATCGCCCCGCGTGAGATTGAGGCCGCGTTCCAGACCTTTGCCGGTCTGCCGCACCGCAGCCAGCTGGTGGGCACGCGGGGCGGTGTGCGCTTCATCAATGACAGCAAGGCCACGAATGTGGACAGTGCCGCCAAGGCCCTGCAGGCCTTTCCCGCCATCCGCTGGATTGCGGGAGGGATGGGAAAAGACGGTGGGATCAAGGGGTTGCAGCCCCATCTTGGGTCGGTCGTGAAGGCCTATCTCATTGGCCATTCCGCCCGCGATTTCGCGCTGGAACTGGGGGCCACGCCCTATGCGATCTGCGAAACGATGGAGCGCGCCGTGGCCATGGCCGCAGCCGAGGCTGAGGCGGGTGAGGTGGTCCTGCTGGCCCCGGCGGCGGCAAGTTTCGACCAATACCCCAACTTTGAAAAGCGTGGCGAAGACTTTACCGCGCGGGTAAAGGCGGTTTTGGAAGGTTGACGGGCTGCCGCGCAACGGGTGAGGAACGGGCGTTAACCTGCTGAAAAACAGGTCAAAACAGCCGTCTTCTTTGCGTCTTTATTGCGTCTTCTTTCCGTCTCTACGCGCGGTGGTGCAAGAAGCGGTTCACAATTGGGCTGCGGGCGTGCAATCACGCCCGCCCGATCACCCGACGATCGTTGCCTCGGTTGCCGCGCGCAGGTCTGCTTCGGTCACGCCGTCCGCACATTCCACGATCCGCAGACCACCCGGCACCACATCCAGTACCCCAAGGTTTGTGATGATGCGGTTCACCACCGCGCGCCCCGTCAGCGGCAGGGTGCAGGACTTTAGAACCTTGGATTCGCCATGCTTTGAGGTGTGGTCCATCACCACGACCACGCGGCCCACACCGGCCACAAGGTCCATTGCCCCGCCCATGCCTTTGACCAGTTTGCCCGGGATCATCCAGTTGGCCAGATCGCCGTTTTCCGCCACTTCCATGGCACCCAGAATGGCCATGGCGATCTTGCCGCCGCGGATCATGGCAAAGCTTTGGGCGGAGTCGAAAAACGCGGTCTGCGGCAGTTCTGTGATGGTCTGCTTGCCTGCGTTGATCAGGTCGGCATCCTCTTCGCCCTCGAACGGAAAGGGGCCCATGCCCAGCATGCCGTTTTCCGATTGCAGCGTAACGCTGATGCCTTCGGGGATGTAATTTGACACCAGCGTCGGGATGCCGATGCCCAGGTTCACATACCAGCCGTCCTGCAGTTCCTGTGCGGCCCGTGCCGCCATTTGGTTGCGATCCCAAGGCATTATGCGGATTCCTTCTTGCGGACAGTGCGTTGCTCGATGCGCTTTTCATGCGTGCCCTGCACAAGGCGGTGCACATAGATGCCGGGCAGGTGGATGGTGTCGGGGTCCAAAGACCCCAGCGGCACGATCTCTTCAACCTCGGCCACACAGACCTTGCCGCAGGTGGCCGCAGGCGGGTTGAAATTGCGCGCCGTCTTGCGGAAGACAAGGTTGCCCGACGGATCAGCCTTCCACGCCTTCACGATGGAGAGGTCGGCCACGATGCCCTGTTCCAGCACATATTCCTGCCCGTTGAAGACCTTGGTTTCCTTGCCTTCGGCAATGACCGTGCCCACACCGGTTTTCGTATAAAAGCCGGGGATGCCAGCGCCACCGGCGCGCATGCGTTCGGCAAGTGTGCCCTGCGGGTTGAATTCCAGCTCCAGCTCGCCCGACAGATACTGCCGCATGAATTCGGCATTTTCGCCGACATAGGACGAGATCATCTTTTTCACCTGCCGCGTTTCCAGCAGGACGCCAAGGCCAAACCCGTCAACGCCCGCGTTATTGCTGGCAACGGTCAGGTTCTTTGTGCCAGCGTCGCGAATGGCGGCAATGCACAGTTCAGGGATGCCGCACAAGCCAAACCCGCCCGAGGCGATCAGCATGCCATCAAACAAAAGCCCTTCAAGGGCCGCGGCAGCCGTCGGATAGACCTTGGATTTCATGGAACGCCCCCCGTGTGTCACGTTGCCAGCACATATGCTGCAGTTGCAAAGCCCGAGTCAATGAAGGCTGCACGATTTTCGGGGTTGAGCGAGGGCCTGTGCGCGCCTAGACAGTCCGTGTGGCCGCTTGCTGGAATGGTAGACAGACCGGACTTAAAATCCGTTGCCCGTATGGGCGTGTGGGTTCGACTCCCACAGCGGCTACCACGCAAAGGTGCTGTCAATAGCCAGCGATTGATAGCCGGGTATCAAAGGCGATGTAATCAGGTTCTGTCGGGTATGACGTGGCCGCTATCCTTTCACAGAACAAGGTCAGGGTGGGGTTTTGCTGCGCTTTCGGCATGGCACGGTTCAGGATCATCAGTTCCAGTGGCACCAAATCGCCTTCCGGGCCTTTCAACAGTGCCCCGCCGGGGTTTTTGGCGCTGCAATAGGTTTGTCGGTCAAGTGCGGCCTGTATCAGGCCAGCAGAGGTTGTCAGGCTGAGGTCAAAAGCAAAGGCCGGGTGATCAGGCACCTTGCCCAGAATATCGGCAAAGGCAAAGCCTAGGGCCCCGGCGAGGATGGGTTGTTTGCGGCGGCCCAGTTGCATGTGTTCAACCACGGGAATGATCGGGCGCAACAAGGTGGCAAGATAAAGCTGGGCAGTTGCACGGTTGCCCATCAGTTCATGCACAAGTGCGGCCCGCAGATAGCTGCTGGTATCAACCCAAGTGGCCGGTGCCAGCTTTGGCGGCCCGCTACGCCGTTCACACCGGTGGAAAAGTTCGCGATAGTGAAAGCCTAAGGTCCACAGATCCCAATCAATACAGTCGACCTGTGCAACGGTCTTGCAATTTGCATGTGCAGCATGGTGCAACAACTGCGCGCGATGGGCAAAGGCGATTGGCGATTGGCCAAAGCCAGGGCCAGGGTGATTCAGAAAGGCGTCAAGCTGTTCATCCAGTCTATTGGCCTGATCCATTTGCAGGTAATGTGCATGAAACCGGTGCACCGATTTCAGCATGCCGATGGTGCGGCAGGAAATCGGGTCGGTCACGGCGCGCCATCCTTGACTGTTTCCATGGCCACATAGGTTGAGGTTGACGCGACATGGGGCAGGGCGGTGATCTGTTCGCCCAGCACGCGGCGATAGGCCTGAATATCAGCGGTGCGCACCTTCAGCAGGTAATCAAAGCGGCTGGCGATCATGTGGCATTGTTCAACTTCTGGTATCAGGATGGCCGCCTTGTTGAAGGCCTGAAGGGCGGCCTCGCGCGTGTCCGACAGGCGCACCTCGACAAAGGCGATATGCGCAAGACCAATGCGATGCGGGTCAAGCAGCGCGCGGTAACCGATGATGACGCCGCTTTCCTCCAGCCGTTTCAGGCGGGCTTGGGTGGGGGATTTAGAAAGGCCGATTCGGCGGGCGAGTTCAACAGCGCTGATGCGGCCATCGACAGAAAGGATACGCAGGATGGCATGATCAAACTTATCAAGTGACAGGTCATTTGCCATATAAATCCCCTGAAATAGAACCATTATGGCTGCCTATTGCAGAAAATGCGGGAAAAGTAATCAGAAAACTTCGTGTATGCTGAGCTAAACCAAGGGGGGCATCATGCCGCGCGATCTGACCGAAGCTATGCACATCATCGAAACTGCCAGCCTTTCGGATGAGGCGGCGCTGATCCGCGATCTGATTGATCAGGCAGGGCTGGATGCGGCCACGCGGGCGCGGATCGTGGCGGCGGGGGCCGATCTTGTGCGGCGCATCCGCAGCAGTGCAAAGCCGGGGCTGATGGAGGTGTTTCTGGCGGAATATGGCCTTTCGACGGAAGAGGGCATTTCGCTGATGTGTCTGGCGGAAGCCTTGTTGCGGGTGCCGGATGCGGAAACGATGGATGCGCTGATTGAAGACAAGATCGCGCCGGGGGACTGGGGGCGGCACCTTGGCAAATCGGCCTCGTCCTTGGTGAATGCGTCGACATGGGCCTTGATGCTGACGGGCAAGGTGCTGGAGGACCGCGAGCCGGGGGTGGTGGGGCACTTGCGGGCAGCGGTCAAGCGGCTGGGCGAGCCGGTGATCCGGCGGGCGGTGGCGCAGGCGATGAAGGAGATGGGCCGGCAGTTCGTGCTGGGCGAGGATATCGCGGCGGCAATGAAGCGCGCGCAGGAGCTGGAGGCGCAGGGATACACCTACAGCTATGACATGCTGGGCGAGGCGGCGCGCACGGAAGCCGACGCGCGGCGCTATCATCTGAGCTATTCGAAGGCGATCACGGCCATTGCGGCTGCGGCGCGGGGCAATGACATTCGGGCAAATCCGGGGATTTCGGTGAAGCTGTCGGCTTTGCATCCGCGCTATGAGGTGGCGAAGGAAGCGCGTGTGATGGCGGAACTGGTGCCACGGGTGCGGGCGTTGGCGGGCTTGGCCAAGGCGGCGGGGCTGGGGTTCAACATTGACGCAGAGGAGGCGGACAGGCTGGCGCTGTCGTGCAGGGTGATCGAGGCGGTGCTGGAGGATGCGTCGCTGGCGGGCTGGGATGGCTTTGGCGTGGTG
>JBJOQW010000117.1:0-7476 GCA_046049665.1 Pseudomonadota bacterium | reverse complement strand
CAGAGTGCATCGAACGCCCCCGCGCGTTTGGCCAAGGCTAGGTAGATCAGCATGATGACAATGGGCACCACGGCAAAGGCGGCAGCCAGGGGCAGGTTGCCCGCCGTGCCCTGAAATTCCGATACGGCCATGCCGATGGACCGGGCAGAGGTGCCGATGATGCGCGGGATGATGTAATCACCCATGGTCAGCGAAAAGGTGAAGATCGATCCGGCAATGACGCCGGGCAAGGCGAGGGGCAGAATGACCGTGCGGAAGGTTTGGGCGCGGGTGGCGCCAAGGTCGGCTGAAGCCTCGAGCATGGTGTTGGGCACACGCTCAAGGGCGGCCTGCATGGGCAGGATCATGTAGGGCAGCCAGACATAGACAAAGACCATGAAGGTGCCGAGGTAAGAGGTGGAGAGACTGTTGCCGCCGATGACGGGCAGGGCAAGAACGCCGTTCAGGATGAAGCCGGTATGCGTGGCTTCGGCGGCCCAGCTGATGATGCCTTCCTTGGAAAGGATCATCTTCCAGGCATAGACCTTGACCAGGTAGGACGACCAAAGCGGCAGCAGGATGCCAAGGTAGAAGACGGCTTTCCAGCGGCCCCGGGCAAAGCGGGCGGCGTAATAGGCGATGGGAAAGGCAATGATGGCGCAGGCAAGGGTGACGGCGGTGGACATGACAAGCGTGCGCAGGATGATGTCAAAGTTTGATGGGCGCAGGAGTTCGCCATAGGTTTTCAGGGTGAATTCTTCTTTCACGACACCAGAGAATTCATCAATGGAATAAAAGCTTTGCAGCAGAAGGGCTGCGAGTGAGCCAAGGTAGATGACACCCAGCCAGATCAGCGGAGGGGCGATCAGCAGGACCAGCAGCAGGTTGGGGCGGCGCCAGAACAGGGCGGTCAGCCTGTCGGCAAGGCCGCGTTCGGGCAATATGGCGGGGGTTTGGGTCATGGGTGCAGCATAAGATGGGGCTCATCAAGCGTGACCGCTTTCTTCGCTGTGCCTTGCGCGGAAAGCCGCAAGGCTTGACAAGCGGTTGTCGGACAGACGCCCCATGGGGTGCAGCTCATCAAGCGTGACCGCTTTCTTCGCTGTGTCTTGCGCGGAAAGCCGCAAGGCTTGACAAGCGGCCCCTCTGGAATGGCGGCCTGCTTCATCATGTCCCGACCATCACATGCAGCGCTTCTGGCGCAAAGGTCAGGCCTACAGTTTCACCTGCTTGTGGCAAGCTTGTTCCCGAGGGCACGATTATGCCAATATCCGCACCCGCCGTGGCCACCGTCACCCGCGTGCCAGCCCCCAGATAACGCAAACTGGTGACTGGCCCAGCCAGTGCAGCCCCACCAGCTGGCGTCAGTCGCAGCGCTTCAGGCCGCAGAGATGACCAGGCTTTCGGGCCACCAAGCGCATGGGTAACCTCTGGCGGCAGAACATTGGATGATCCGACGAAATCGGCCACAAAACGGCTGGATGGGCGGGCATATATGTCTTCGGGTGTGCCAATCTGGGCAATGTGGCCTTCGTTGAAAATGGCCAGGCTGTCAGCCATGCTCAGTGCCTCGTGTTGGTCATGGGTCACAAAGACAAAGGTGATGCCAAGGCGTCTTTGCAGCGCTTTCAGCTCATCTTGCATCGTCTCGCGCAGCTTCAGGTCAAGCGCGCCTAAAGGTTCGTCCAGCAAAAGTACACGCGGTTCATTGACCAGTGCACGCGCCAAGGCGACGCGTTGCCTCTGCCCACCTGACAGTTGCGCTGGCCTGCGGTCACCCAGCCCAGTCAGCTTGACCAGCGCCAGCATTTCTTCGGCCTTGGCGTGCCGCGCGGATTTGGCAACGCCTTTGACCATCAGGCCGTAAGCCACGTTATCGCGCACGTTCATATGCGGGAACAGGGCGTAGTCCTGAAACACTGTATTCACGTTGCGCCGGTTCGGCGGCACCGCGCTGACATCTTCGCCGAAGATGCGGATCACACCTTGCGAGGGCTGCTCAAACCCGGAAATCAGGCGCAGGCAGGTGGTCTTGCCAGACCCGGAGGGGCCCAGCATGGCAAAGAAAGACCCCTCGGCAATGGTCAGATCAACGCCATCCACGGCGCGGACCTGGCCGAAATGGCGGGTGACGGATTGAAAGGTAACGGCAGGAGTCATGGGTATGCCAATCGTAGGGTGCGCATTCATTGCGCACCGCTGCGTTGCGTGAAGGTGCGCAATGAATGCGCACCCTACGATGTGAAATCAGCGGCCGCCGATCACGCCGATATAGTCACTGACCCAGCGGTAATAGGGCACACAAGCGCCTTCACCCTGGCTGCAGTTTGATACAGGCGTCGTCCAGAAGCGGATCTTGTCAAAGTTGTCCAGCCCGTTCGTCGTACAGCCCTCGGCCGTCTGCATCCCGCGCCCATCCGTGCAGGCCGCAGGCACCGCCGGGTTCGCCCCGAACCAGACCGACAGGTCCGACTGCAGGTTTGATGCCAGTGAATGTTCCATCCACATATAGGCGCAATTCGGATTGGCGCTGTCGACATGCATCATCGTGGTATCCGCCCAGCCCGTCGCCCCTTCCTGCGGGATCGTCGATGCCACCGGTGCGCCGCCTGCCTTCAGGATATTGACCTGGAATGGCCAGGAGCCTGAGGCGACGACACCTTCGTTCTTGAAGTCATCCATCTGGATGAAGGCGTCATGCCAGTAGCGGCTGGTCAGATCGCGCTGAACGCGCAACAGGTCAAGCGCCGCCTTGTACTGATCTTCGTTCAGTTCATAGGGCGAGGTGATGCCAAGTTCCGGCTTGTGGAACATCAGGTATTGCGCTGCGTCCGCCACGTGGATCGGCCCGTCATAGGCCTGCACGCGCCCCTTGTTCGACTGGCCGTCGGGCAGCGTCATTTCTTCGAACACAACGTTCCAGCTGGTTGGCGGTTCGGGGAAGACGTTGGTGTTGTACATCAGCACGTTCGGCCCCCACATGTAGGGCACGCCGTAATGCACGCCGTCCACCGTGTGCCATGGCGCCGATTTCAACCGGTCATCCACCGTGGACCATGACGGGATCAGGTCGATATTGATCGGCTGCACCCGGTCACCTGCGATCAGCCGCAGGCTGGCGTCACCCGAAGCGGTGACAAGGTCAAACCCACCTTCGTTCATCAGCGCGACCATCTCATCCGAGGTATTGGCCGTCTTGACGTTGACCATGCAACCGCTGGCCGCTTCGAACTTGGTCACCCAGTCAAAGGCCGGGTCCGTGGCGCCCCGTTCAATGTAGCCCGCCCAGGCCACGATGTTCAGCTGGCCTTCGCCCGCGCCAATTTCTGTCACCTGCGCGAAGGCCGGTGTAACGGCCATCACCAGCGAAAGCGCGGTTGTGGCCATGATCCTGATCGTCTGCATGCTTCGTCTCCCTGAAATGGTCCCGAACGGGATTGCCGGTTTTCCGGTCATTCCAGCAGCGTAAGGCCCCAAAAACGAATCGCAACAGGAAAACGTCACCCTCTGATCACTTCCAAACGGCGGCTTTCTCTTTGCAAAAATACTCATCCCCACCGTGCAAACCTCGCCACCCTGCCAAGCTGCGCTTGCCTTTGCCGTATCCCATGGCAATGCCGCACGCCGGGGGCTCAATGCCCCCAAGGGTGGCGGCTCCTTGCCAGATCAGCGCGGCATCGAGGCCAGCCGCATCAGCGCGCGCTGCATCACTGCCATCACCGGTGCCTTGGAGGATGAGCGCAAGGTCAGATCACAATCAATCAGCGTGGTCAGCGCATCTTCCAGCCGCCGCGCGCCCCACTGCCGCGCCTGCCGTTCCACCGCGTCGCGCAGCTTGAAGTTCACCCGCGCCCGGTTGATGGCCCCGCCGGTCGGATCGCTGGCCACCGCATGCAGCATGCGGAAATGCTGCAGCGTGCGGATGCAGATTGTTACTGGCGCCATGCCTTGCCCTTCCAGCCGCTGGATCAGCGGGCCGATGTCGGCCAGCCGCCCATCTGCCGTGGCTGCCACCACCTCTTCCACCTCGGTTTCAATGGTTGCCGGGGCCAGTGTGGCCACCTCTTCCGCCGTCAGCGCCGCGCCATCGCCCCATTTGTAAAGTGCAATCTTGTCAAGCAGTTGGCGGAAATCGCCGGGGTCAAGCGCGCGTGCCAGCGTTGTCAGATCGGCCATGGCGGGCGGGGATATGGCCGCAAGCCCGGCCTTTTTCAAAAGCGCCTCAATTTCCTCACGCGAGGGCGGGTCGTCATACAGGCCCGCGCACCAGACGGCGGGATGCTTTTCAAACAGCACCTTCAGCGCCGATTTCCCCGTCAGCCCGCCCGCCGTGACAATGATCTGCGCATCGCCATGCCGCCAGTCCTTCAGGGCGGCTTCGATCAGTGGCGCCAGCGAGTCGGTCGCATCTTCAACCAGCGCCACCCTTGGCCCCGGGAAAAAGCCAATCGCCTTGACGGCATCCATCAGCAGCGCCGCATCCTTGCGCAACTCCGCCCCCGAAATCCGCGTCAGGCGCATTTCTGCCGCCCCCTCCGGGCCAATCAATGCGGCCACCACTTCGGCACGTTTCAGCGCCACGCGCATCGGGTCCGCGCCGAAAATCAAGAGGCCCGCCTTGGCCGGATCAGGTTTGCCGAAATAGCGTGTGGCCTCGATCCCTTTCAGGATCATGACCAGTCACCCGAACTGGCAATCAGGCGGCTGACAATCTGGTCGGCCAGAATGCGCATCAGGCGGTAGGCGGCATCTTCCTCGGCGGCAAGGCCAGCCACGGTAGACCCGGTAGCCGAATAGGAGGTGAAGTTTTCAACGCGCCCGCCTGCCACACGGGTGGCGGTGGCGCGTTCGGTCAGGGTCCAGTCAACCAGACCCGTCAGATTGTAGCGCGTAATGGCGTTGTCAGGCGTGATGCCCACGCCAATCGCACGGGTGGTGATGCTGTAGCCAAGGTCAAACCGCGCGGTTTCGGGGCGGCCGATGCGTTCTTCCAGCCGTTCGACCAGATCGAAGCTGTTCTTGTCCGCCGGGTTGTCCGCGCGGATTGATCCCTGCAATCCCTCGGCCGCACCACCGGGCCCAAGCGCCGGGGTAAAGCCGCAGCCCCCCAGCGCAAGCATGGCCAGCATGGAACGGCGGTTAAACCACAACATTGATGATGCGCCCCGGAACAACGATGATCTTCTTCACCGGTTGCCCGGCAAGGAACTTGACCACAGCTTCATCCGCCAGAGCGATCTTTTCAACCTCTGCCGCGGGCATATCCTTGGGCACGCTGATTTCCGCCCGCCGCTTGCCGTTGATCTGGATGGGCAGGGTCACCGTGTCATCCACCAGCAGGGCAGGGTCGGCCACGGGCCAAGGCGCCTGCGCACACAGGCCCGCGCCGCCCTGATAGGCCCAGATCGATTCGGCAATATGGGGCACCATTGGCTGCATCAGCTGCGCCAGCGTGCGCATGGCCTGTTTCATGGCAGGCGTGCTGGCATCGGTGCGGCTGATGACGGCGGTGAATTCATAAAGCTTGGCAATGGCCTTGTTGAAGGCGAACCCTTCAATCCCTTGCGTCACATCATGGATGGCCCGCGCACAAGCGCGCGCCAGATCGGCATCACCCGGCCCTGTGTGACCCGCGGGCATTTCACCCACGCGGGAACACAGCGCCCAGACGCGGCCCAGATGCTTGAACGCCGCTTCCGCGCCCGAACTTGTCCATTCGACATCGCGTTCGGGAGGTGAGTCTGACATGACGAACCACCGCGCGGTATCGGCGCCGAAAGAGGCGATGATGTTCATCGGGTCAACGACATTCTTCTTGGATTTCGACATCTTTGCAGAAGGAATGATCTCTACCGCCGTGCCATCGGCCAGCTTTCCGTCCACCACATCCTCGGGCAGATGATAGACAGGCCGCCCCGCCGCATCACGCGTCAGGTAAATTTCATGCGTCACCATGCCTTGCGTGAACAGCGCATTGAACGGCTCAATCGCTGATGCTGGCAAATGCCCGGTCTTGTGCATCGCGCGGGCGAAGAAGCGGGAATAGAGCAGGTGCAAAATCGCATGCTCGACCCCACCGATGTATTGATCGACGTTCATCCAATAGGCCGCATCTTCGGCATTCGTCGGCGTTTTGGCATGTGGCGCGGTAAAGCGCGCGTAGTACCAGGACGAATCCATGAACGTGTCCATCGTATCCGTCTCGCGCCGCGCAGGGGCACCGCACTTCGGGCAGGCGCAGTTGCGCCAAGTGGGGTGTCGGTCCAGCGGGTTGCCCGGAATATCGAACGTTACATCATAGGGCAGTTCGACTGGCAGGTTTTCCTTCTTTTCCGGCACCACACCGCAGGCAGCACAATGCACCACCGGAATCGGGCAGCCCCAATAGCGCTGGCGCGAAATGCCCCAGTCGCGCAGGCGGTATTTCACCTGCCCCTTGCCCAGCCCACGCGCCTCCATCCAGTCAATTGATGCCTCGATTGCATCATAGGCCGTTGATGCCGCAAGCCCGGTAAAGTGGCTTTCATAGACCACCGTCACGTCCTTGCCCGGCACCAGCGCCTCGGTCCCGATCACATTCACCTCGCCCGGCATGTGAAAGGCATTGACCACTGGCAGGCCATATTTCCGTGCAAAATCAAGGTCGCGCTGGTCATGCCCCGGGCAGCAGTAGATCGCCCCCGTGCCGTATTCCATCAACACGAAATTGCCGATCCACACCGCCAGCGTCTTGTCCGGATAGATCGGATGCCGCACCGTCAGCCCTGTGTCATAGCCCAGCTTCTCTGCCGTCTCGATCGCCTCTTCGCTTGTGCCACCGCGCCGCGCCTCTTCGCAGAAGGCGGCAACTTTCGCGTCCGCCGCGGCCAGCGCCCGCGCAATCGGATGCTCGGGTGCGATGGCCATGAAGGTTGCCGCGCGCAGCGTATCGGGCCGCGTCGAATAGCACGTCAGCGCATCCAACCCCGCCACCGGCGCCGTCAGCGGAAAATCAACCTCGATCCCGCGCGATTTGCCGATCCAGTTCGCCTGCATCAGCCGCACCTTTTCCGGCCAGTTCGTCAGCCCATCCAGCGCTGCCAGCAATTCACCCGAATAGTCGCTGATCTTGAAAAACCACTGCGTCAGTTCCCGCCGTTCCACCAGCGCCCCCGACCGCCAGCCCCGCCCGTCGATCACCTGCTCGTTTGCCAGAACCGTCATATCTACCGGGTCCCAGTTCACCACCGCCGCCTTGCGGTAGACCAGCCCCTTGTCCAGCATGTCGAGGAACATCGCCTGCTGCTGGCCGTAGTATTCGGGGTCGCAGGTCGCGAATTCGCGTGACCAGTCAATCGACAGCCCCAAGGGCTTCATCTGCCCGCGCATGTCGGCGATGTTGCCGTAGGTCCAGTCCTTGGGGTGGCCGCCCCGCTCCATCGCGGCGTTCTCGGCCGGCATCCCGAAGGCGTCCCAGCCCATCGGGTGCAGCACGCTGTAGCCCTGCGCGATCTTGTA
>JBJOQW010000116.1:0-11769 GCA_046049665.1 Pseudomonadota bacterium | reverse complement strand
TGGGACGGGGCATGGGAAACGGCACCGCCCACGGCTGCTTATGATGCGATCATCATCGGGGCGGGCGGGCATGGGTTGGCGAGCGCCTATTACCTTGGCAAGAATTTCGGCATCACGAATGTGGCGGTGATCGAAAAGGGTTGGCTTGGTGGGGGCAATACCGGGCGCAATACCACGATCATCCGGTCGAACTATCTGCAGGATCCATCGGCGGCAATTTATGAAAAGTCGCGGGCCCTGTATGAAACGCTGAGCCAAGATTTCAACTACAACGTCATGTTTTCCCCGCGCGGCGTGATGATGCTGGCGCAGACGCATCATGAGGTGCGGGGTTATCTGCGCACGGCGCATGCGAATGCGCTGCAAGGCGTGGCGACAGAGTTCATTTCGCCCCAGCGGGTGAAAGAGCTGTGCCCCATCCTGAACATTGACGGGCCGCGTTACCCGGTGCTGGGGGCGCTTTGGCAGGCGCGCGGGGGCACGGGGCGGCATGATGCGGTGGCCTGGGGCTATGCGCGGGCCTGTTCGGCGATGGGGATGGACATCATCCAGCAGTGCGAAGTGACGGGCGTGCGGTCTGACGCTGGTGTGGTGACGGGGGTGGAGACGACCAAGGGTTTCATCGGCTGTAAAAAGCTGGGCATCGTGGTGGCGGGGCATAGTGGCCAAGTGGCAGATATGGCGGGCTTCCGGCTTCCGGTGGAGGCGGTTGCCTTGCAGGCGCTGGTATCAGAGCCGATCAAGCCCTGCATGGATGTGGTGGTGATGGCGAATACGGTGCATGGCTACATGAGCCAGTCCGACAAGGGCGAGATGGTGATTGGCGGGGGCACAGACGGGTTCAACAACTTCACGCAGCGCGGGTCTTTCCACCATATCGAAGAAACCTTGCGGGCGCTGATCGAGACGTTCCCGATGCTGAGCCGGTTGAAGATGCTGCGCCAGTGGGGCGGGATCGTGGATATGACGGGGGACCGTTCGCCCATCATCTCCAAGACGCCCTTGGGCAACTGCTTCATCAACTGCGGCTGGGGCACGGGTGGCTTCAAGGCAATTCCGGGGTCTGGTTGGGCGATGGCGGAACTGATGGCCAAGGGCGAGCCGGGGCCGTTGGCGGAGGCGTTCAACATGTGGCGGTTTCGTGAGGGGCAGTTCATTGACGAGTCTGTGGCGGCGGGGGTGGCGCATTGATGGGACGTTATGCACCCAAATCCTTCGAAGGATTTGGACCGGAATTTTCGAAAATTCCGGTCCGGATTGTTCGAACAATCCGATCCCTGGCCCTGCAGGAGTGTGAAATATGCTAACCCTTGAATGCCCCTATTGCGGTGTGATGGCCGAGGAAACCGAGCTTGCGCCGGGCTACGAGGCGCACTTGAAGCGGTTCGGCCCCGGCTCCACCGATGCTGAATTCGAAGCCTACATGTTCGCGCGCAAAAACCCCAAGGGCGTGCATTTCGAACGCTGGCGGCACGCATACGGCTGCGGCAAGTGGTTCCTTGCGGCGCGCTGCACAGCAACGCTGGAGGTGTTTGGCACCTATCCGGCACAAGTCTCTGCGCCACCCCCTGACATCATCGCGAAAATCAAGGCCCGTCGTCCGGGATGGGAAAACACATGAGCACGCGTCTTGCCAAAGGTGGCCGTCTGATTGACCGCTCTGCCGCCACCGAATTCACCTTCAACGGCCGCCGGATGCGCGGGTATGCGGGCGATACGCTGGCATCAGCGCTGCTGGCCAATGACCAGATGCTGGTGGGCCGCAGCTTCAAATACCACCGCCCGCGCGGCATTGTGGCGGCAGGGCCGGAAGAACCCAATGCGCTGGTCAACCTTGGGTCCGGCGCGCGGCTGGAGCCCAATCAGCGCGCAACAATGACGGAATTGTTTGACGGGCTGGAGGCGGCAAGCCAGAACCACTGGCCCAGCCTTGAATATGATGTGGGCGTGATCAACAATACGCTGGCGCGGTTCCTGCCGGGTGGGTTTTACTACAAGACCTTCATCCACCCGCGTGCCTTCTGGAAGCATGTCTTTGAACCGGTGATCCGGCAATCCGCCGGTTTGGGCAAAGCGCCCAAAGACCGCGATGCAGACCGCTATGAGCAGGCCTATGCGCATTGCGACGTGCTGGTGATTGGCGGCGGCATTGCTGGGCTGGAGGCAGCTTTGCAGGCGGCCAAGGCCAAAAAGCGGGTCATCGTGCTGGAGCAGACCCCGCATTGGGGTGGGCGCGCGCCGGTTGACCATGGCACGGATGTTGGCGCGCTGGTGGCGCAACTGGCGGCGATGGAGAATGTGACCATGCGCCTGCGCACGACCGGCGCGGGGGTTTATGACCACGGCTATGTGCTGGCGGATGAACGCATTGCCGACCATACGCCGGGTGACGGCCGCCCGCGCCAGCGGCTGTGGCGCATCAGGGCAGGGCGGATCATTGCGGCGACAGGGGCGATTGAGCGGCCCTTGTCATTCGCGGGCAATGATATTCCGGGGGTGATGCTGGCGTCAGCGGTGCGGGATTATGTGGTGAACTATGCCACCTCGCCGGGTGACCGCACGGTGATTGTGACAAACAATGATGACGCCTATCGCACGGCCTTGGCGCTGCATGGCGCGGGGCTGCATGTGGCGGCGGTGCTGGATGTGCGGGCGCAAGTAACCGGCGATTTGCCGGCACAGGTGCGGGCGGCTGGCATTCGGGTTGAGGCAGGCCGGGCGATTGCGAAGGTCAAGGGCGGCAAACGCGTGACGGGCGTGCAGGTCTGCCTGCAGGCGGGCGAAGGTGCGGTGCTGGAAGAGATCGCCTGCGATGCGGTGGCCATGTCGGGCGGCTGGTCGCCCGTGGTGCATCTTTATTCGCATTGCGGTGGCAAGCTGATGTGGGATGCGGGGCAGGCCATGTTCCGGCCTGATCCGGCACGCCCGCCGGTGAACCATGATGGCAGCGCGATGGTAACTTGCGTGGGGGCGGCGAATGGTGATGGCATCGGGGTAGGTGAAGCACCGATGGAGGCAACCTGGGTCATGCCGCAGGGCGCGCCGATTGCGCTGCGGTCAAAGATGTGGCTGGATTATCAGAACGATGTGAAGGTTTCGGACGTGCAGCTTGCGGCACGTGAAGGCTATGAAAGCGTTGAACATACCAAGCGCTATACCACCTTGGGCATGGCGACGGATCAGGGAAAGCTGAGCAATATCAACGGCCTTGCGGTGCTTTCTCAGGCTTTGAATGAAGAGATACCCCAAGTCGGCACCACCACCTTCCGCCCGCCCTACACGCCCGTGACACTGGGCGCGCTGGCGGGTGAGGCGCGGGGTGATATCTTTCAACCGCTGCGCCGCACGCCGATGCATGCCGCGCACGAAGCGGCGGGGGCCTATTTCGAACCCGTGGGCCTGTGGCGCAGGCCTTATACCTTCCCGCGTAACGGTGAATCCCACGAACAGGCAGTGCACCGCGAAGTTCTGAACACGCGCACGAACGTGGGCCTGCTGGATGCATCAACCCTTGGCAAGATCATTGTCAAAGGGCCGGACGCGGGGCGCTTCCTTGATATGCTTTACACCGGCGTGATGAGCACACTGCCCGTGGGCAAGTGCCGCTATGGGCTGATGTGCAACGAACAGGGCTTTCTCAGCGATGACGGCGTGGTGGCGCGGATCAGTGAAGATACGTTCTTGTGCCATACCACATCGGGCGGGGCAGACCGGATTCACGGCTGGATGGAAGACTGGCTGCAATGCGAATGGTGGGATTGGCAGGTCTACACGGCCAATGTGACCGAGC
Source organism: Pseudomonadota bacterium (assembly GCA_046049665.1). Lineage (GTDB taxonomy): Bacteria > Pseudomonadota > Alphaproteobacteria > Rhodobacterales > Rhodobacteraceae > JAAFHS01. The sequence goes on along the minus strand of JBJOQW010000116.1, from coordinate 7,979 downwards.
AATATGCGCAAGTGGCCGTCGTGGGCCCCAAGGCGCGGCAATTGCTGGAAACGCTGGGCGGAATGGATGTCTCAAAAGACGCGCTGCCCTTCATGCAATGGGCAGACGGCAGCTTGGGCGGTTTCCCGGCGCGCGTGTACCGCATCAGCTTTTCGGGCGAGCTTTCCTATGAAATTGCTGTGCCCGCCAGCCATGGCGCGGCCTTCTGGGCGGCCTGCATGGCGGCAGGTGAAAGCCTTGGCGTGATGCCCTATGGCACGGAAGCCTTGCATATCATGCGGGCGGAAAAGGGCTTTATCATGATCGGCGATGAAACCGATGGCACGGTCATTCCGCAGGACCTCGGCCTGGGCTGGGCGATTTCCAAGAAGAAGGAAGATTATCTGGGCAAGCGTGGGCAGGCGCGCAATCACCTGTCCAGCCCGGACCGCTGGCAGCTTGTGGGGCTGGAAACGCTGGATGGGTCTGTCCTGCCTGATGGCAGCTATGCCGTGGCGCCGGGTGTCAACGCCAATGGTCAGCGCAATACAGAAGGGCGTGTGACATCAACCTATTACAGCCCGACATTAAAGCGCGGCATCGCCATGGGCCTGATCCACAAAGGCCCCGAACGCATGGGCCAGACGGTGGAATTCAACACGGTTGCGGGTGGCACGGTGAAAGCGCGGATCGTTGATCCGGTGTTCTACGATAAGGAAGGGGCAAAGCAGAATGTCTGATCCCGTCAGCGCCCTTGGCGGTGCCTCTTGCGAAGGCTTCGCGCGCATTCAGGAAATCGGCCCCCTGGGCATGATCACGCTGCGCTGCAAGCATGACGTCAAGGCCCTGCCCAAGGCGGTAAAGGCCGCCACCGGCATGGCGATGCCCGCCCCGCGTCGCATTGTAAAGGATGGGGCCTTTGGGGCGGCCTGGATGGCCCCGGATGAGCTGCTTTTGATCATGCCTTACGATCAGGTCGCCAACGTGCTGGAAACCATCGCCAAGGCGCTGAAGGCCGAACATCACCTTGCGGCCGATGTGTCAGACGCCCGCGCGGTGTTCCGCATCACGGGTGAAAAGGCCGATCAGGTGCTGATGAAATTGACCCCGGCTGACCTTACGGCCCTGCAGTCCGGCGAAATCCGGCGCAGCCGGGCAGCACAGGTTGCCGCAGCCTTTTGGATGGAAGACGGCGGGTTTTCGCTTGTATGCTTCCGGTCAGTTGCGCCATATATGATGGGACTTCTCACCCACAGCGCCCAACCGGGAAGCGAGTTGGACGCCATCCTTTAGGATCCTGGAATGCGCCAACTTCTTGCCGCCATGTGCGTCTGCCTTCCAGGCTTGGCGCAGGCAGAGCCCGTGGTCTATGTCTGTGATATCGACACCGGCGTCACCAATGGGGCGTTCCAAAGCCCGCTTGTGATTGCCTACGAAGCTGCGGAACGCTTTGTATCTGTCAATGATGCGTTGATCCAAGGGGTTACAGGCGGGCCTTTGCTGGGTGAAGTTGTAAGCGAAAATGGTCAGCGCATCGTGTTCAAGTGGACAGTCCGGAACGTCAGGAACAATACGGGCCAGCAATCCACAATGTCTTACCGGGCAACGATCTCCAAAGGTGAGGGAAAGCTGCAAGTCTCCATGCGCCCGCTGCAATATGACAACAGCTTTAACGCGACCGGGTCCTGCCAGATCGAATAGCTTATTCGGCAGCTGGGGTTGACCTTGGTGCTGGCAGCGCCCTATCTCAACTTTAACCATTACAGGAGAAGACAGATGGCTTTCACGCTTCCCGATCTGCCCTATGCCCATGATGCGCTGGCCGCACTTGGCATGTCGAAGGAAACCTTCGAATACCACCATGACATTCACCACAAGGCCTATGTCGACAACGGCAACAAGCTGATTGCTGGCACCGAGTGGGAAAACAAATCGGTGGAAGAGATTGTTGTGGGCACCTACAACAAGACCTCCGTTGCGCAGAACGGCATCTTCAACAACGCGTCCCAGCACTGGAACCACGCGCTGTTCTGGCAGGTGATGGGCACGGGCGGCAAGGTGATGCCGGGGGCGCTGGAAAAGGCACTGGTGGAATCCTTCGGATCAGTCGCCAAGTTCAAGGAAGATTTCGCCGCCGCGGGTGCTGGGCAGTTCGGTTCGGGCTGGGCCTGGCTTGTGCGTGATACGGACGGCGCGCTGAAGGTGACGAAAACCGAAAACGGCGTGAATCCCTTGTGCTTTGGCCAGACGGCCCTGCTGGGCTGCGACGTATGGGAGCACAGCTATTACATCGACTTCCGCAACAAGCGGCCTGCGTATCTGACCAACTTCCTGGATAAGCTGGTGGATTGGGAAGCCGTGGCTGCGCGGATGTAAGGCTTTGCGCGGGGTGGGCATTTGACCCGCCCCGCGCACCTATCTTGAGTTGGTGCAATACAGTGCGCGGTAGTTCTCGATAGCCTGTATCACGGCGCCACGCTGGTCGTCATTCCCGTAGGCACGGACCATCGGGAAAAGGTAGATCGGCGCTTCTTCGGTGGCATAGTGCAGGGCTTTCAAGGTTTCCACTGCGCTGCTGATATCTGTCAGCGGCCCGCTTTGAATGTGTTTGACGGTCACATCCCGAGAATTGCTGAATATGCCAATCGGTGTGCCATCAGCAGGCCGCAGTGCGTCAACCGAACTGAACTGAATATCTGGATCCGACAGGTCAACCGTCACCTGCTCAACCACATAATCAAACCCCAGGGACACTGCAGCCGTCTCTGCGGTCAACATGCAGTCGGTCACCGTCATGCGGCCTTGCACGCCCTTGATCCCGATTTCTTCTTTGTTTGCGTAGTCTTCGAAAATCGCACGCACGTCCGGCGATAAATCATCAAATTGCTGCGTGCTTGATAGCGCCAAGATCCGCGCAGCCAGCGCTGCCTGATCCTCGGCCATTGCAGGCAAGGCCATCAACCCGGTCCAGCCAATCACAATCGCGCGCAAACGCTTCAACCCTTCATTCTGGCCCAAATATCGGCTCCGCAGGAATTTTCATCCCCTACTGCGCCGATTCGTTAACATGGCCTATCCTCACCGCGCGTAGAGACGGAAGGAAGACGCAATAAAGACGGAAAGAAGACATCTTTCACGAGGCAACTCCAGCCGGTAAACACAGCGCACGCAAGCACTTACGCGAAACTCTTCACCAAAGCCGCCTCCAGTTCCGCCACCGTCCTTGCCACACCAAACAACCCCTTCATGGACGCATCCGCAAACCCCTGCGCCACGATGTGCTCCATCAGCGCAATCAGCGGCTGCCAGTAGCCTTCCACATCCAGCAACCAGATCGGCTTCCTATGCAGCCCGATCTGCGCCCATGTAAGCACCTCAAAGAACTCGTCCAGTGACCCGGCACCACCGGGCAGCACGACGATCGCATCGCAGTTCATGAACATCACCTTCTTGCGTTCATGCATGTCTTCGGTGATCACGAAGGTCGACAGATCGCGCTTGCCCACTTCTTTGCCCAACAGATGCACCGGGATCACGCCAAAGGTGGCCCCGCCTGCCGCTTGTGTGGCGCGGGCAACTTCGCCCATCAGGCCCACATCGCCCGCGCCATAGACCAGCCGCCAGCCGTTGGCCGCCAGCATGGCGCCGGTGTCTTGCGCGGCGTTTGTATAGGCGGGCAGGGCACCTTTGCGTGACCCGCAAAAGACACAGACCGATTTCTGTTGCATGATCTGCGTCCCCGGTTTGAAAAACTATTGCGTCGCGCAACCTTATCGGCGTTCCATGGGGGCGGACAAGGGGCGGGAAAGACCCTTTGCCAGCGGGGGAATAAAATGGCTGTGCAATCGGCATTGGTGGGGCGGACTGTTCTTTTGCTTTTGGCAGGGGGTGTGGCGGCGTTTGCGGGGTACCGGACATTTCTTGCAGGGCCTGTTGCCGCGCCGCCAGCCGCAGAAACCGCAGCAGCACCTGATGTGAACAACACAGCGGAACCCGCTGAAAACGTTGTGGAAGCGCCAAAGGTGGCCGCCGCTGAACCGGCTGTTGCACCCGAAGCAGCTGCGGAACCGCCCCCACCGGCCCCGCCCAGTTTTGATGTGGTGCGGATTGAACCGGATGGGTCGGCGCTGATTGCAGGCAAGGCACCGCCGGATGCACAGGTGTCGCTCAATCTGGATGGCGTGCAAGAGACGCGTGTGCAGGCGGATTCGGCGGGCAACTTCGTGGCGCAACTGACCTTTGCGCCAAACCCCTCGCCGCGCGAGCTTAGCCTTTTGGCAACGCTGGATGATGGCAGCACGCTGACGGGTGAGGCAACTGTTGTGGTGGCACCGATTGCAGCAGTGGTGCCAGAGGCGGATCCTTTGGTTGAAGCCGAGCCGCCTGCAACCCTATTGGTGACAGAGGAAGGCGCGCAGGTGCTGCAAGCGCCGGAACCCGTGGTGGCTGGCGAACCTGCAGCGGTAAGCCTGGATGCGATTTCCTATGCGCCGGATGGGGCGGTACAGCTGGCGGGCCGGGGGCAGGCAGGGGCGACCCTGCGGGTGTATCTGGATAATGCGGCGGTGATGGATGCGCCAGTGCCCGAGGATGGGGCATGGGCGATGACACTGCCCGAGACGGCACCGGGTATCTATACCTTGCGGTTGGATCAATTAGGTCAAGACGGGGCGGTAACATCTCGTTTTGAAACGCCTTTCAAGCGTGAGACGCTGGAGGCGCTTGCCCTTGCAACGGGTGTTGCGCCGCCCGCTGAGGCAGCCGAACCAGCGCCCGCGCCTGAACCCGTTGCCGAACCCGTTGTTGAACCTGCACCTGAACCAGCACCTGAACCAGCACCGGCACCGGAAGCAGAGCCCGCAGCCGAGCCTGCGCCAGTGGCGGTTGAACCCGCACCAGAACCTGAGGCGGCATCCGCGCCGCTGCCGGAACCTGTGCCAGCCCCTGTTGTTGAACCGGCTGTCGAGCCAGCGGCTGATCCTGCCCCCACACCAGAACCAGCGCCAGAACCTGCGCCCGCACCCGCACCTCAGCCCACGGTCACCGCCGAAGTGGCAGCCCCGCCGCCACCCGTCACCATCACCGTGCAGCCGGGCTTTACGCTATGGGGCATTGCCACCGACATGATGGGCGAGGGGACGATGTATGTGCAGGTTTTCGAGGCGAACAAGGACAAGATTCGCGATCCTGATCTGATCTATCCGGGGCAGGTGTTCACTCTGCCGCAGGAATGAAGGGGGCGTCAGGCACCGTCAGGCCATTCATGCAGCAGGCTTGCACCTCGGCGTCACCCCGGCAGCAATCGTTCAACAGATGCCCGATCAATCGGCCCATCTCGGCGCGGTCGGCTGCATAGATCACTTGCCGCCCTTCGCGGCGTGACCGTATCAGACCGGCAGCTTCCAGCGCGGCCAGATGAAACGACAGGGCCGAGGCAGAAATACCCAGACAGGATGCAAGCGCACCCGCCGCATGGCCATCGGCGCCCATAAGATGACGGATCAGCGCCAGCCTTTGCGGGTTGGCAAGGGCCTGCAGCGCGGCAAGGGCTTTACTCTGGTCCATGCATCCACTATTCAACAATCCTTGAAATGACACTAGCTGAAACGCCCGCCCCGATCAAGCATCCCGGCCCGCGTTTGCCATGGGATGCCAGATGCCTGAAAACGTGACCAAACCCGCCAGCGGCTGGCAGACAATGCGGCGCGTTGGGCCCTATCTTTGGCCCGATGGGCAGACGTGGATCAAGCGGCGCGTGGTGCTGGCGCTGTCTTTCCTGATCGTGGCCAAGCTGATTTCGGTGACCACGCCTTACTTTTACAAGCTGGCCGTGGATGCGCTTGGTGGGGCAGAACCGACGGCAGTGATGGCAATGACGCTGACGGCAGTGGGCCTGACAGTGGCCTATGGTGTGGCACGCATGAGCGTGGTCTTGTTCAACGAAGCGCGCGATGCGGTGTTCGTGCGGGTGGGTCAACGGGCCCTGCGCAGGTTGGCGCTTGAGACGTTCACGCATATTCACCGCCTGTCCTTGCGCTATCACATCACGCGCAAGACGGGGGGCCTGAGCCGCATCATCGAACGGGGCGTGAAGGGTGTGGATTTCCTTTTGCGCTTCATGCTGTTTTCCATCGGTCCGCTGATCCTTGAACTGTCGATGGTGGCGGTGATCTTTGCCTTGGTCTTTGGCTGGGCCTATTCCGTGGTCGTGATAGTGACGATTTTCCTTTACGTCACCTTCACCTTTCGCGTCACCGAATGGCGGGTCAAGATCCGGCGCGAGATGAATGATCAGGACACGGATGCCAACCAGAAGGCGATTGACAGCCTGCTGAACTTTGAAACGGTCAAATATTTTGCGGCGGAAGAGCGTGAGGCCGCGCGTTATGACCGGGCAATGGAACGGTATGAGGTTGCGGCGGTGAAAACCGGTCTGAGCCTGTCATTCCTGAATATCGGGCAATCGGTGATCATCACGACGGGGCTTGTGATCGTGATGGTGCTGGCCGCGATGAGCGTGCAGGCGGGCACGCTGACGGTGGGCGATTTCGTGATGGTGAACGCCTACATGATCCAGATCACTTTGCCATTGGGCTTTCTGGGCACGGTTTACCGCGAAATCCGCCAGGCGCTGGTGGATATGGGCGAGATGTTCGGCCTGTTGGGCCAACCTGCTGAAGTGGTTGATAAACCCGGTGCTGCGGCCTTGGCGTTGCGCGGGGCAGCCGTCAGCTTTGATGACGTGCGCTTTGCCTATGATCCGGAACGCCAGATCCTGAAAGGGATCACGCTGAAGGTGGGCGCGGGTGAACGGGTGGCACTTGTAGGGCCGTCGGGTTCGGGCAAATCAACTATCGGGCGGCTGCTGTTCCGGTTCTATGATGTGACAGGCGGTTCTGTGCGGATTGACGGGCAGGATATCCGCGATGTGACGCAGGCATCCTTGCATGCGGCGATAGGTGTGGTGCCGCAGGATACGGTGCTGTTCAACGATACGATCCGCTACAACATTGCCTACGGGCGGGATGGGGCCAGTCAGGCAGATATCGAAGCGGCGGCAAAGGCGGCGCGCATCCATGACTTCATCATGCGCCTGCCGGATGGGTATGACACGACCGTGGGTGAACGCGGGCTGAAACTGTCAGGCGGGGAAAAGCAGCGTGTGGGCATTGCGCGCACGCTGCTGAAGGACCCGGCGATCCTGCTGCTGGATGAGGCGACCAGTGCCTTGGACAGCCAGACCGAGGCCGACATTCAGGAGAGCTTGCGCGATATGGGGCAGGGGCGCACGGTGATTACCATCGCGCACCGCCTGTCAACGATTGCGGATGCTGACCGGATTGTCGTGCTGGAAGATGGTCTGGTGATCGAGGAAGGCCGGCACGAGGCGCTGATCGCCAAGGGCGGGCGCTATGCGGCCATGTGGGCACGCCAAAGCCAGGAAGAGGCCGAGGCCGCCTGACTTCCTGCACGGGCTTGGCAATACCGGCGTTAGACGTGTAAGACAGGTGCAAACGGCGGAGGCAAAGGCGTGAGCAATAACGACAGCTTTATTGACGAGGTGACCGAAGAGGTCCGCCGCGACAAACTCTATGCTGCATTCCGCAAATATGGCTGGATTGGCGTTGTTGCGATTCTGGGTATTGTTGGCGGCACGGCCTGGACACAGTGGCAACAGGCACGCGAGACAGCGCGCGCGCAGGCCTTTGGTAATGCAGTGCTGGATGCCTTGGATCTGGGCGCGCCGGAAGAACGCATGGCGGCGCTGGCTGATGTGCACGCAACGGATGCGCAGGCTGGCTTGCTGGGTCTGATGCTGTCAACTGATCCGCAGGCTGACAAGGCCGGCGCACTTGCTGCACTTGATAAGGTGGCCGCCGACACCACTCTTGCGCCCCTTTACAGCGATCTGGCGGTGTTGCGTAGGGTCATCGTTGCGGGAACCGACAGCCCTGTTGCCGAGCGGCGTTTGGCGCTGGAAGGTATTGCCGTGGCGGGGC
>JBJOQW010000115.1:0-7869 GCA_046049665.1 Pseudomonadota bacterium | reverse complement strand
CCTCGGGCTGCGCCTCGTCCAGAAAAAGCCCGATCAGCGGAGCCGGAATCAGCACGAACAGCACAATCCCCAGCACCCCGATGACAAAAGACATCGCCAGCGCCGCCTTCGCTCCATCGCGCAGCCCCCGCGCATCGCCCGCCCCATCCGCCCGGCCCGCCCGCAGCGTCGCCGCATTCGCCAACCCCACATGGAACATGAAGATCAGCGACACCACCTCCATCGCAATCCCGTGCGCCGCCAGTTCCACCTTGCCAATCGTCCCGATCATCAGCGCCGTTGCCACAAACAGCCCCGCCTCGGCCAGCCCCTGCACCCCAATCGGCCAGCCCAGCCGGAACACCTGCCGCAACGCCGCAGGATCGGCCCGCCAGAACCGCTGCCACAGCCGGAACCGCGCCGCCCCCGCATTCCGATGCGCATAAAGCCCCATCAACAGCAGGCTGGCCAGTTGCGTGGCCAGCGTCGCAATCGCCGCCCCCACCACGCCCAGTTCCGGCGCGCCCCAGTTGCCAAAGATCAGCGCATAATTCGCCGCCGCGTTCACGAACACGCCCGCCACCGTCACCCACAGCACCACCTGTGCCCGGTCAATCGCCGCCAGAAAGCTTTTCAGCGTCATCACGATCAGCGCCGGGATCAGCCCCAACCCCGCCACGCGCATGTAATCCTGCGCCAGCGCCGCCACATCAGGCTCCTGCCCCAGCATCAGGAATATCGGCCCCGACCACCAGAACAGCGGATACATCACCGCGCCATAGGCGATGGACAGCCAGATCCCCATGCGCGTATCGCGCCGCACCTGCGCCTCATCGCCCCGCCCAAGGGCCGCCGCCACCATCGGCATCACGGCTTGGGCAAAGCCCGCGCCAAGGATGAAGATGATGAAAAATGATGATGCGCCCAGCACGACGGCAGCAAGTTCGGTCACGCCATACCAGCCCAGCATGATCGTATCCGTCACATGCAAGGCCGATTGCGCAAGGTGACTTCCCGCCAAAGGCAGCGCAAGGCGCAACGTCTCGCGCGCATGGGCGGTCAGGGGCATGGGGGGTGTCATGGCCAAAGGTTACGCCCGCCGCCGGGCCTTTGCAAGGCAGGGTCGGCCTTCAGGCGTCGGGCCTCAGCGCCCGGCCCGCCTGGCCCGCCATTCCAACCAGGTGCAGAACAGCAACACGCCCAGACTGCCGATTCCCAGCACCGGGATCAGCAAAAATGACACCGAAAAACCGTTTGCCAGCCACAGGGGAATGATGCGGCAATCGGTAAATCCTTTCAACTGGCCGCCATCGCACAGGGCTTCGACTGTTACCGTCATGGCAATCAGCGCAGCCACATAGGCCAGCGAAATCAACACAGTCAGACGCAAAACCCTTCTGGCCCGTTGCACTGCGGTCATCTGCGACCAGACCCAGAAGATCAAGGCGGGGGTCACCAGAATGGCGATGAACGGCAATTTCTCAACTGTAGCAGTCAAAGCGGCGTTCCTGTCATTCTCTTGACTGATCCGCCACAGGCTACAGCGTCAAGCGCAGCATCTGCAATGCAGCGACCACTACGATCCCGCCCGCCAGCAGCTCAATCACCGGCAAGGCCCGCGCTAGCCGCCCTTCGGACAGCCCCGCCAGCATGCCTTCGCGTGACCAGACCGCCAGCAGGGCCACCACCATGGTCACACTCGCCGTGCCCAGCCCCATCACAAAGGTGCCCAGCACCCCAGCCCCGGCAATTCCCATCTGCCAGGTCAGGATCAACAGGAACAACGCCCCCGAACAGGGCCGCACAGCAATGCCCGCAATCAGCACCGCCGTATCGCGCCAGCCTGTCAGAGCGGTCACCTCGGCCAGCGTCGGCCCATGCGCATGGCCACAAGTCGCACAGGTTTCGCCTGCACCATGGGCATGATCGTGATCGGCATGCAGATGCGGGTGCTGATGAGCACTGTGGTCATGGCCGTGGTGGTGGCCATGGCTTGGCTTGTGGTCATGCCCGTGGTCATGCAGATGGCGGTGCCCGTCTGCGTGATCGTGGTGCTTTTGCCCTGCAGCTGACACCCGTTGCGCCCGTATCCCCCTGATCCCCCGCCACACCAGCCACAGGCCCACCCCTGCCACCAGCATATGGCCGACCGGTGCCATCACATCATCGCTCAGCCCCAAGACCCGCTCACGCGTCCAGCCGAAAGCCGCCACAAACCCGTAAACCAACGCCACGGCCACCGCCGCCTGCGCCATTGATGACACGAACGCGATCATCACCAAAGGCCACAGCCGCACCCGCCGCCCCACGCCGTAACCACCGATCAAGACCTTGCCATGCCCCGGCCCCACCGCATGGACAAAACCGTAGGTGAACGCCACCGCCAGCAGGGCCCAAAGCGCACCCGCATCGCCCGCACGCACGCCGCGAATGCCCTGCGCCATGCTGTTCTGCACGGCCCTTTGCTGCCCCAGCGCCCAGTCGCCAAGCGCCGCAAAGCCGCCAAAGGCCCAGAGGCCCGCCAGCACCAGCACGACAGCTGCCCCCGAAATCAGGATGGGTTGGCGCATGTGATCCGGGCTTCTTCGGCATAGGCCGCACCGATGGCAGGATAGGCGATTTCGATATCCACATCGGCCGACACCTCGGCCAGTGCCGCCAGCAAAGCCTCATCCGCCGCACTGCGATCTGGTTCAAACACCTGTGCGCTGCAATCATCGCGCCCCGTCAGTTGCGTTTCGCCCACAATCGCATAGGCCGTGTAAAACCCCGGATCATAGACCTGCACAATCAGCGGCACATCGCCAACCGCGACCGGCGTTTCAAACCGCCGCAGATGCGTTGAGGTGATCTTGCCATCCGCATAGCTTGCGGAAAACGCCTCCGGGCGCGACAGCGGCAGATCAACCCCATTCATCAGCGCATAGGTATCACCCGCAAAACCCGCATCCCACTGCATGTCAAAGCCCGCAAGCTCCGCCTCGGCCTCTGGCGTCAGAACCGCATCATAATCCGGGTCAAGCGCCCGATCCTCGACAATCAGCATCGAAAAGAATTCATCATAGGTCCAGCCGATGCGCAGCGCCTCGGCCCGCCCTTCGGCGTCAAAAACCACTTCCACCGTTGCATCGATAAACACATGTGGATGCGCCTCGGCCACCACCGGTGCGACCAGACATCCTGCCGCCATCAGCCATCTGCGCATTGCGTCCCTGCCCCTTGAACCCGCTGCCAACACATAATGCGCAATGACCGTCGCGCCAAGCCCGCAGCCTTGGGCATGCGCGGGACCCTGCGCGGTGCGCATATGCGAAAAGGGCGACGGTTCCCAGCAACCGTCGCCCTTTCTAGGGGATCAAATATGGCAGGTCTATGGAAAGCCTAGCTATGCAAACCGTTCAATATCTGTGGTCTACCCCTGCCCGCCTCCGCCCCGCATACCCCAAATGCGGTATAGCGCCAAAAATTTACCGAAAAGTCAGCTATTGCTGCCTGCCGTGAACATCCGCTCGATCTCTTCCAGCACCCGCGGCCATGCCGCAAACAGCAGCAACTGGCCGGTATCAGGCAAAAATTCCACATCAAGCGCCGGAAATTCTGCCGCCAGTTCGCTGATCGTGTCCATCGGCGATTGCGGATCCTGATCGCCCTGCAACAGTTTGACCGGCACCCTGTTGGCACTGATCAGATAAGACCAGTCCCGTTCCGAACTGATGCATTCACGCGTGAACGCCTCATGCGCCAGATGCGTCGCGCTCATGCACACGTCTGATCCTGCCAGCACCGCCTCACGCACCTCGGGCTGGGCAAAGGCGGCCATATCCGCGGCAGACCCGCCGTTGACCTGCGTAAAGAACTTTGCCTTGCCAAGCCCCCGCGCCAGCGAAAAACCCGCCTTGACCAGAAAGGGCAGCACCTTGGGCGCATAGCGCGCATTGGCCAGAATGAAGCGCTGCCATTTGTCCATGCGTTCGTATTGCGCCGCCGTGCGCGCCGGCAACATGCAAGAGGCCCCCACGATTCCGCACAACAGACCCGGACGCGCAGCCCCAAGGGCCAGTGCAAAGCGCAGGTCCGCCCCCATGGGCACCGCCACCACCGGCCCTGTCACCCCCAGATGATCCAGCACCGCCAGATAATCGGTCACGACATCGGCAATGTAGTCACCCCCGCCGGCATGCAGGCTTGTGCGGCCATAGCCTGCCCGCACCGGCACGATCACCCGCAAGCCACGCTTGGCCGCCGCGCGTTCCGCCCGTGCAGGCCAGCGCACAAAGCCGAAATCCAGATGCATGTACAGAACAGGGCGGCCATGCGGCGCACCAAAGATCAGATAGTCCAGACGCCGCCCATCGGACGTAACGATATGGCAAAAGGGCACCTCGGCCATCTGGCCCGCCCCCGACGTGACTGCATCATCCGCAGGCAGGAAGGCCACATCCATCAGCCCCAGCACCACCCGGATCAGCTCTGACTGGCTGTGCGTCTCGGTTTTGGCCAGCACTGACCGCAACTGCGTGCGCACTGTTTCAACTGATCGCGCGCGCTCATCCGCAATGGTTTTCAAGGGCAGGCCCAATGTAATGCCCTGCACGATTTCAACTTCCGCCGGGGTCAGGCCAAAGGCATCTTGCACCGTTGCCGCAAAACCCGCAGGCCAGACCAGCTCGGTTGACAGCACAAGCGCAAGTGGCCGCTGCGCATCGCTTTGCACCGGGCTGACCCGCACAATCACCGGGCTGCCCGTCAACAATGACCGGATGCGCAGGATAACCACCTTCTCCGCCCGCTCGCCATTGGCGCTGCGTGGGTCGGCCACCTTGCGCACGATGCCGCGCAGTGTGGCCACATCATCAGCATCAAACGGCAAATCCGTCATCAGGCTGCCATCGCTGATCCCGAAGGCAATGCCAGCCGCCCGGTTGCATGCCGTGATCTGCGCCCCCCCATCCGCCAGAAAGGCCGCCGCCCGCGGAATATCAGCCAGCACAGACCGGTGCCCCTTGGCAGGGCGGGCAGACTCATAGCGGTCAAGAAACACATGCGCGCGCTGCAGATGGGCGTCGATATCCGGATCATCCAGCTCGATCGCGCCATCAACGCCACCCACACGCAACGGCGCGGCTGACCCTTCCCAGACCTCCAGCAATTCTTCCAGCCGCACAGGATCAATCGCAACATCATAAAGCCGATCCACGATCTGGGCTTTCTGGTCACGCGCGATGAACTGTGCCGTGGATTTGCGGGGCTGTGCTTCTGTCATGGCCATGACGTTGGCGCAGGTTTTCCCTTGCGGCAAGTGCGCAATGGCAAACCTGCCTCACGCACCACCCGGACACACAACCCTGACGCGAGACACCGCTGATATTTTGCGCTTTTCATCCCCGCCTGCGCCCCCTAGCCTGCAGGCCATGGCCAGTTCAGGGGGTGGGGATGATCACGATTTACGGTGTCGCACGCAGCCGGGCATCGCGGCCCATGTGGCTTTTGGCCGAAATCGGACAACCCTATCACCATATCCCCGTCATTCAGGCCTACCGCCTGCCGGACCCCACCGCTGAAAACGCGCCCCTGCACACCGCCTCTGCCGCCTATCTCGGCATCAATCCCCAGGGACAGATTCCCTGCATGACCGATGGTGACCTGACCCTGACTGAATCCCTTGCCATCACCACCTATCTTGCCACCCGCTATGGCGGCCCCCTTGGCCCCCAGACCGACGCCGAAGCCGCCCTGATCGCGCAATGGACCCTGCACGCCGTCTCTGCCATCGAAACCCCTGCCCTCGACATTCTGCAACACCCCGATGACCCCCAGATCATCGCCCGTGCCAGCGCCGCCCTGCACCGCCCGATGGCCCGGCTTGAAGGGCATCTTGCCGGCCGCGCCTACCTCGTCGCAGACCGCTTCACCGTGGCAGATATCAACGTCGCCGAAACCCTGCGCTACTCCCAAGGCGCCACCAGCCTTTGGGCCGCCTTTCCTGCCCTGTCCGCATGGATCGCCCGGCTGCAGGCCCGCCCCGCGTTTCAGACCATGTGGGCAAGGCGCCTTGCAGAACCCGCATAGCGCGGACCGCACGTTCCCGCCCCACTACATCTTGCGGTCAGTGCCCGATCAATGGCACTGTAGGCCACCCTATGGAAAGCCCTGCCATGACCGATCTTTTGTCCAACACCCCCGATGATTACAACGCCTCCTCCATCGAGGTGCTCGAGGGGCTGGAACCCGTGCGCAAACGCCCCGGCATGTATATCGGCGGCACCGATGAACGCGCCCTGCACCACCTTGTCGCCGAAATCCTCGACAACGCCATGGATGAGGCCGTCGCAGGCCATGCCAACCGCATCGAAGTGGAACTCTCTACCGATAACACCGTCACCATCCGCGACAATGGCCGTGGCATCCCCGTGGACCCCCACCCCAAATTCCCCGGCAAATCCGCGCTCGAGGTCATTCTCTGCACCCTCCACGCCGGTGGCAAGTTCTCCAACAAGGCCTACTCCACATCCGGCGGCCTGAACGGCGTCGGCTCATCCGTCGTCAACGCCCTGTCTGACCGCATGGTCGTCCAGGTTGCCCTGAACAAGCAGCTTTACGAACAGTCCTTTTCACGCGGCATCCCCCAGGGCCCCATCGCCATCATCGGCGCCGCCCCCAACCGCCGCGGCACCACCGTCACCTTCCACCCCGACCCCGACATCTTTGGCAGCCAGACCCTCAAACCCGCCCGCCTGATGAAAATGGCCCGCTCCAAGGCCTATCTCTTCTCCGGTGTCGAAATCCGCTGGAAAACCGCCCTGCCCGATGGCGACACGCCCATGGAGGCCACCTTCCACTTTCCCGGCGGCCTTGCCGACTACCTCTCCGACACCCTCGAAAAAGCCTCAACCTACGCCGACCGCCCCTTTGCCGGCAAAGTCGGCTTTCAGGAAAAATACGGCGTGCCCGGTTCTGTCGAATGGGCCATCAACTGGACGCCCATGCGCGATGGCTTCATCCAATCCTACTGCAACACCGTCCCCACCCCCGAAGGCGGCACGCATGAGGCCGGCTTCTGGAACGCCATCCTCAAGGGCATCCGCGCCTACGGCGAGCGTATCAAGAACCGCAAGGCCGAACAGATCACCCGTGATGACATGCTGTCCGGCGGTTGCGCCCTGATTTCCGTCTTCATCCGCGAACCCCAGTTCGTCGGCCAGACCAAAGACCGCCTCGCCACCGAAGAGGCCGCCAAATACGTCGAAGGCGCCGTGCGTGACCATTTCGACACCTGGCTTGCCGCCGACCCCAAATCCGCAGGCGCCATCCTCGATTTTCTTGTCCTGCGCGCCGAAGAACGCCTCCGCCGCCGCGCCGAAAAGGAAACCCAGCGCAAGACCGCCACCAAACGCCTGCGCCTGCCCGGCAAGCTGACCGATTGTTCCGCCACCAACCGTGACAATACCGAGCTGTTCATCGTCGAAGGCGATTCCGCCGGGGGGTCTGCCAAGGCCGCCCGTAACCGCGAAACCCAGGCCCTGCTGCCGCTGAAGGGCAAAATCCTTAACGTTCTGGGTGCCGCCTCCGCCAAACTGAACGACAACGCCGAACTCCGTGATCTGTGCGAGGCATTAGGCGTCGCCATGGGCACCAAATTCCGCGTTGATGACCTGCGCTATGACAAGATCATCATCATGACCGACGCCGACGTCGACGGCGCGCATATCGCCAGCCTTCTGATGACCTTCTTCTTCACCCAGATGCGCCCGATGATCGACAAGGGCCATCTCTATCTCGCATGTCCGCCGCTCTATCGGCTGACCCAAGGGGCCAAGCGGCTTTATGTGGCGGATGATGCGGAGAAAGAGATCTGGCTGAAAAAAGGCCTTGGCGGCAAGGGCAAGATCG
>JBJOQW010000114.1:0-12075 GCA_046049665.1 Pseudomonadota bacterium | reverse complement strand
GCGGCTTCATGCAATGGTCCACCACCACGCGCATCGCCGGATAGCGTTTCAGCAAGGCCAGAAAATGCGCCAGATGGCGCGGAAACCCAAGCGCGTCAAACGTCAGGTCATTGTCGATCAGCGCGCCGTAGGCCCATTGCACATCCGCCCGGTGCATCCATGCGTCATCGGGCAAGTCCTGGATCATCGGCCGCACACCCTTGAACTTTGGATGCCCAGCCAGCCTGCGCAAAGCTGCAGCCTCGTCCGGGTTTTCAAAATCGACCCAGCCCACTACACCGCGCACCCAAGGTGCGGCATCGGCAATACCCAGCATGTATTCGGTTTCATTTACCGTTGGGGCGGCCTGCACCAGAACCGTTGCCTCTACCCCGGCGGCCTGCATTTGCGGCCACAGCTCGGACGGCGCGTAGGGGCGCGAGAGCACAGGGTCATCCTTGGGCATCCAGCCATAGTCACCGCGGCCGGGGTGCCAGAAATGCTGGTGTGCGTCGATCTGCATGGTGGTTCTCGTTTCTGGGTGTTGGATTGGGGGCCAGCCCCCAAACCCCCGGGATATTTTCAGACAGATGAAATCAGGTCGGCGCGTCAGCGCGGATCAGGCCCTGCGCCTTTAGGTCTGCCCAAAGGGCCGGGGGGATGCTGGCGCTGGCTGCACGGGCGTTGGCTTGCATTTCCCAAATCCCTTGCCCACCGGGAATGACAGAAACCACAGCCGGGTGGCGCAAGGGGAACTGGAAAGCGGCATCGACCATGGCCGTGCCATGGTTGCGGCAGATGGATTCGATCCGGCCCACGCGTTCGAGCACCCATTCTGGGGCGGGGTCATAGTTGTAGAAGGCGCCGGGTTTTGGCCCGGTGGCGAGCACGCCAGAGTTATAGGGCCCGCCGATGACAATGCCGATGCCGCGTTGGGCTGCCAGTGGCAGAAAGCTTTCCAGCGCCTCTTGCTCCAGCAGCGTATAGCGCCCGGCCAGCAGAAACAGGTCGAAATCGCCGCGCTCGGCCATCCACTGGCAGCTTTGCCATTCGTTCACGCCCGCACCAAAGGCACGGATGACCCCCTGATCACGCAAAGCGATCAGGGCGCGGTAGCCGCCTGCCATGAACTCGGCAAGCCGCGCATCAAGTGCGGCCTGGCTCTTGTGATTGAACACATCCAGATCATGCGCATAAAGCACATCCACGCGGTCCAGCCCCAGGCGTTCCAGCGAAAACTCAAGGCTGCGCATGACCGCGTCATAGCCATAGTCGTAAATCTCGTTGCGCGCGGGCACATCGAACCATTTGCCGAATCCATCGCGCTTGTCGGCTGTCGTCACCCGGAACAGCCGCCCGATCTTGGTGGACAGCACATATTCATCGCGCGGCTTGCCCCGCAGAAAGCGGTTCATCCGCGTTTCCGACAGGCCAAGCCCATACAGGGGCGCCGTATCGAAATAGCGCACGCCTGCATCCCATGCGGCCTGCAGTACCGCTTGCGCGTCATCATCCGATATCGCGCGGTAAAGATTGCCCAAGGGGGCCGCGCCAAAGCCCAGTTCCGTGAATGTCAGCCCGCCGTTACCCAGCCTGTCCCAGTGTCTTGTCTGCATGGTCCTCTCCGTTCCACTGACATGCTAGTATGATTGCACTTCCCGGCCAATGTCTTTCAGGCTAGCCTTTGCGCAAATGTGGGGGGCTGGATGACACGGTTTCAGCAGGTTTTCGGGATGAAAAAGCCCGTCATCGCCATGGTGCATCTGGGGGCCACGCCCGGCACGCCGCTTTATGATGCCGAGGGCGGGGTTTCGGCTATTGTGGCGGCAGCGCGGGCAGACCTTATGGCCTTGCAGGCGGCAGGTGTGGATGCCGTGATGTTCGGTAATGAAAATGACCGCCCCTATGAGCTGCGCGTTGATACGGCGGCGACAGCGACAATGGCCTATGTGATCGGCCGTTTGCGCCATGCCATTACCGTGCCCTTTGGTGTGAATGTGCTGTGGGACCCGATGGCGACGATGGCGCTGTGCGCGGCCACAGGGGCCAATTTCGTGCGCGAGATTTTCACCGGCACCTATGCCAGCGACATGGGGATATGGTCGCCGGATGCGGGGGCTGCACGGCGCTATCAATCGCGGCTGGGGGCAGGGGGGGCGGCGGTGCTGTATAATGTCAGTGCCGAATTTGCAGGGTCTTTGGATCCGCGTTCGCTGCCTGATAGGGCGCGGTCCGCCGTGTTTTCATCGATCCCTGATGCCGTGCTGGTATCAGGTGCCATTACGGGAGAGGCGGCGCGGATGGAGGATCTGGAGGCAGTCAAACGCGTGCTGCCGGATACCCCCGTGCTGGCCAATACCGGCGTGAAACATGCGACTGTGGCCGATGTGCTGGCGGTGGCGGATGGCTGCATCGTGGGGTCGGCGCTGAAAGTGGGGGGCGATACCTGGGCGGCGGTTGACCCGGCCCGCGCACAGGATTTCATGGACAAGGTCAGGGCGGCGCGATGAAGGAACTTTTGCGCGAGCTGATGCTGATCCCCGGCCTTTCGGGGTATGAGGAACGGGTGGCGCAGGCGGTGCGAGCGCAGCTGGACCGGGCAGGGCTGGCGCACCGGACTGACCGTCTGGGCAATGTGACCTGCACCATTCCGGGCGATCCGGCGGCGCCTGCGGTTCTGGTGTTCACGCATATGGACCAGTTGGGTTTCATCGTGCGCAAGATCGAGGCGGATGGTCTGATCCGCCTTGAACGGCTGGGCGGCGTGCCGGAACGGGCGCTGGCGGCGCAGGCTGTGGTGCTGTGCACGGCGCAAGGCGATCTGCCGGGGGTGATTGCGAACAAAAGCCACCATGCCACGGGCCCGGATGAGAAATACCGTGTGACGCCCTACGCAGAGCTTTACGTTGATGCCGGATTTTCCAGCCGCGACATGGCCTTGGCGGCCGGAGTGAATGTGGGAACGCCGGTCTGTTACATGCCGCGTGCGTTCGATCTGGCGGCTGGGCGGATGGCGGGCACCAGCATTGACGACCGCGCGGGTTGCGCCGTTCTGCTGGCCTTGGCCGCGCGCTTGTCGGGCCGTTCGGCAGGTCCGACCGTGCATCTGGTCTGGTCCGTGCAAGAGGAATTCAACCTGCGCGGCGTGCTGCCTGCGGCCACCGCCACAGCGCCCGATATTGCCCTGCAGATTGACCTGCTTCTGGCCTGCGACACGCCGGATATGGCCGCGCGGGGCGATGTGGCCTTGGGCGGTGGGCCGGGGATCAGCCTTTATTCCTTTCACGGACGCGGCACGCTGAATGGCGTCATCCCGCACCCGGCCCTTGTGCGCCTGATGGAAGAGGTGGCCCATGCCATGGGCCTTCCCTTGCAGCGTTCGGCCCATACCGGGGCCCTGACGGACCTGAGCTATATTCAGTTCATGGGCACAGAAGGGGTGGCTTGCCTTGATGTGGGGTTCCCCTTGCGCTACACACACTCTGCCCTTGAAGTGGTTGATCTGGCTGATCTTTCCGGCCTGACGGACCTGCTTGAGGCAGCCCTGTTGCGCATCACCCCAAGCTTTCGTCTGGACCGTTTGCCATGACATATACCCTCGGCGTTGATATCGGCACGTTTGAATCCAAGGGCGTTCTGGTGGATGGCGTGGGCCGGATCGTGGCAATGGCCAGCCATCCGCACCAGATGATCGTGCCACGCCCGGGCTGGGCCGAACATGATGCCGAGAAAGACTGGTGGGGCGATTTTGTACGCATTACCAAGGATTTATTGAATAAATCTCAGGTAAGACCTGAAGATATTGCCTGTGTTGCGACTTCGGCCATTGGCCCTTGCATGCTGCCGGTGGATGCCTGTGGCGCGCCCCTGATGAACGGCGTTCTTTACGGCGTTGATACCCGCGCCAGCGCAGAAATCGCCCTGCTGAACGCCGAGATTGGCGAAGGCACGATCCTTGATCGTTGCGGCAATGCGCTGACCTCGCAATCCGTTGGCCCGAAAATCCTGTGGCTGAAACGCCATCACCCGGACCTGTTCGCCCGCACCGCCATGATCCTGTCTGCCACCAGCTACCTCACGTGGAAGCTGACAGGCGCGTACACGATTGACCATTACACCGCTGCCAATTTCAGCCCGCTCTACGATGTGACGCGGCTGGACTGGACTGCCGGTCTGGCCGATATCCTGCCCCTGTCCATGCTGCCGCGCCTTGGCTGGGCCACCGATATTGCGGGCCGCATCACGCCCAAGGCCGCGGTTGAAACCGGCCTTGCCGCGGGCACGCCTGTTACCATCGGCACGATTGACGCGGCTGCCGAAGCCGTCAGCGTGGGCGTGGCTGCCCCGGGTGACATGATGGTGATGTATGGGTCAACCATCTTCATCATTCAGGTCACGGCTGCCCGCGTGCGCGACCCCGCCCTGTGGTATGCGCCTTGGCTCTCGCCCGGCCAGCATGCCAGCATGGCGGGCCTTGCCACCTCTGGCACGCTGACCCATTGGTTCCGAAATACGCTGGCCCGCGATGCCGACTTTGCCACCCTTGCGGCCGAGGCTGCCGCCAGCCCAAAGGGTGCCAATGGCCTGCTGTGCCTGCCCTATTTCAGCGGCGAACGCACACCCCTGCATGATCCAATGGCCAAAGGCGCCTTCTTTGGCCTGAACCTGACCCACACGCGCGGCGACATGTACCGCGCCTGCCTTGAAGGCATCGCCAGCGCCACGGCCCATATCACTGAAACCTGCGCTGCCGCCGATGCAACACCCGCGCGCATTTTGGCCGTAGGCGGCGGCACCAAGAACGAGGTCTGGTTGCAGGCAACCTCGGACCTGACGCATCTGCCCCAAACCCTGTGCGAGAAGACCATGGGTGCCAGCTTTGGCGATGCCTTCCTTGCCGCCTGCGCCATCGGTTCGGCAAGCGCCAGCGACATCGCCAGTTGGAACCCGCCTGTCCGCCAGATCACCCCAACGCCCGATCCGGCCTATGCCCGCCAATGCCCGCTTTGGCGCGCGCTATACACGCAGACCCGCGAAATTGCCCACAAGCTGTAAGCCCTTCATTCTGGCACAAATATCCTCGCCGAAGGCATCTTACCTTCGCGGCAGGTCAACCACGCCTTTCTTCAGGATAAAGCAGCCATAGGGCCCCGGATCAGATGTGCGGATGATCGCAAAGGCCTGTTTGGCTGCAGCATAGAAGGCAAAGCGCTCAACCGCTTGCATCTGTACCGCCCGCCCTTCGGCCGCATCAACCACCGCCTGCACCAGCCTGAACACCGGCATCTGCGCATCAGGATTGCCCACCACCTGCATGCGTGTCACGGGGGCCGGCACGAAGGTATCCAGCGGCATCAGGGTCAGCACCGCCGCCACAGCCCCCGGAATATCACAGCCCGCCATATCCAGCAGGCGCCCGGTCGTTGTTGCCTCTGCAATCGTTGCTGCCGGATGGTTCACATCGCAGATCACCAGATCATCCCCGTGGCCCATGCGCATCAGCACATGCAGCACATCCGCCGTCAGACGTGGATCAATCCCTTTCAGCATGCGCGATTTTTCGACGAAAAATCGTGGCCGCCCATCATTTCACCGCCCCCGCAGCCATGCCCTTGATGATATAGCGCTCCAGCACGATCCCGATCACGATCAAGGGCAGGATCGCCGCAAAGCTGATTGCTGCCATCGACCACCATGAAATCCCCTGGCTGCCCGTCTGGCTGGCCACCATCACCGGCAGGGTCGTGGCATGTGTTGAGGTCAGCAGGGCTGCAAAGAAATACTCATTCCACGTCAGCACCAGGCTCAGGATAAACGCCGCCACCATGCCCGGAAGGGCGATTGGCAGGATGATCGTCAGGAACGCCCCCCAGATGCTGAGGCCGTCTACCAGTGCTGCTTCTTCCAGCTCGGTCGGGATAGCTGCGAACTGGTCCTTCATGATCCAGATCACGATTGGCAGCACGGACAGCGCATAAAGCAGGATCAGGCCGATCCGGCTGTCCAGCAAATCCACCTCGCGGTACAACACCAGAAAGGGCAGGGCCAGCACGACCGGCGGCAAGATCAGCTGCGACAGGAAGAAGAACGAAATGTCATTGTTGCGCATCCAGGCCCATTTATAGCTGAACCGTGACAGCCCATAGGCCGCAAGGCTGCCAAGTGCCACCGCCAGCACCGATGCCGAAAACGCCACGATGGCCGAGTTGCCAAAGCGTTTCAGAAACTCATCGCGTACCGTGCTGTCTGTGCCGATGGTATCAGGCGAAAGGCCAATGGCGCGCCAGCCTTTCCAGTCGGGCTGATAATCCACCCATGGGATCATCGCCCCCTGCATCACGTTCGGCGCGATCTTGAAGCTGGTTGTTGCCGTCCAATAGATCGGGAACAGGCAGATGAAGGCCCAGATGATCAGCACGGTATAGATGCCGACCTTGCCCAAAGTGCCACCCTTGCGCGGGGCAAGGTCTGCTGCACTGTCATGGAAGATCTGAGCGTTCATTGGCGCGGCCTTGCATAGCGGTCGGCCAATTTCATCAGCAGGGTCATGAAGATGATGATCGCCACAAGATAGACCATGGCCAGCAGCGTGCCGTAGCCCACGTTTGACCGGTCGCGGTATTCGCGGAAGATAAAGCTGGTCACGGTATCTGTGGCGCCCCCCGGCCCGCCGGAGGTGACGTTGATCACGATATCGGCCAGCTTCAGTTTAAAGATGATGCGGATCAGGATGGCGGTGATCGACACGGGCAGCATCAGCGGGAAGGTGATTTCCCAGAATGCCTTCCAGCCCGTGGCGCCATCCACGCGCGCGGCCTCGGTCAGTTCTTTCGGGATTGCCTGCAGACCTGCCAGAATCATGATCATCATGAAGGGAATGAAGGTCCAGGCGTCCATCAGCATGATCGCCAGTTTTGCCAGTTCGGGCGAGCTGAAAAAGGATGGGTTTTCCCAGCCGAGCCAGCGCGCAAGACGTGCAATCGGGCCAAAGCGCACCTCCAGCATGGATTTTCCGATCATCCAGCTGACGGCCACAGGCGACAGCATCAGTGGCAAAAGGAAGGCCACGCGAAAGAATTTTCGCGCGCGGATCTGGGCGTTCAGCATCAGGGCTAGGCCAAAGGCAATGGCATATTCCACGATGATGGCCAGCGTGTACCAGACCATGTTCAGCATGGCGTTCCAGAAGAACGGGTCGGCCCACATCTGGCGCACATTGTCCAAGCCGTTGAATTGCCGCCCATCCGGGCTGGACAGGTTCCAGTCGGAAAAGGCGATTAGCAGGCCGAACAGTAGCGGGAACACGGTCAGCGATATCACGAACAAGGCCGCAGGCAGCACGAACAGCACGCGCTTGCCCGCTTCACCCCGGATCAGCACCTGCGCCCAGCACAGGGCGATGGCCCAGCCGACATAGGCGTAAAGCGTGGGCCGCCAGTTCGCAAAACCGAAATCGCGCCAGCCCAGCACCTGCAGCGTCTGCAAAAGCGCAACCAGCAACAGCAGGCCAGCAGAGCCCCAGACAAGCATCCGGCCCAGCCGTTTGCGGCCGTCGGAAATATTGTCGTTGGTCACGACATGCAAAAGATCGCCGCTGCTCATGACTGACATGTTAGCTGCGAACGGCCCGCCTGCAAGGGGTTTTCATTTTGTCGCAATAGGGGGCGCGCAGCTGCGACAGAATCATGACAGAATGTCGCACCTGTCGCAGGGCTGTGCACGCACTGTCAGATTTTTGGCGCAGGCATTGTGTTCCATGCGGTGAACACCCGAAAAATGCAGACACACTGTTAGCCATTGATATCATGTCATAAAATTGTCGGGGCTTGCGAGATTTGGATTTGCGGTGCCTGCATTTTGCAAGTTGAAAGTTACAGTTGAAATTGTCGCAGGGGTGTGACACATTGTCACTGCGACGATGCGTCAACAGGACCATCGCAGATTGCGGCGCGCGGAAAGTCGTCAACGCGCCAGATGCAACAGCGACGACATTCGGGCGGAGGGAAAAATCAATGCCTAGCGATCCAAACAAAGTATGGCCAACCGGCCTGACTCTGGCAGAAGCAGAAGAGGTGCATAGCTACCTCATCGACGGTACGCGTGTGTTCGGGGTTATCGCCCTGATCGCCCACCTGCTTGTCGCCGTCACCACCCCTTGGCTCGGATAAGGAGCGCATCATGAACAACGCAAAAATGTGGCTGGTCGTGAAACCAACTGTCGGCGTGCCGCTGTTCCTGACGGCTGTTGCCGTGGGCTCGTTCGCTGTGCATGTGGCCGTTCTGAGCAACACCAGCTGGGTCGCCGACTTCCTGAAGGGCAAGCCGATTGCCGGTGGCACTGCCGCCCTGGAAGCGCCGGTTGAGGTGGCCCCTGCACAGGCTGCATTCGTTGTGCCGGGCGCACAAGAAGTGCTGGTTCTGATGCCTGATGGCACCACGGCCCGTGCAATCCTGCAGCCGACCGGTGAAATGGCCGCCCTGCAGTAACCGCCTTGCACTGGCCATTCCGGCTGGTGCGGCACATCTTTTCGGGGCCCGCTGACGCCGCATGGCCGGCGGGCCTTGATCTTTTCGGGTCTTGGGGCTCAGACTGAACCCTAGCCCATAAGGGAGCTGTCCCTGATGTTTGACTATCGCCGCTTTGCCTTGGGAAAGATCGCGCAGGCTGCGCCGCGCTTCTTGCCCTTTGCTGATGTGGCCTCAGACACCGTGCCGCTGTCGCGCCTGCTGCGGCTGTCCCTGTTTCAGGTGACGGTTGGCATGGCGCTTGTGCTGCTGGTGGGCACGCTGAACCGCGTGATGATTGTTGAACTTCGCGTGCCTGCCACGCTGGTGGCCATCATGCTGGCCTTGCCTTTGGTCTTTGCGCCGTTCCGCGCGTTGATCGGCTACAAGTCCGATACGTTCAAGTCCGCCCTTGGCCTGCGCCGCGCGCCCTTCATCTTCAAGGGCACGATGCTGCAGTTCGGCGGCTTTGCCATCATGCCTTTCGCCCTGCTGGTGCTGTCGGGCTATGATCAGGCGGCGGATGCGCCGCGCTGGATCGGGCTTTCGTCGGCGGCCCTAGCGTTTCTGTTGGTGGGCGCGGGCGTGCATATCGTGCAGACCGTGGGCCTGGCGCTTGCTACGGATCTGGTGCCGGAGGAAGACCAGCCAAAGGTCGTGGGGCTGATGTATGTGATGCTGCTGGTGGGCATGATCGTCAGCGCCTTTGCCTTTGGTGCCTTGCTGGAAAACTATACGCCGGGCCGCCTGATACAGGTCATTCAAGGCTGTGCCGTGCTGACGATCCTGCTGAACGGCATTGCCATCTGGAAACAAGAGGCGCGTGATCGTGCGCGTGCAGCCGCGCCGCGCCATGAGGTGCCGTTCCTGCAGGCTTGGGGGCGGCTGTCTGCGCGTCCGGGCGTGCTGCGCCTTCTGGCGGTGATTGCACTTGGCACGGCAGGCTTTGGCATGGCGGATGTGCTGCTTGAACCCTACGGCGGGCAAGTGCTGAACATGACGGTCGCCGAAACGACGCGGCTGACGGTGGTGCTGGCCAGCGGCAGCCTGATTGGTTTTGCGCTGGCATCTTGGTGGTTGCAGAACGGTGCGACGCCGATTGGCATGGCCCTGCTTGGGGCGGCCCTTGGTGCGCCAGCCTTTGGGCTGATCATCCTGTCGGCGCAGATTGCCTCAACACCTGTTCTGATCTTTGCGACCTTGCTGGCGGGTTTCGGTGCGGGGCTGTTTGGCCATGGCACGCTGACATCTGCGATGCGCGCAGCACCGCGCGATCAGATCGGTCTGGCGCTTGGCGCGTGGGGGGCGGTGCAGACCACGGCGGCCGGTCTGGCCATTGCCGCAGGTGGCGTGATCCGCGATGTGGTGATTGCAGGCAGCCAGCAGGCGGGTGCCAGCGCCTATGTCCCGGTTTTCGCGCTTGAGGCGGGTTTGCTGACCCTTGCTTTTCTTGTGGCATTGCCATTGCGCCGCGCCGCCTTTGCACCATCTTCCTTGGCCATCAACAGTGCTGATAGCCCGCCGGTGAAAATCTGATGCCGCTTTCCGTCAACCGCCTTAACCGCCGCAGATGCGGCATAGCAAGCCAACAGGGTAACCCATGACAACGATCATCACACGTCTTTACGCCGATGCCACAGCCGCCCGTGGTGTCGTTTCAGCCTTGATTGCACAGGGCATTGATCAGGATCTGATCGATGTGATCGGCAGTGAAGGCGCCGGAGCGGCAGAAGAACGCCTGCGCGCAGCATGGGTCAGCCCGAAGGCCGCTGCGGCCTATGCAGCGGCCACCACAGGCGGCAAGACAACCGTGGTCGTGCGCGCACCTTTTGCGCCAATGGGCACGGCGCGCAATGCGATGCGCATCATGGACCGCACTGCCAGCATTGATGTGGGTGTGCCGAACTCGGAATACATCCGCCACTCGCCCAGCATCGTCAGCCGCGACTCTGTGATGCAGGATCACCCGTTCTTCATGTCCAACCCGCTGCGCCCCATGTCGCATGGGCATGTGTTCGGCATCAAGCTTTTGTCGGCACACAAGGAACGCCGTTCCGCCATTGCAGGGGGTAAGCTTGTGTCAAAGGCGTTCTGGCCGATGAAGCACATCTCGGCACCCAAAGAACGCAATTCCGCGATGCGCCGCACATGGTTCTTCTCGAAGTTCCTGCTGGACATGCCGCTGATCAGCCGCAGCTAAGCGGTTTTGCAAACACGATGACAGGGGGGCGACAGCCCCCCTTTTTCACGCCCATTCGGGCCAGGAGCATGAAAAAACGGCGGGCCATTTCTGGCCCGCCGTTCTTTGCCGGCAGATGGGATCACATCCCCAGTGACGCCTTGTACAAGGCAATCTGGCTGTCACGCCCGATCTGATCCGTGATCTTTTCCCAAGCCGCAGCAATGGCATCGGCCGTTTCCTGTGCGCTTGCGTACTGCCCGGCAAAGCCCTTGGCCAATTCATCTTCGGCCACCGAGTAGTACTGGAAGATGCCCGGAATACGCGGCTCGATCGCGGCGTTGGGGTGGTTGTAGCTGTCTGCGTTCGAACCAAGATAGTCTTCGACATAGGCCCGGTCGTAACCCGCCGCTTCCCATTCCGCATAATCAAAGTGCGAATTGCGATAGGGCTGGAAGCCCGAAGGATAGGCCGCTGTCCACAGCGAAATATCCTTGCCACCCAGATGGGCTGCTGCCGACCATGCCGCCTTGCGCTTTTTCTCATCCGCCGACACGCGGTTGGTAACGTAGATGCCCCAGCCGATATAGGCCATCAGTGGTGCCTCGTTGGCGGCTTCTTCCCATGCGCCTGCGGCCGAATTGTAGCGGCGCTCAGACCCGGGGTTGATGCCAAAGCCCACCACATCGCCCACAACAGACCCGTCAGAGGTGCGCGCGGATGACCCCACATCGCCCCACCACATCAGCATGGACCCTGTGCCTGCCAGGAACTGCGAAAACGCCGTCGTGCCGGGGTCTGCGTTGATCTGGTCAGCCGGATAGGCACCTTCAGTTGCGATCAGGTCCATCACATCCTGAATCGCCTGCACCCAGCCGGGGTTGTTGACGCGTGGTTTCATCGTGTCCGGGTCAAACAGCCATGCCGGATCATCCGGATGCTTGACATAGGCCGTGGCACGGTTGGCGATGAAATAGAACCCGAACCCGCCCCAGCCTTTCAGCGGGTCAAGATAGCCATGCGCTGGCAGGCCCGTCAGCGGATCTGTCTGGCCGACCAGCGCCTTGGACACGGCATTGATCTGCTGCCAGGTCTTTGGCACCTCGGCCCCGCCGATGGCACCTTCGCCAAAGTAATCCTTGCGGTAGGCAAAGGTGTGGCAATCGCCGTCAATCGTGATGCGGTAGGATTTGCCATCCCATGTACCCACGGGTGGCTGCAGATAGCCCACAAGGTCATCGGCCTGAATCTGCGTTTTCACCCAATCCGGCATTTCGTCCAGCAGGCCCTTGCCAGCCGTCTCACCCTCGAACGGCGCGCCCATTTCGATGATGTCGAAATCCACCGTGCCAGTGGCAATCGCCTGCTGCAGGCGCGGGTTGTAATCGGCCTGTGCAAGGTCGATCCAGTTG
>JBJOQW010000113.1:0-14520 GCA_046049665.1 Pseudomonadota bacterium | reverse complement strand
GTCAGATCATCACGCTGAAACGCCCCCACGCGTTCGGCTGGCCCCAGAATGGTGCGCCCGAACGGCTGGTTGGGGTAGCTTACCTCTTGCAGCCAGTCAAAGATGATATCATCCGGCGTATCCAGTGCCTGCCCGATTTCCTGCAAGATCACATGGCGCTCGGTTTCAATTTCCTTCGGGTCGAACACTGGGTTCAGCACGATGTCCGCGATCACATCCAGTGCCAGTGCCACATCCGCCGACAATACCCGCGCGTAGTAGGCCGTCATCTCGCGGCTGGTATAGGCGTTGATATAGCCGCCCACATCCTCGATTTCCTCGGCAATCTTCAGCGCCGAGCGTTTCATCGTGCCCTTGAAGGCCATATGCTCCAGAAAATGTGCGATGCCGTTCTGTTCGGGGCGTTCATGCCGTCCGCCTGCGTTCACCCAGATGCCTGCCGATGCCGACATCAGGCCCGGCATATTCTCGGTCACAATCCGAAAGCCGTTGGCAAGGGTGGTGATTTGCACGCTCAATGCGCAATCCTTTCACGGATCAATGATTGCAAGGCCGCCAGATCATCCGGCACCCGCGTCATGCGTTCGGGCCGATCAAACAGATCAGCCATGCGCGGTGGCAGGCTTGGGTGAACACCCGTCGCCGCCTTGACCGCATCAGGAAATTTCGCCGGGTGCGCCGTGGCCAGCGTGATCATCGGCGCGGCACTCAGGTTTTCCTCGGCCACCTTCACACCGACGGCCGAATGCGGGCACAACAACTCACCCGTCTGCGCCAGCGTCCGCGTGATCGTCGCACTTGTTTCCGCCTCTGAACAGCGGCCCGAGGCAAAAGTCGCCCGCAGCATCTGCATCGCCCCTTGGCTGATATGGAACCCGCCTGCCTTCAACTCGGCCATCAGGGTCGTGATCGCCGCCCCATCGCGCCCGTAGGCATCAAACAGCGCGCGTTCAAAGTTCGAGCTGACCTGAATATCCATCGACGGGCTGA
The DNA here is from genome assembly GCA_046049665.1 of Pseudomonadota bacterium. Taxonomy (GTDB): domain Bacteria; phylum Pseudomonadota; class Alphaproteobacteria; order Rhodobacterales; family Rhodobacteraceae; genus JAAFHS01. The sequence continues at coordinate 13,530 of JBJOQW010000113.1, read as the reverse complement.
TCGACGGTTTCACCCCATCCGTCACATAATCGCCCGTCGTCATGGCCCGGTGCAGAATGTCATTGTGGTTCGTCGCAATCACCAGCCGGTCAATCGGCAGGCCCATCTGCCGCGCGATATAGCCTGCGAAAATGTCACCGAAATTGCCCGTGGGCACCGTAAAGCTGACAGCCCGCCCCGGCGCGCCCAGTGCCGTGGCAGCGGCAAAGTAATACACTACCTGCGCCAGCACCCGCGCCCAGTTAATGGAATTCACGCCCGCCAGCCGCACGCCATCGCGGAAGGCATGATCGTTGAACATGTCCTTCACACGCGCCTGTGCCACATCGAAATCGCCATCAATTGCCAGCGCATGCACGTTTGCTTCAACGGGCGTGGTCATTTGCCTGCGCTGCACATCACTGACGCGCCCATGCGGATACAGGATGAACAGGTCCACATTCGCAAGGCCCCGGAACGCCTCCATCGCGGCACTGCCCGTATCGCCCGAGGTCGCGCCAACAATCGTCACCCGCTCACCCGTTTTCGCCAGCGCCGCCTGCATCATCTGCCCGATCAACTGCATGGCAAAGTCCTTGAAGGCCAAGGTCGGCCCGTGGAACAGTTCCAGCAAGTGGTGGTTCGGCCCCAGTTGCACCAAGGGTGCACGCGCCGCATGGCCGAACCCGGCATAAGCCTTGGCGATCAGGCCCTTGAATTCGGTTTCCGTAAAGGTGTCACCCAGAAACGGCCACATGACGGCAAAAGCGATATCCTCATAGCTTTGTCCCGCCATCGCCGCGATCTGCGCGGGCGTCAGCACGGGCACCGTTTCCGGCACATAAAGCCCGCCGTCCCACGCAAGGCCCGTCATCATCGCTTCGCCAAATGTCAGAACCGGGGCCGCGCCACGGGTGGAAACATAACGCATCATCAAACCTTCATGCAGTGCGCCGTCTGATACGCCAGACCAGCAGCGCTGTCATCCCCGCCCAGACAGCCGCCAGCGAAAACCATGTGATCGCATATTCCAGATGGTCGTTTGGCGTGCCCGATGTATCCACCGCCAAGGCTTCAACCCCGCCGCCCGTGTCACTGCGTGCCACCACCAGCAGCGCATCCGTGTTCAATGCCGCTGCCATCGCAGGCACATCGCGCGCAAACCACAGGCCTGCCGCAAGGTCTGGTTCCGGCGTGAACCCATCCACCTCTTCCGGCCAATGCAGGTTGCCCGTCACCTCGTTCACCGTGGCCGCATGGTCAGCACCCCGGTCGCCTTCCGCCACAAACCCCCGGTCCACCAGAATGCGCCGCCCCGTATCCGTCACAAACGCCTCGATGATGCGCACGCCCGCGCCAATCTGCTTGCGGCTGACCAGAACATTCAGCGCATCCCCCGTGAACGTGCCTGTCGTGATCACCGGCAGAAACTTGTCTGCCACAGGGTCCGGCGTTGCAGGCAGCGCTACCGGCGCATCCGCAATCCGCGCCTCAAGGTCTGCCAGATAGGCATTCTTCTGCCCCAGCCGGTCCAGCTGCCAAAAGCCAAGGCCCAGCAGCACGCCCACCCCAACAGCCCCAAAGATCAACGGGATCAACACAGAGCGGATCATCATGCCCTCAAATGCAATCGGCGCGAGGCAAGTTTTGCCCCGCGCCTGTGTGTATTGCCGCAGCCGTCCGGATGCAAGGCAGGCGCCTTAGCCCGCCAGCCCGACCTGACCCCAGATGTAGACTGCAAAGAACAGGAACAGCCAGACCACATCCACAAAGTGCCAGTACCAGGCAGCTGCCTCAAAGCCGACATGGCGTTCCGGCGTGAAATGCCCCGCCCCTGCCCGCAGCCAGCAGATGAACAAGAAGATCGTGCCAATCACCACGTGGAAGCCGTGGAAACCCGTGGCCATGAAGAAGACCGAATAGAATTTGTGCTCACCGAAGGTCCAGCCATAGTCGCTGATCAGATGCGCATATTCATAGGCTTGAAACGCCGTGAACAGAATGCCCAGCACCACCGCCAGCAGCAGCCCGTTGCGCAGATCGCGCCGGTTGTTTTCATGCACAAGCGCATGGTGCGCCCATGTCACCGCCGCACCCGAGCAAAGCAGGATCAACGTGTTGATCAGGGGCAGCTCAAACGCGTTGACCGGCACGATTTCCGGCTTTTCATAGGCCGTACCGACATATTCATACATCGGGTACATGGCACTTTTGAAAAACGCCCAGAACCATGCCGCAAAGAACATCACCTCGGACATGATGAACATGATGAAACCATAGCGCAGCCCGATCCGCACCACTGGCGTATGATCGCCCGCATTGCTTTCCGCCACCACTTCCGACCACCACGCGAACATCACGTAAAGCACGGCAACAAGGCCGATCAGAAACATCCACGGACCCGAACCATGCATCCAGAGCACTGCCCCAAACAGCATGACAAACGCCCCTACAGCGCCCATGAAGGGCCAGACCGATGGCGGCAGAATGTGGTAATCGTGGTTCTTGGCATGTGTGGCCATGGTGCCCTCGTGACTTATCGTTAATTGGTGGTCCCGGCATCAGCCGGAACAAGTGCCGCCTGCGTATCAGGCAGTTCGGTACGGTGGAAGGTGTAGGATAGCGTGATCTCGCGCACAAAACGCCCTTCGGCATCTTTCACGATTTCAGGGTCAACGAAAAAGCTGACCGGCATTTCGATCCGTTCACCCGGTTGCAGAACCTGCTGTTCAAAGCAGAAACAGGCAATCTTGGAAAAGTAGTAACCCGCTGCATCCGGCGTCACGTTATAGCTGGCCGTCCCCGCAACCGGCTGGCTGGTCGGGTTATAAGCCTCATAGAACGCAAGGCCCGTCTCGCCGATGCGAATTTCCATCGTGCGCTCGACGGGCTTGAACTCCCATGGCATCCCCGCCTCGACGGATGCATCAAAGCGCACCAGAATGGTCTGGTCCAGAATGGTATCCGATGGGGCCGTCGCCACAGAAGTGGTGCCCGCAAAACCCGTCACGCGGCAGAACCAGTCATAGAACGGCACCGCAATGAACGACAGGCTCAGCATGACTGCCGCCACACCTGCCAGTTTCGCTGCTGTGCGCTGCTGCGCGTTCATTCGCTTTTCTCCGCTGCGGCAGCCGCGCTTTCCGGCTGCATCACATGGTCAAAGCCCTGCATCGGGTCGCCCCGTGTGACCTTGACCACCGTCAGCAGGAACACCACCCCCACAAACCCTGCCAGCACCAGCCCAAGGCCAAGGTTGCGGCCAAAGCGGCGGCGGTGCAGTTCGTGTTCAACCTGAAACGGCATCCGCTTACCAGCCCCCCAAGCCATAGGATTTCAGGCTCGCTTCCACCAGAAACGCCGCGAAATGCAGGAACAGGTAATAGAGCGAAAAGCGGAAGACCGATTTTTCCGTCGCATATTTGTCTGCCTCGGCCTGTGCCTCATCGCGCCGCCAGATGCGGTATGCGCCCACCAGGAACCACAGGTTCAGCACCACTGCCACCGCCAGCGTGAACGGCCCGCCGATGCCCGACAACGCGCAGGCAATACCCACCGGCACCAGCAGTGCCGTATAGACCAGAATGTGCAGTCGTGTGGATTTGCGCCCATGCGTCACGGTCAGCATCGGCACGCCCGCCGTGTGGTAATCTTCCTTCATGAACAGCGCCAAGGCCCAGAAATGCGGCGGCGTCCACATGAAGATCAGCGCGAACATCAGCGCGCTTTCAACCGAAACCCCACCCGTTGCCACCGCCCAGCCGATCATGGGCGGAAAGGCCCCTGCCGCCCCACCGATGACAATGTTCTGCGGCGTCGCACGCTTCAGCCACATCGAATAGACAACCGCGTAGAAGAAGATCGTAAAGGCCAACAGCCCCGCCGCGACCAGATTGGCCGACAGCGCCAGCATCACCACCGCAATACCCGACAGCGCAACACCCAGCCCCAGCGCCTCACCCGCCTGCACGCGGCCTGATGGCACCGGGCGGCTGGCCGTGCGCTTCATCACGGCGTCAATATCAGCATCCCACCACATGTTCAGCGCACCCGAGGCCCCTGCCCCAAGCGCGATGAACAGGATCGCGATCATGCCCACCACCGGATGCACGGAATCCGGCGCAACCAGCAGCCCGACAAGGGCCGTGAAAACAACCAAAGACATCACGCGCGGCTTGAGCAAGGCGAAATAATCGCCAAAACCCGCGTCATAGTCCCGGTCCTGAAGGCTGGCGTGCTGGACGCTGGCGTCGGTCATCTCTGTGCGCCGCGCTTATTCGTTTGCGGCCACGGCGTTGCCTGCGGGCAGGTCAGCCTGCGCAGTCAGCAGCGTGTTGACATCAACATAATCACCGCCGGCCTGATTGGCCGCCAGCCATGCATCATATACGGGCTGCGACACAACCTTGACCGTGATCGGCATATAGGCGTGCATCTGGCCGCACAGTTCCGAACACTGGCCAAAATAGACGCCTTCCCGCTCTGCGTTGAACCACAGGCTCGCCAGGCGCCCTGGCACGGCGTCCTGCATCACGCCAAAGGCCGGAATTTTCCAAGAATGAATCACGTCTGCCCCGGTAATCTGCATCACCACCGTCTTGCCCACTGGCACCACAACCGCCGTGTCGGTGGCCAGCAGGAACTGCTGATCCGTGTAGCCCGCAGCTTTCAGTTGCTCTGACACTTCTGGTGTCATCATGTTGGTGCCGCCGGTAAAGGGCGAACCGATCATGTAGCTGTCAAATGCCACATCTGCATCAACATATTCATATCCCCAGTACCACTGGTAGCCGGTCACCTTGATCGTCACATCCGCCTCGGGGATCGTCTGATCCTTGAACAGAACCGGCAGCGAGAAAGCCCCGATACCCACCAGAATGATGATCGGAATGATCGTCCATGCCACTTCCAGCGGCGAGTTATGCGTAAAGGTTGCAGGCTTCGGGTTTGCCTTCGCGTTATAACGCACGATGCACCAGATCAGCAGCAGCGTCACGAACACCGAGATGATGGTGATGATCACCAACAGAAAGTTGTCCAGCCAGTGCTGATCGGCTGCAAATTCGGTTGCCGCGGGCTGAAAGCCCATCTTCTCCGGCAAAGGCTGGCCCACAATCTCCAACCCTTGCGCAAGCACGCTGCCTGCTGTCAGAAAGGTTGCCACACCTGCTGCTTGCAGTGCCGTCAGTATCTTCATGGTCATATCCCGTCGCTTTTCGCTGCGTTCCCCCGGTTGGGCTGACCCGCCCAGAATCCGGTTGTAACTCGCCGCCCTGAAACCATATTCAAGCATGATCCACAAGCAAAAGAGTTGCGGCATATGCGCACCGTAGGGCCCTGAGGCCATCGCTTGCACCGCCAACACAAAGGGCCCGCATGACCGCATTGAAGATCACCCTCTGGATCATCGTCCTGGCCTACCTGCTGGTCTGCGCCGTCATGTTCACCGTGCAGCGCCAGCTTCAGTACTTTCCCACCCATCGCAACCCCGCACCTGAAACCCTTGGGCTGACCGGCGTTTCCACCCCCAACATCACCACGCCCGATGGTGAAACGCTCGTGGCCTGGCACAGCCCTGCCCCGCCCGGCCGCCCCACCATCCTGTTCTTTCACGGCAACGCAGGCGAGGTTGCAGACCGCGCTGACCGCTTTGCCTTCTGGCAGGCGCAAGGCCATGGCGTGCTGTTCCTCTCACCGCGCGGCTATGGTGGCAGCACCGGGTCCATTTCTGAAACCGGCCTCATCACCGATGCCTTGGCCGCGCATGACTGGCTGACAGCCGCAGGTGTAACCCCCGACCAGATCATCCTGATTGGTGAATCGCTGGGCACCGGACTTGCCGTGCAACTTGCCGCGCGCAGAACCATCGGCGCGATGCTGCTTGAGGCCCCCTATACCGCCACCTCCGATGTCGCCCAGCGCCTTTACCCCTGGCTGCCTGTCCGCCTGCTGATGCGTGACCAGTTCCGCTCCATCAATCACATCGCCCAAAACCGTGCCCCCCTGCTGATCCAGCATGGCACCGATGACCGCGTCATCCCCTTTGACTTTGGCCAACGCCTGTTTAATGCCGCAGGCCAGCCCAAAACCTTTGTCCCCCTGCCCGGTCAGGGGCATGATGCCCTGTATACCCGCGCCCTTTGGCAGACCGAGGCTGATTTCATCGCACAGCACTTTCCCGGCTGATCCCTTGCGGCGCCTGCCCCTACAGCCTACCTTGCCATCCTACCCTTGAAAGGCCCGCCATGACCGATGCCCCCTTCCGCCCGTTCGACACCCATCTGGATGAGGCCACCGCTTTGCGCATCCTGCAGGCCGCCACCATAGGTGCTGATGATGGTGAGCTGTTCCTCGAACGCCGCCGGTCCGAGGCGATTGTGCTCGATGACGGGCGCATCAAGACCGCCAGCTATGACGCCAGCGAAGGTTTCGGCCTGCGCGCCGTGCGCGGTGAGGTGGCAGGTTACGCCCATGCCACCGAAATTTCCGAAAAATCCCTGCTGCGCGCGTCTGAAACCACCCGTCTGGCCGTGGGCGCAGGTGGCGGCACCCTCGCCCCTGCCCCGCGTGGCACCAATGCCCGGCTTTATTCCGATGCCGACCCGATGTCGGATGCCACCTTCGCCGTGAAGATTGACCTTCTGCGCGAGATTGATGCCTATGCCCGCGCCCTTGATCCGCGCGTCGTGCAGGTATCGGCCACCCTTGCCGCCAGCTATCAGGAAGTTGAAATCCTGCGCCCCGAGGGCACGCGCCTTGCCGATGTGCGCCCGATGGCCCGGCTGAATGTCTCGGTGATTGTCGAACAGAACGGCCTGCGCGAACAGGGCGGCACCGGTGGCGGCGGCCGCTTTGGCCTTGCCCGCCTGAGGGAGCCTTCGCATTGGCAGCCCCTTGTGGCCGAAGCCCTGCGCATCGCCGTGGTCAACCTTGGCGCCGTTGCAGCACCCGCTGGCGTGATGGACGTGGTGCTTGGCCCCGGCTGGCCCGGTATCCTGTTGCACGAAGCCATCGGTCACGGGCTTGAGGGCGATTTCAACCGCAAGCAAACGTCGGCCTTCGCAGGCCTGATGGGCCAGCAGATTGCCGCAAAGGGCGTGACTGTGCTCGATGACGGCACAATCCCCGATCGGCGCGGCAGCATCAGTGTCGATGATGAAGGCACGCCGTCCGCCAAGAACGTGCTGATCGACGATGGCATCCTTGTCGGCTACATGCAGGACCGCCAGAACGCCCGCCTGATGGGTGTCGCCCCCACCGGCAACGGACGGCGCGAAAGTTTCGCGCATATCCCCATGCCGCGCATGACCAACACCTACATGCTGTCTGGCCCCGATGACCCCAAGGCCATTCTGGCGGGCCTGAAGGACGGCATCTATGCCGTGGGCTTTGGCGGCGGTCAGGTCGATATCACCAACGGCAAGTTCGTGTTTTCCTGCACCGAGGCTTACCGCGTGCGGAACGGCGTCGTGGGTGAAGCCGTCAAGGGTGCCACGCTGATCGGCGATGGTGCCACCGCGCTGAAACAGATCCGCGCCATCGGCAATGACATGGCCCTTGATCCCGGCATCGGCAATTGCGGCAAGTCCGGCCAATGGGTGCCGGTGGGCGTAGGCCAGCCAACACTGCTGATCGGCGGGCTGACCGTGGGTGGTTCTGCCGCGTGATCTGGCCCGCGCGTCTGGCACAACCGACTGACCATGCCGCCCTTGCTGCCCTGTGGCATCAGGGCTGGCATGACGGACATGGCGCGCATACGCCTGCCGTTGTCGTAGCGGCCCGCACTGCCGACTACTTTCTGGCCAAAACGCCCGGTCTGGGCAGTGGCCTGCGAGTGGCGGGCCCGCCCGGCCAACCGCTTGGCATGTGCCTGACAGATGGCGATGAGATCGACCTTCTGTTCGTCGTACCCGCCGCGCGTGGCACGGGTCTGGCGGCAGGCCTGCTGGCCGATGGCGAAAGCCGCTTGTTAGCGGCGGGCATCAAAGACGCCCGCCTTGTCTGCGTCACCGGCAATCTGCGCGCCATGCGCTTTTACCAGCGCGCGGGCTGGCAGGCCTTGCGCGAACTCGCCGTGCCCGCCGACGGGTTTGATCCGCCGGTGATGCTGGATGTTACCGAGTTTGGCAAACGTCTTGGCTGACCCGCAAGCTGCGCAAGCACATAGACCACCAACCGGATGCTCAGCCCTCACGCTCAAGCACGAATAGCCAGACATCGCGCCCGTTGTTCGACTTCTTTCCCGGCTCAAGGATTTCCGTCAAACGATATTTGCCGCGACCCCATTTGAAAAACAGATAGGGCATACACATAGGGTGTGCGCCGAAAGGATCCATTTCCGATGCGCCTGTCGCGGAATGTCCCATCGTATGTTCAATAAAGATGCAGCCCCCCGGCGCCAACTGTTGCGCCCAGGACGCCAGTGCACGATCCGGTTCCATCGCCTGATCCAGCGAATTGGTATAGACAAAGTCAAACGCGCCCGCCCAATCCGGGTTCACTTTATGAAAATCCCAAACCACCATGTTTGGAAACTGCGTGGCCGTATCAGAAATATCCGTCCCGATCACGTCGCCGCCCGTTAACGCCCGCAGCTTGCCCACTTCATAACCGTTGCGTGCCCCGTGACATATGCCCCGCTTCGCGCCACCACGTTCGCTGATATAGGCCGCAACCGCCCCAAGAGTCCCGTCATCGGCCCATATCTTGTCAAGTTTCCGTTTGTTGGTGAATATCTGCATGTCGCGGTATTCGTCATACCCGCCTTCATACCGGTGCAGATAAACAAGCTCGCCCGCGCGCCGTTTCGAGACACGAAAACCCTTTGGCGTGCGAACAGTTTTATAGCCAAACGGCCGCACCACCACATCCGTCAAGGTTCGTAAAACCATCGTCAGGTCCTGTCTTTTTCCAGCAGACGCTCGGCCTTTTTGCGCACCAGCACCGTTCGCAGATCATGCATGGCCAGCAAAAGCGCGTCCGTCACCTCTTCCAGCTGCGCATCCGTTGCCTTTGTCTGCGCCCACTGTGTCGTCAGGTTCATGTGGTCAACCGCCCGCAGGATATCATCCACATCCCGCGCCGCCAGCACCGCCTGCCGCTCTGCCAGCCATGCCGCGATCAGCGCCTCTTCACCCGCTGTTAGAACCCGGTCACCATGCGGCTTGATATTGCCGTTCTTCACGTTGACCGTGGCAATCTCTTCCATATCGATCCGTCGCTGGCGGTTTTCCGTATCCACTCGGAACACCACCGCGCCATTCTCACGAATGCGAAAGTAATAGGGCGGCAGTTCGTTCATGGCGGTCCTTCAGGCAAGGCTTGCGCAGAAAGCTTGAATCCGTTTGCACGCCTCGGTCAAGACCTCATCCGATGTCGCATAGCTTACGCGGAAATTCGGCGAAACGCCAAACGCTGCCCCGAACACCACCGCCACCCCCGTATCCTCCAGCAGCGCCGTCGCGAACACCTCGTCATCCGTGATCCGCACGCCCTTCGGCGTCACCTTGCCGATGCAGCCGCTGATGTCCGGATACACATAAAACGCTCCTTCCGGCTTTGGGCACACAATCCCCACGGCCTTGTTCAGCATCTCGACCACCAGATTGCGCCTGCGCTGAAACGCCTCGCGGAACGGCCCCAGAAACTCCTGCGGCCCGTTCAACGCCTCCAACGCCGCATATTGCGCCACCGAACAGGGGTTTGATGTCGACTGACTTTGAATCGTCCCCATCGCCTTGATCAGATGCGCAGGCCCCGCCGCATAGCCAATCCGCCAGCCCGTCATTGCATAGGCCTTTGACACGCCATTGCACGTCAGCGTGCGGTCATACAGGCCCGGTTCGATCTCCGCTGGTGAGCAGAACTTGAAATCATCGAACACCAGATGCTCATACATGTCATCCGACATGATCCACACATGTGGATGGCGCATAAGCACATCCGTCAGCGCCTTCAATTCATCCCGCGTATAGCCCGCCCCTGTCGGGTTCGACGGGCTGTTGAAGATGAACCACTTCGTCTTTGGCGTAATCGCCGCCTCCAGCTGCGCCGCCGTCAGCTTGAATTCCGATTCGATCCCGCAGACAACCGGCACCGGCACCCCGCCTGCCAGCTGCACCATATCCGGATAGCTTACCCAATAGGGTGCCGGAATGATCACCTCATCGCCTGCGTTCAGCGTCGCCATCAGCGCGTTATAAAGCGTCTGCTTGCCCCCCGTGCCCACCGTCACTTGGCTCGGCGTATAGGTCAGACCGTTCTCGCGCTTGAACTTTGCACAGATCGCCGCCTTCAGCTCTGGAATGCCATCCACCGCCGTGTATTTCGTTTTGCCTGCGTCAATCGCCCGCTTGGCCGCATCCTTGATATTCTGTGGCGTGTCAAAATCCGGCTCACCTGCCCCAAGGCCAATGATATCCCGCCCTGCCGCCGCCAACTCGCGCGCCTTGTTCGTGACAGCAATCGTCGCAGACGGTTTGACCCGGCCCAGCGTATCAGACAGAAAGGCCATGACGTTCTCTCCCTTTAATGCTGCCGCTTTCTAGGCGGCACCTGCAGCAGGTTCAAGCCATGTCAGAAACGTATGATGCCCGCCTCAAACGCCTGTCCATGCGCTCATGGCGGCGTGGCACCAAGGAAATGGACCTGATCCTTGGCCCCTTCGCCGACGCGCGTCTGGCACAGATGGATGAGGCCACCCTTGCCACCTACGATACGCTTCTGAACGAAAATGATCAGGACCTGCTGCCCTGGATCCTGGGTCAGGCCGCCCCCCCTGCCGCCCTCGCCCCCCTTCTGTCTGATATCGCCCGCTTTGCCACCGCGCGCCTTATGCGCTGAATTTTCACGAATTCGCCGCGAGTTTACCGAATGTTTTTGGTTTGTGCTGATTCTCTGCCAAAGTTGATCTGGTGGAGAGCCCCTTATGTCACTGCATGAACCGCTGCTTGACGGCACGCAAAAAGCCTTTTTTGGCTGCTATCTTGAAAACCTGTCGCTGATCGAACGGCTGCACCGCCTGCTGCTGGATGTGGTCAAGGATGAATTCGAACGTCTGCGCATTCTGGAGATCAATGCCGTGCAAGCACTGCTGGTGTTCAACATTGGCGAGAATGAGGTGACGGCGGGTGAGCTGAAATCGCGCGGCTACTATCAGGGCAGCAATGTCAGCTACAACCTGAAGAAGCTGGTCGAACTGGGCTACATGCACCATCAGCGCAGCGAAATTGACCGCCGCTCTGTGCGCGTGCGCCTGACCGAAAAAGGCCGCCGCGTGCGCGAAGCGCTGGTCGACCTGTTCGCAAAACACTCGGAAACGCTGGAAAAGCGCGGGGTGATGGGGGCGGAAGGGATTGATGACATCAACCGTTCGCTCAAACGGATGGAACGGTTCTGGACCGAACAGATCAGGTATATTTATTAGGCTATGATTGCCTGTTTGCGCTCGTCCAGCTTGACAGCTGTCTTTGCTTTCCGATGCTGCGAAGACAGCTGTTAAGCTGGATGAGCCGCCTTTTCAAAGAGATGCCGCCTTGTCCGGTCAGACACGGAATGAACTCGCCGCATACAGTGCTAAAGCTCACGCGACCCGCGGTAGCAAAAATGCCATTAGCTGCGTGAAAGACGCAGCAAGTGGCACAACGCTTTCCGGCAGATCAGAATTAACCATGTCGAAGTAAACGATGCCGCCCGCACTGTCGGGGCGAAAGTCAAATGCAATAGCTTCACCAGCACCATTGCTGCCGATCTGCACAAAGCCAGGAAAGTAATCTTTCCGAGTGGGGTCTTTCAGAAGGTTGGTTACAAACTCCGCATCATGCAGCACAAGCCAAAGTGGTTGCTCCGCAAGTTCGCCTTGGCCACCATTACTAAAGCTCAGGAAATCAAGGTAATCCGCAGGCAAAGCATTTTCAGATGCTGCTATCAGCGCCCTTACGGATGCTTTCTGGGCACCGGTCGCAGCCTGCCAATCCTTGCCACGCAAGGTCTGTTGCCAGTCCACCCCTTTCACCTAACCCAACGCCCCCCGGATCAGCCCAACAACTTCCCGCGCTGCTGCCGGAATGTTCGTGCCCGGCCCGAACACCGCCCTGATCCCATGCTGTTTGAGGTAATTGTAATCCTGCGCCGGAATGACGCCGCCGCAGATCACCTGCGTCGTCATATCCCCCCCCGCCCGCAAGGCCTGCACCAGTTTCGGTGCCAGCGTCATATGCCCCGCCGCCTGTGATGAAATTCCCACCACATCCACACCCAGCTCACCCGCCAGCGCTGCCGCTTCCTCCGGCGTCTGGAACAGCGCGCCCACCGTCACCTCAAACCCGATATCTCCAAAGGCCCCGGCAATCACCTTGGCCCCCCGGTCATGCCCGTCCTGCCCCATCTTGACCACCAGCATCTTCGGTGGCCTGCCCTTGGCCTTCACAAACGCCGCCACTTCTGCAACGGCACCCGCAAAATCGGCATCCCCCTCACTTGCGGCACCATAGACCCCGGATAGGGTCTGCACCGCTGCCGCGTGCCGCCCGAACACCGCCTCCATCGCATCCGAAATCTCGCCGACCGTCGCCCGCGCCCGCGCCGCCGCCACCGCTGCCGCCAAAAGGTTTCCGCCATCTCGCGCAGTCTGCGTCACCGCTGACAATGCCGCCGCGCAAGCCGCCCCATCGCGCCCCGCTCGCACCGCTTTCAGCCGCGCCACCTGCGCATCGCGCACCGCCGCATTGTCGATCGACCGAATGTCCAGCTCGGCCTCTTCCGCCAGCCGGTACTTGTTCACCCCCACAACCACCTCTTCCCCCCGGTCCACCAGCGCCTGCCGCCGCGCCGCAGATTCCTCGATCCGCAGCTTTGGCATCCCACTCGCCACCGCCTTCGTCATGCCCCCCAGCGCATCCACTTCCTCCATCAGCGCCCAGGCCTTGTCGGCCAGCTCTGCCGTCAGCGCCTCTACGTAGTAGGACCCCGCCAGCGGATCGACGACCCGCGTCACCCCCGTTTCCTCTTGCAAGATCAGCTGCGTGTTCCGCGCAATCCGCGCCGCGAAATCCGATGGCAGGGCCACCGCTTCGTCCAGCGAATTCGTATGCAGCGATTGCGTCCCCCCCAACACCGCCGCCATCGCCTCATAGGCTGTGCGCACCACGTTGTTGTAGGGATCCTGTTCCTGCAAGCTCACACCACTTGTCTGACAATGCGTCCGCAACATCAGGCTTTCCGCCTTTTGCGCCCCGAACCCCGCCATCACCCGGTGCCAGAGCAGCCGAGCCGCCCGCAGCTTGGCCGCCTCCATGAAGAAGTTCATGCCGATGGCAAAGAAGAACGACAGGCGCGGGGCAAAATCGTCAACACTCATGCCGCGTTGCAGGGCGGTCTTCACATATTCCTTGCCATCGGCCAGCGTGAAGGCCAGTTCCTGCACAAGGTTCGCGCCCGCCTCCTGCATGTGATAGCCGGAGATGGAGATGGAGTTGAACTTGGGCATCTCTTTCGCGGTGAATTCGATGATGTCCGCGATGATCCGCATCGAAGGTTCGGGCGGGTAGATAT
>JBJOQW010000112.1:0-3412 GCA_046049665.1 Pseudomonadota bacterium | reverse complement strand
TGCAGACGGGATTTTTCCATCACAAGGGCAATCAGGCGCGGGTTCAGCGGGCCGCCGCGCGCGCCGCGAAACAGGGGGGCGTTCGGGGCAAGGTCAAAGGGGCAGAGACGGGCATATTCGGCCACGGCATTGCGGGTGACGGGCAGGGTGGGAACAAGGCGCTCCTTGCCGCCCTTGCCTTTGATGCGCAGGGTTTCCGGCAGGGGATGGGCGGCACCCGTCAGCCCAAGGGCTTCGGAAATGCGCAGGCCGCAGCCGTAAAGCAGGGTGACAACGGCCCTATCGCGCGCGGCGATCCAGTCATCACGGGCCTGATCGCCGACCGTGGCGATCATGTCGCGCGCGCCCTCTTCGGACAGGGGGCGGGGCAGTTTGCGGCGGTATTTGGGGCCGCGGGTGGCCAGCACGGTGGTGGCGTCGCCGCCCTGATGGTCAGCCAGCCATGCGGTGAAGTTCTTGACGGCAGACAGGCTGCGGGCCAGCGAGCGGGCAGAAACGCCGCGCGCACGTTCGGCGGCCATCCAAGCGCGCAGATCGGATTGCGCAATGGTGACAAGGGCCGCTGTGCCGCTAGCACCCCCCTGATGCGCTGCCATGAAATGCAGATAGCCCTGCACATCGCGCGCATAAGCGGTGATGGTGTTGGCGGCAGCGCCATTCAGGGCGCGTTGGTGGGTGAGCCAGTCCTGCAGGGCGGCCTGTGCGGCGGGGTGCAGGAAGCTGGCGGTAGCGGTCACGACAACCAGCGCCGCATGGTGCGTTCAAACACGGCGGCAAGGAATGACAGCAGGTCAGTTCCTTGCGTGGGTTTGAAGTGATGCGGGTCCTCAGACCCCAGCACCAGCATGCCGGGCAAGCGGCCCTTGCCGAAATCCAGCTTCAACAGCGCCTCTGACCGGATATAGGGGCTGCGTTCACCGTACAACGCGTCAGATTGCGGAATTGTCTGGCGCAGGGTGACGGGGCGGAGCGAGACATTGCGGCCACCAGCAATATAGTCGGCGATAAAGCCGGGTTCGGCTACGAACAGCACGTCGCCAAGCTGGCGCAGGGCAGGGGCATCGCCACCCTGAACGCTTTCCAGAACAAGGCGGATGCTGTCGACCTTGAGGGTCTGGGCGACATCGTCGAGGGACTTCAGAAAATCCTCAAATGCAAGCGGATCAAGCATTTGCAAGACGGCGCGGTGCACAGTGTTGGTGCCTGCAAGGTTTTCGTAGGCCGCGGCAATGACGGTGCGGTGGGTATCTTCCAGCCGGTCAAGGCGGGTAGACAAACGCTCCATCGCGATGCCGCGCAGATCGACGATATTGCTGCCCATGGCACGGGTATTGGCGGCGATCAGGGCATCCATCACGTCGCGGTCTTCCAATAGCGTTTCAGGTTCCGCAATGATGCGGTCGCGCAGGTCTGGGTTCAGCATGGGTTCGTCTGCTCATTTGTATTTTTCCGGCATTATACACGGGAAAGCGCATCCGTCACCCCGGTTGGATTGCACGGATCGAACCCGTGGCTTTTGTGCCCATGGGGTATCTAGGGGATATGTGAAGCGTGCATGAACCGGGCGGGTTTTGTGGGGGAGGAAGGGCGGTGCGCTTTAGCGCACCCTACGAAACCGTCTGATGGGGCTTCCTGTGGAAGGACCATCGGTTTGTTGGCCAAATCGGCAACGATTTGAGCAAGGGACTGTCCGCAATCCTGATGCTGTTAATCTGCCCGTGCCTGCCCCAGCGGGTGCGCTTGTCGCACCTGCCCTGCGGGGGGCAGGCGCGGGCAGATTTGTCACGGGCCAAATCTGCCAAGAGCTGCAAGTGCCAGTTCCTCGACTTATAGAATCTTCTGCCCGGTCTTGGCCCAGTCGGCCATGAACTGCTCCAACCCCTTATCCGTCAGAACATGGCTGGCCAGCCCCTTGATCACTGACGGTGGTGCCGTCACCACATCAGCCCCGATCAGCGCGCAATCCTTGACGTGATTGGCGGTACGGATCGAGGCGGCAAGGATCTGTGTCTTGAAATCATAGTTGTCATAGATGGTGCGGATGTCACCGATCAGGTCCAGCCCATCAAGGTTGATGTCATCAAGGCGGCCAATGAAGGGCGAGATGAACGTGGCACCTGCCTTGGCAGCCAGCAGCGCCTGATTGGCAGAAAAGCACAGCGTGACGTTGACCATGAAGCCTTCACCCGACAGCACCTTGCAGGTTTTCAGACCATCCCATGTCAGCGGCACTTTCACGGCGATGTTTGGCGCAATGGCAGCCAGCTTGCGGCCTTCGGCGATCATCTCATCCGCTTTCAGCGCCACAACTTCGGCCGAGACGGGGCCAGAGACGATGCCGCAGATTTCCTTGGTGACTTCCAGAATATCGCGGCCCGATTTCAGGATCAGCGATGGGTTGGTGGTCACCCCGTCAACCATGCCAAGGGCATTCAGTTCGGCAATGGCGGCTACGTCTGCGGTATCGACAAAGAATTTCATGGGGCGGGGTCCTTCGTGGTGGGTTGTGCCGGGTTCGGCTGGGGTTTACCCCAATCTGGTCAGCAACGAAAGGTGGTTTGGGCGTGGCCGAGCAGGTGTTTCCAGAAGGCGCGGTGGTGGGGGTTCTGACGACAGAGCCGCTTGGCCGCGTGCTGGATTACAAAGCGCCCGAAGGTGGCTGTGGCACGGGTGATTTCGTGGAAGTGCCGCTGGGGCCAAGGCGGGTGCTGGGCGTGGTCTGGGGGGCGGGTGAGGGCAAGTTTGATCCGGCAAAGGTGCGGTCAGTGGTCCGGGTGCTGGATGCAGCCCCGATGCGGGCCGAATTGCGCAGCTTTCTGGCGCGGGCGGCGGATTACACGCTGACGCCACTGCCCGCGATGCTGCGGCTTGCAACGCGGGCACCGGGCCTTGGCGATGGGCCTGCAACGCGGCGGGTGTATCGGCTGGCAGGGGCGGCGCCGAACCAGATGACAGACGCGCGGTTCCGGGTGATCGAGGCGCTGCGGGGCTTTGGCGGGGCGGCGGTGACACTGGCGGAACTGGTTGATGCAGCGGCGGTGACGTCATCGGTGGTGAAGGGGCTGGTCAAGCTGGGTGTGGTGCTGGAGGAGGACGCGCCGAAAGACACGCCGTTTCCGCGGTTGGACCCGAAAGGGCTGATGCGGCTGGAGGGCGATCAGGTGGCGGCGGGCGATGCGCTGGTGGCGGCAGTGGCGATGGGGGGCTATGGCACGACGCTGCTGAAGGGTGTGACAGGATCGGGCAAGACGGAAGTGTATCTGGAGGCGGTGGCCGAGGCGCTGCGGTTGGGGCGGCAGGCGCTGGTCTTGCTGCCGGAAATTGCACTGACGGCAGATTTTCTGACGCGGGTGGAAGCGCGCTTTGGGGCGCGGCCTGCGGAATGGCATTCGGGCGTGACGATGACGGAGCG
>JBJOQW010000111.1:0-26343 GCA_046049665.1 Pseudomonadota bacterium | reverse complement strand
CACGCGGTGTTTCAGGCGCCCCTGGACAAGCTGATCTGGGATGTGGGCCACCAGTGCTATCCGCACAAGATACTGACCGGGCGGCGTGACCGGATGCGCAGCTTGCGGCAGGGCGGGGGGCTGAGCGGCTTTACCAAGCGGGCCGAAAGTGAATTTGACCCGTTCGGTGCGGCGCATTCCAGCACCAGCATCAGCGCGGCACTTGGCTTTGCCATGGGGCGCGAGGCGGGCATGCCGGTGGGCGATACGATTGCGGTGATCGGGGATGGGGCCATTACAGCAGGCATGGCCTATGAGGCGATGAACCATGCAGGCCATTTGAAAAAGCGGCTGTTCGTCATTCTGAACGACAATGACATGTCCATCGCCCCACCCGTGGGCGCGATGTCGACCTATCTGAACTCGATCGCCGAAAAAGGCCCGCTGGCTGCGCTGAAAGCGGCAGCCGAAGGGTTTGAGGCTGTGCTGCCCGGCCCCCTGCGTGATGGCGCACGCCGCGCGCGCGAGCTGGTGACGGGCACGCCGGGTGGTGGGACGATGTTTGAAGGTTTCGGCTTTGAATACATCGGCCCGATTGACGGGCATGACATGCCCACGTTGCTGGCAACCCTGCGCGCGGCGCGGGCGCGGGCGACGGGTCCGGTGCTGATCCATGTGGTTACAGTCAAGGGCAAGGGCTATGCGCCAGCCGAGGCTGCGGCGGACAAGTATCACGGCGTAGGCAAGTTCAACGTCAGCACGGGCGAACAGGCTAAGGCCAAATCCAACGCGCCAAGCTATACGGCAGTCTTTGGCAATGCCCTGACGGATGAGGCCGCGCGCGATGCGCGTGTGGTGGCCATTACAGCGGCCATGCCATCGGGAACGGGCCTTGATATCATGGCCAAACGCTTTGCTGCGCGGGTCTATGACGTCGGCATCGCCGAACAACATGGGGTGACCTTTGCAGCGGGCCTTGCGGCCAGTGGCATGAAGCCGGTTTGCGCGATCTATTCCACCTTCCTGCAGCGTGGGTATGATCAGATCGTGCATGACGTGGCGCTGCAAAACCTGCCAGTGCGCTTTGCCATCGACCGGGCTGGCCTTGTGGGGCAGGACGGCCCAACGCATTGCGGGGCCTTTGACATTGCCTATCTGGCCAACCTGCCGAACTTTACCGTGATGGCGGCAGGCGATGAGGCAGACCTTGTGCATATGGTGGCCA
Source organism: Pseudomonadota bacterium (assembly GCA_046049665.1). Classification (GTDB taxonomy): domain Bacteria; phylum Pseudomonadota; class Alphaproteobacteria; order Rhodobacterales; family Rhodobacteraceae; genus JAAFHS01. The sequence continues at coordinate 25,139 of JBJOQW010000111.1, read as the reverse complement.
CGGCGATTGCGCATGATGATGGCCCGATTGCCTTCCGCTTTCCGCGCGGTGAAGGCGTGGGGGTGGAATTGCCCGCACGCGGTGTGCCCTTGGCAATAGGCAAGGGCCGGGTGCTGCGCGAAGGCACGGATGTGGCGCTGCTATCCTTCGGCGCGCATCTGGCCGAGGTGCTGGCGGCGGCGGAATTGCTGGAGGCCGAAGGGATTTCGGCCACGGTGGCCGATGCGCGCTTTGCCAAGCCGCTGGATACTGGCCTGATCGAACAGCTGTCGCGCCATCATCAGGCACTGATCACGGTGGAACAGGGGGCGACGGGCGGCTTTGGCGCGCAGGCGCTGCACCATCTGGCCAATGCGGGCATGCTGGAAGGCGGGCTTGCACTGCGCACGATGACGCTGCCGGACCGCTTCATTGATCAGGCAAGCCCGGCGGCCATGTATGCCGAGGCGGGCCTGACGGCAGCCGATATTGCCCGCACGGCAAAGTCTGCCATGCTGCGCGAACGCAAGATGCTGGCACGGCCCCGGCTGGTCTGATGTAGCTTGCGCTATAGCGCACCGCGCCTTTGGTTTTGCAAGCGGTGGTGCGCTGTAGCGCACCCTACGAGTGGCTTGATTGCGTGGGGTGACCTGTTACATTCTGCTGTCATTGAATGGCAGAGGATTGCACATATGATGAATTTTTCTGTTGGAACGGCGCTGTCGTTGATGGCGCGCACCATGCCCTTTATCGTCTTCCGGATCATCGTCTACTTCGGCATCACCACCGCCATTATCCTTGTCACGGGCACGGGTGCGGGTTTTGGTTATGGAATTGGTGCCTTTGGGACGGATGAATTTCAGGTCAATTCCACCTTCTGGGGCGGGGCTATCGGCTTTGGCGGCACCATTGGCGTGATCTTCTTTTTCCGCGATTATCTGCTGTATCTGGTCAAGGCCGGGCACATTGCCGTGATGGTGGAACTGCTGGAAGGCGGGCAGGTGCCGGGCGGGCGCGGGCAGATCGACTATGCCTGGGGCGTGGTCCGCGCGCGCTTTGGCGAGGCTTCGGCGCTGTTTGCGCTGGACCGCATCGTGCATGGCGTGATCGGGGCGATTACCGGCATCATCGAAGGGCTGCTGTCTTTCTTCCCTATTCCGGGCCTCGACAAGTTCATGTCCATCCTGCGGGCTTTCCTGAAGATTGCGGTGGGGCTGGTGGATGAAATGGTCATCGCGCACGGGCTGCGGACCAAGGCCGAAAACCCATGGAAGAACGCGCAGGAAGCGCTTGTTCTATATGCACAAAACGCCAAACCCATGATGATTTCAGCCGCCTGGTTGACGGTGATTTCATGGGTGCTGTCGCTGATCGTGTTCCTGCTGATGCTGGCCCCTGCGGCGGCGGTGGTCTACATGATGCCGGGTGACGTGGCGGCGGGCGGCTTTGTCTTTGCCTTCGTGTTCGCCTGGGCCGTGAAGGCCGCGCTGATCGAACCCTTCTGCATTGCCTGCCTGATGCAGACCTTCTTCAAGGTCACCGAGGGCCAGCAGCCCAACCCGGAATGGGAGGCAAAGCTGCGCGATGTGTCAGACAAGTTCCGCCATATGGGCGACCAGGCCGCCAGCTGGATGGGGTCACGCTTCAAGGGCCTTTCACCGGGCGCATGATCGGCTGCGGGCTGGCTGCGATTTCGTGTCAGTCCGGGGCCAGGAACCTGTGACTGACCGTTGCCCCGGCTGGTCTTCTGTGCAAGATAGACGTATCCGGTTTTGAACTGGATGGTTTACCTTGCAAGAGGCGACAATGGCTGACTTTTCTGCACGACGTGTGATGATGGTTGATACACAGGTGCGCCCCTCGGACGTCACCAAATTTCCGATCATCGCGGCCATGTTGCGCACCCCGCGCGAGGCCTATGTGCCGCGCGACCTGCGTGAGGCGGCCTATATGGGCGAAAACGTTGCGCTGGGCGCGGGGCGGGTGGTGCTTGAGGCCAGAACGCTGGCCAAGTTGCTGGATGCGCTTGATATTCAGCCGAATGAACTGGTGCTCGATATCGGCTGCGGGCTTGGCTACTCGACCGCTATCATTGCGCAATTGGCCGATGCCGTGATGGCCGTCGAGGAAGACGCCGATCATGCCGCCGAGGCGCAGCGCACGCTGAGCGCCGAGGGCGTTGACAATGCAGCCGTGATCCACGGTCCCTTGACCGAGGGTGCAGCAAAGCACGGGCCCTATGATGCGATCGTGCTGCAGGGGGCGGTTGAAACCGTGCCGCAGGCGATTTTGGATCAGATCAAGGAGGGCGGGCGCATCGGTTGCCTGTTCATGCAGGGCGCACTGGGCGAGGCGCGCATTGGCCACAAGGTTGACGGGCGCCTGACTTGGCGTGCGATCTTTAATGCCGGTGCCCCGGTTCTGCCCGGTTTCAGGATGAACAGCGGGTTCCGCCTGTAAGTCGGGACCGTGCGGTAAAGGTTCAACATGGCAGGCCAGTGCGGCCGCTGAGATAGGTGAATGATGCGCAAGGTCCAAGTTTTTCTGGTGGCTGCGATGATGGCCTTCAGCCCGTTGATGGCGCAGGCCGAAACGCTGGCCGATGCGTTGATCGCGGCCTATCGCAACTCGAACCTGATGGAGCAGAACCGCGCCGTTCTGCGGGCTGCAGATGAGGATGTTGCCATTGCGGTCAGTGCGTTGCAGCCCGTGGTTCAGTTCACGATGCAATCACAGTGGCGCAATCAGGAATTCCGCACGCCGGGCGGCGTGACGCTGGATTCCGATTCGTTGAACAGCCAGCTGGCCTTCAACGCCGAGATGACCTTGTATGATTTCGGGCGGTCGGCACTGGCAATTGAAATCGCCAAGGAAACGGTGCTGGCCACGCGTGAAAGCCTTGTTTCTGTGGAACAGCAGGTGCTGCTTGATGCGGTGACGGCCTATGTTGATGTGCGTCTTGCGACCGAAATCGTCGACCTGCGCCAAAGCAACCTGCGGCTGATCACGCAGGAACTGCGCGCCGCACGTGACCGCTTTGATGTGGGTGAAATTACCCGCACCGATGTATCCGTGGCCGAAGCCCGCCTTGCCGGTTCGCGTGCACAGCTTGCGGCAGCCGAGGGTGACCTGCTGGTCGCGCGTGAAGCCTACAAGGCCGCAACAGGCGCCTATCCGGGCAATCTGCAACCCTTGCCATCGACACCACGCACGGCGCGCAGTCAGGATGAAGCGGTTGATGTTGCCCTGCGCACGCATCCTGCTGTCCGGCAAAGCCAGCATCAGGTTGTGATTTCAGGCCTGTCCATTGAGCGTGCACGCGCAGATTTTGAGCCGACAATCAGCGCACAAGGCAGCATCGGGATCACTGACAACGGGCTGGAAACGCAATCGCTGGGCCTGTCGTTGAACCAGACCTTGTATACCGGTGGACGGCGGGCCGCATTGCTGCGCAAGGCGATTGCGCAGGATGAAGCACAGCGCGCGGCCTTGTTGCAAACGGGTTTGCAGATCGAACAGGCCGTGGGCAATGCCTGGGCCAACATTCTGGTGACAAGCGCCAGCATCGAAGCCAACAATCGCCAGATCGCCGCCGCGCAAGAGGCGTTCAACGGCATTCGCGAAGAGGCAACGCTTGGATCGCGCACGACGCTTGATGTGCTTGATGCAGAACAGGAATTGCTGGATGCCCGCGCTGGCAAGTTGCAGGCCGAGGCGCAGCGTTATGTCGGGGTGTACCGGCTGCTTTCAGCCATGGGGCTGCTTACGGCCGATCACCTGGGACTGGGTGTGCCAACCTATGACCCTGCCGCCTATTACAATACGGTCAAGGATGCGCCCGTGCACAGCGCCCAGGGTGAGGCGCTTGACCGGATCCTTGGTCGCATCGCGAACGAATAATCCAATAACAGGCCGTTAATCATTTTGCCGCAATTTCTTGTTTTGCGGCGCTATTCGGTTTAGGTTTGCAAGAACAGGGTTCCGCACAGCGGGCATAGGGCAGGGCAGGGCTGGCATGGTTGAGCGTATGAGCTCGGTTGAGATTGAGGATGTGCTGTCATCGATCCGCCGCCTTGTGGCCGAGGATCTGCGGCCAAAGCCTGCAGCGGTGGAAGACAAGCTGATTCTGACGCCTGCCCTGCGTGTTGTGCCTGATCCTGTTGTTGCACCGAATGATGCGTTGGACATTGATCTGGATGCAGATCTTGCCGCAGCCCTGAATGCTTCGGGTGCGGATGACAGCACCCAGGTTTCAGATGCCGAAGTGACGGCGTCGGATGATCTGACAGAGGCGGACGTGGCGGCGTTTCCGATGTTCCTTCACCACGCAAACCGGGTTGATCTTGCCGCCGAACCCAACAGCGCGGATGTCGCTGATACCGTCACCACCATCGGCGCCGGCCTTCCGGAAGACGGCTACGAAGCGGAATTGGGCGATGTGATGCCTGTGCCGGACTGGCCTGAATCGTCATGGGTTGCCCCTGATGTCATCGACGTTGTCGAAGATGCCGAGGTAATTGCCGCGCCCGTGTCTGAAGATGCTGCAGAGGCTGACGTTTCGGGAAATTGGGCAGAAGAGGCCCCAGAGGTGCCTGCATTCGCAGGTCAGCATGACGGGACGGCTGAAGATGACGCTGCCGAGGCCGCAGCAATTGCTGCGTTGGCAGAAGAGGAAAGCGATTTTGCCGACCAGCCTGCACTGACCGAGCTGGACGAGGACATGCTGCGCGACATCGTACGCGAGATCATCCGCGAAGAACTGCAAGGCGGGCTGGGTGAGCGCATCACGCGCAACGTGCGCAAGCTGGTGCGGGCCGAGATCAACCGCGCCTTAATGACGCAGGATCTGGACTGATCCATAGCCCGAAATGCAAAACGCGCCCGCATGGGGCGCGTTCGTATTGCATGCAAAGCGCGCTGATCAGGCGGCTTCTGCTTCCATTTCCAGTGCATGACGGCGTTCGCTTTCCTCGCGCGACAGCGCAACGGACGTGCGCACGCCTTTGGACACGAACTCCATCAACCCCTTGACCACGCGTTCATTCGGGTCAATCCCGGCGCAAGACAGCACTTCGCGGCCATCGCGCGAACGCGCCCAACGGGCAATCTGATCCGGACCGTTGCCATACTTCTTGTCATCAGCAATGGCGTCATCAAGTGCTGCCAGAACGACGGCAGCAAACAGCTTGCGCGCGCGCTGACCCTGTTCAAAGTTGAACGCTGTACTATCCACGAAATCGGCCATGCCGTCGCCCCTACCTTCGTATCTTGTCTTTTTCGATATGCCGCGAACCTAGCGACTAAAGCGTGATTCGGGGCAACTGTTTTTTCATGTCTGTCATGCATTTTTTACATAACTGCGAGCAAACCCTACTGTATCTAGTTTGCTTGCCAGCCACCCACTGCCCATATATAGGGTGCGCCTTGATCCTTTCAACATCTCGTCAAGGTTTTGCCACAATGCCAAAGATCAACGGAAATGAAATCAAGCCGGGTTTTGTGCTGGAGCATGACGCAGGCCTGTGGGCAGCGGTCAAGGTGAACCACGTCAAACCGGGCAAGGGCGGGGCCTTTGCACAGGTCGAGCTGAAGAACCTGCGCGACGGGCGCAAGTTGAACGAACGCTTCCGGTCGGAAGACAAGGTGGAGCGGGTGGAACTGGAAAACAAGGACCAGCAATTCCTCTATGAAACGGACGGGCGCCTTGTGTTCATGGATGGCGAGACGTTTGAGCAGACGGAACTGGATGCCGACCTGCTGGGTGACCGCCGTCCTTTCCTGCAGGACGGGATGATGGCAACGGTGCAGTATTACGGCGATGAGGCGCTGAGCGTAGCGATCCCGCAGAAGGTGACATGCCGGATCGTGGAGACAGAGCCTGTGCAGAACGGCCAAACGGCCAGCAAATCCTACAAGCCGGCGGTGCTGGACAATGGCGTGCGCATCATGGTGCCCCCGTTCATCAATGCGGATGAACTGATCATCGTGCATACGGAATTGCTGGAATATTCCGAACGGGCTTGATTGTGTGCAGGCCATCGGCACAATTGCCTTGCGGCTTGCCCAAAGGAGTTGCCCGATGTCAGACTGGTTTCGCCCCAAAGCCTATCATTCATTCGTGTTGTTCATGCTGATGGGCATCTGTTCCATCTTGCTTGCATGGCTTTCGCTGGGCCTGTTCATGCAAGCCGTGAAAAATGTTGATTTTCTGACCATGCATGGCGTGATGGCCATCATGGAGGGCGGGTTGTTGCAACTGGCCATTATCGCTATCAAAGCAGCGTTTGCGCTGGTGTTCTATCTGGGTTTCAAAGGGATCGAGCATGAGCTGCTGATCCGCTGGAACGGTCATTCACACTGATGCGTCATGGGGTAAGGATGACGGTTGTTAGACCGGCGCTCAGCGGTCCTGACGCACGGTCAAAACGGAGATAGGCAAGTGCCTGCGTGCCGGAGACCGTATGCAGTGTGCCAGCATCTTTGCCGTCGGCCGTAATGGCAGCGCCTTCGGGGGCAGGGGCAGACAGGGTTACGCGAGCCAGCCCTTTGCGCAGGTCAGTCTTGTGCTTCATGCGCGCGGTAACCTCTTGGCCCACGTAGCAGCCCTTGCGGAAATCCACACCGTGCAGGGCCTCGAACCCCAATTCGAGAATATAGCTTTCATCCGGGATCAGTTCGCGGCCCGCTTCGGGGATCAGATGCGCCACGCGGATGGCATCCCAGTCAATCACGGGGTCGCCCGCGGTCATGCCATAGGCACGCCAGCCAAGTGCAGGGTGGCGCGGGTCGGGCAGGGCGCCCGGCGGTGCAGTGCCAAGGCCGCGCGCGACGGGCATGTCCGTGGGCACGATCTGCACATCGGCGCGCAGGCGGTACATGGTCAGGCGGCGGAGGGTGGCAGGGGCAAGCTGATCGGCAATGTCGATCAGCAACGCGTCACCGGTGTTCACCACAAAGAAATCCGCCAGATACTTGCCTTGCGGTGTCAGAAGTGCTGCCCAGACAATGCCTGCGCCCTTGCCCAAGGGCAAAACGTCATTTGACACAAGGCCCTGCAGAAACGGCAGCGCATCCTTGCCCGTGACCTGCCAGATCACCCGTCCCGTTGCGCGTTCAGCCATCTGTGCCCCCTTTGAACTGCAGGTTATACAGGCTGGCATAAAGGCCACCGCGCGCCAGCAGATCATCATGCGTGCCTTCTTCGGCCACGCGGCCCTGGTCCATGACCACGATCTTGTCGGCATTGCGCACGGTAGACAGGCGGTGCGCAATGACCAATGTCGTGCGCCCTTCGGACAGGCGCATCAGGGCGGCGGATACCAGCGCTTCGGATTGGGCATCCAACGCGCTCGTTGCTTCATCCAGCAGCAGGATGGGTGCATCGGCCAGCACGGCGCGGGCAATCGCCACCCGCTGGCGCTGGCCACCTGACAGTGCCGATCCGCGCGGGCCTGCGGGGGTATCAATGCCTGCGGGCAGGGTAGCCACGAAATCACTTACGTTGGCGGCGGTCAGGGCTGCATCAAGCGCGCCGGCTGACACATCGCTGCGCCCAAGCAGGATGTTCTCGCGCAGCGTTTCATCAAACAGGGCCGTATCCTGCGACACAGCGGCAAAGTTGGCGCGCAGGTCAGGCAGGCTGAGCGTGGCCGTGTCCGTGCCCGCAATCATGATCTGGCCTGAGGCAGGCTCCATCAGGCCCGTCAGCAGGTGGAACACCGTGGTCTTTCCGGCCCCGGATGCACCGACAAGTGCGGTCATGCCGCCGGCAGGCGCAGTAAATGACAGGCCGCGCAGAATGGGTGTATCGCCATAGGCAAAGGTCACATCGCGCAGGGTGATTTCCGGGGCCGCAAAGCGATTGCCTTGCAAGGCTTGCGGACGGCTGGACAGGGGGGCGGTATCCAGCAGGGCATAGACGCGTTCAAGGCTGGCGGCTGCGATCTGCCACAGGCCAGACAGATCACCCAAGCGGCGGATGGGCTGAAAGGTCAGGGCCATGGCGGTGAAAAAGGCCATGAATTCGCCCACCGTGCGTTCACCGCGCGCCACCTCATGGCCGCCCAGCATCAGCACGGCGAAAAAACCAAGGCCGGTGACGATGTCGATCATCGCAGGCATCATGGCGCGGCCCAGCGTGGTGCGCACATCAAAGCGCACGATGCGCGTTACGATGCTGGCAAAGCGGCTGGTCTGGTAATCTTCCATCCGGTTCAGCTTGATGGCCTGAATACCATGGAAAATCTCGTCCAGGCGTGTGGCGCGCAGGCCTGCCTGATCACGCATCTGCCCCGTTTTGCGCCGGATGTACCGTTGCACGACCAGCGTGGGCAGGATCAGCAATGGTGCGCCGATCAGGGCGGACAGCGTCCAGCGCCAGTCGATGGACAGGGCGACGGCGAAGAGGCCGATCAAGGCCACCAGATCACGCCCGATGCCGGTAATCAGCGTAGACCACACACCTTGCACGGCAAGCGTATCGCCCTGCACACGCTCAATCAGCTGACCGGGGGAATTGGCCTGAAAGAAGCCGCCATCCAGCCGCAGGATATGGCGCAAAAGATCGGTTTGCATGGCGGCCGAGACGCGGGCGGAAATGCCTGCCATCAGGCCACGGCCGATGACCATGGATGTTGCGCGGATCAGGAACAGGGCAAGGATGACGAGGCCCACCTGCAACAAGGCACCGTCCGACCCTTTGGTGAACACGTCGTCGAACAGGGGTTCCAGCTGCCATGACAAAAAGCCAAGAGTGGCCCCTTCGATCACCATGAACAAAAACGCGAGCGCCATGCGGCCCTTATGCGCGGCCAGATAGCTGCGCCACAAACGCGCGAACAGGCTGCCGTTGGTCTGGGGGCGGTTGGTGTCAGTCTTGGGCAAGGGGTCGGCCTTTACGGGCAGGGGCACCATGGGCCATAGCGTTATCCCGAAAAGGCGTGGGGCTGCAAGGTTGCGGCGGAGTGCGGCGGGTGTTAGCCAACGCAACAGCAGTCTTGTCGGAGCGTTTCATGTCCCTCTCAAACGGCCAGCCTTATCTTGCGATCCCGGGGCCTTCGGTCATGCCGGAACGTGTGTTGCGGGCGATGCACCGGGGCAGCCCGAACATCTACGAAGGTCCGCTGCATGATCTGACGGCAAGCCTGTGGCCAGACCTGCGCGCCGTTGCGGGCACGACGGGGCATGTGGCGGCCTACATCGCCAATGGCCACGGCACATGGGAAGCGGCAAATGCCAACATGTTCAGCCGGGGCGACAGGGCACTGGTGATATCGGTGGGCAATTTCGGGCTTGGCTGGGCGAACCACGCGCGGGCGATGGGGGTTGAGGTTGAGGTGCTGGATTTCGGGCGCAGCACAGCACCCGACATGGTACGCGTCGAGGCGGCGCTGCGTGCAGACAAAACACACAGCTTCAAGGCGGTGCTGGCCACGCATGTAGATACATCATCCACGGTCAAGACGGATATCGCGGCGTTGCGCGGGGTGATGGACGCGGTGGGGCATCCAGCCCTGCTGGCGGTGGATTGCATCGCATCGCTGGGCTGCGATGAATACCGGATGGATGCCTGGGGCGTGGATGTGACGGTGGCGGCCAGCCAGAAAGGGCTGATGACGCCGCCGGGCCTGGGGTTCGTGTGGTTCAATGACAAGGCAAAGGCGGTGCAGGCCGATTTGCGCACGCCCTACTGGAACTGGGGTCCACGGGTGGATGCGCAGGATTACTGGCAGCACTGGTGCGGGACTGCGCCCACCAACCACCTTTATGGCCTGCGCGAGGCGCTGGACATGATCAACGAAGAGGGCCTGCCAGCCATCTGGGCGCGGCACCAACAGCTCGCGCAAGCGGTTTGGGCGGCGGTGGATGGCTGGGGCAGCGGCAATGCGGCGATTGGCCTGAATGTGGCTAACCCTGCGGTGCGCGGCTGTTCGGTCACATCGGTGCGGATGGGGGGGGACAATGCCACGCGCCTGCGGGCTTGGGTGGAAACACAGGCGGGCGTGACGCTGGGCATTGGTCTTGGCATGGGATCCCCGGATGATCCGCTGGCGGATGGCTGGCTGCGCGTCGGGCATATGGGGCATGTGAACGCGCATATGACGCTGGGCGCGCTGGCGGTGATGGAGACGGGTATGCAGGCCCTTGGCATTGCGCATGGGCCGGGCTTGGCAGCAGCAACGCGGTCGCTGGCAAGCTGAACTTCCTGCGGTCTGCCCGGCGTTTCCTTGCGGCGTCGCGCGGGTTCAGGCCCGCGGCAGATCATCCTGCACATAGGCCGCGATGATCTGGTCAAACCCCGCATCCGCCTGAAAGCCCAAGGCCGTGGCGCGGCGCGCGTCAAAGGCGCGGGGCCAGGTTTCGACAATGGCGCTGATGGCCGCATCAGGGACACGGTCGATCAGCTGCGTCGCATCCGCGCCCGCATAGGCCTGCAGGGCGGCAATCTGATCGGCCACCGTCGCTGACAGGCCCGGCATGTTCAGGGCGGTCTGGCCATCCAGCCTGCGCGTATCAAGCCCGGCCGCATGCAGGAAAAACCCCGTCGCCGCACGCGGGCTGGCAAACCAGTGGCGCAAGGTATCGCGCACGGGCAGCGTCGCACGTTTGCCCGAAAGGGGTTCACGCAGGATGCCCGAGAAAAAGCCTGACGCAGCCTTGTTCGGCGCTCCGGGCCGGATGCAGATGGTGGGCAGGCGCAGGGCAATGCCGTCCATATGCCCTTTGCGGGTCATGTCGGCCAGCAACAACTCGCCCATCGCCTTTTGCGTGCCATAGCTGGAGCGCGGCGTCAGGTGAAAATCATCAGCAATGATATCCGGCAAGGGCGCGCCGAACACCGCAATGGACGACGAAAAGATCACCTTCGGGCAGTAATCGGGCTGGGCGCGGATGGCATCAAACAGGTGCCGTGTGGCATCAAGGTTGATCGCATAGCCCGTTTCGAAATCCGCCTCTGCCTGCCCGCTGACGATGGCCGCAAGGTGAAAGATCACTTCGGGGCGCTGCGCGATCAACTGCTTCGCCGTGGCAGGCTGGGCCAGATCGGCGGCAATACAGTCAACCGCTATGCCAGCCGTTGGGGCGGCGGTCGGTGCGACGACATCCGTCAGGATCAGCCGATCAGCGGGCAAGCCGCCCGCAAGAATGGCATCGGTCAGCTTGCGCCCCAACATGCCCGCGGCACCGGTGATCAGAATTGGCATGCCGCGCTCCCCCGTTGGGCACAGTCAACCATGCTTTGCGCGCGCAAGAAAGCCTTAGGGCGCGTTGGCCGCCAGCCATGCGTTCATCCAGGCAATCTCGGCCTCTTGGGCGGCGATCACGCCTTCGGCAAAGGCCCGCACCTCGGGGTCTGTGCCATGTTCCAGCACTACACGTGCGGCGTCCACTGCGCCCTGATGGTGCGCAATCATGCCCCGGACAAAATCGACATCCGCATTGCCGGTGTATTCAATTGCCATATCCGCATGCATCTTGTCATTGGCCGCGATAAAAGCCTGCGTCGATGCCGAGGCGTCAGTGCCTGCCGTGTTATGGCCGCTGTGATCCGCTGTCTGGGCGAAGGCCGCGGGTGACAGGGCGAGGCAGGCGATGATGGTCATATGGCGGATCATGGTATGCTCCTTTTTTGTTCTTCTATAGCTAAGGCGCGCGCACAGGAAAGCCACAGCATCGTGAGGTGGGCCTTTGCGCAGCGACGCAGGGCAGCTGTGCCTTGCGGGCCCTTTTACTGCCCGCGCGGTGGGGGTATGTGTAAGGCAGGCCCAAGGGAATGGACAGATGGCGCAGGCGCATCGCCGACCGGTTGTCGGCATCATCGGAAATATCAGCCTGTTGAACGGCGATTATGAAGTGCATGCCACTGGCACCAGTAATTCCGAGGCCGTTGCGCGTGTTGCCGGGGCATTGCCCCTGATGATTCCGACGGATCCGCGCTTTGTGTCGGTGGCCGAGCTTTTGGATCTGTGCGACGGGTTCTTGCTGACAGGTGGCCGCCCAAACGTGCACCCCAGTGAATATGGCGAAGATGAAACGCCCGCGCATGGCGCATTTGACCGGGCACGCGATGCGATCACCCTGCCACTGGTGCAGGCCTGCGTGGAACGTGGCCAGCCGTTTCTGGGCATTTGCCGGGGCTTTCAAGAGGTGAATGTGGCGATGGGGGGCAGCCTTCACCCGGAAATCCGCGATCTGCCGGGGCGGATGAACCACCGCATGCCGCCTGATGGCACGGTTGAAGAAAAATTCGCGTTGCGCCATGCGGTGCGGTTTACTGAAGGCGGGGTGTTTCATCGCCTGATGGGCACGTCCGAGGTGATGACCAACTCGCTGCACGGGCAGGGGATTGCACGCACCGGCGCGCGGGTCGTGGTGGATGGGCTGGCCCCGGACGGCACGCCAGAGGCGATCTATGTGCAGGGTGCACCGGGCTTTACGCTGTCAGTGCAGTGGCACCCGGAATGGCGCGCGGGCGAAGACCCGGTGTCGCGCCCGTTGTTTCAGGCGTTTGGTGCTGCGGTGGCGGCCTGGGCAGGGCGGCGCGCGGCGGCGTGATGGCCCACCTTGGGTGCAACGGTCCCAAAGCGCCCGGTTTCTGACCCTTTGCTTGCGGTTCATCGGCTGTTTACGCATCACACTTGCTGGACGCTGGTCACATCATCGTTATAGTTGCCGCAAATTCAGCGTTTGGGTGCACAGATGAAGCGGTCGCGGATCAATGATATCATGGCAGCAGCGGATGAGATGATCCGCCACTATGGCTTTGTCCTTCCGCCCTTTGCCTATTGGACGCCTGACGAATTCCGCGCGCGCACGGATGCTCGCCGTATTGTGGACAGCCGCATGGGCTGGGACATTACGGATTACGGGCAGGGCCGGTTTGATGAGCTGGGGCTGTTCCTGTTCACCCTGCGCAACGGCAGTCTGGCCGATCTGCAGCGCGGCGGGGGCATGTGCTATGCGGAAAAGCTGCTGATCAGCCGGCAGGATCAGCTTTCGCCGATGCATACGCATGTGATCAAGGCAGAAGACATCATCAACCGGGGCGGGGCGACGCTGGTAGTGGAACTGTACGGATCAGATGATCAGGGGCAGTTCGCGCAGGATCGTGGCGGGCGTGTGCTCTGCGACGGTATTGCGCGGACCTATGGGCCGGGTGAAAAGCTGCGGCTGGCACCGGGAGAAAGTGTCACGCTGATGCCGGGGGACTGGCATGCGTTCTGGGGTGACGGCGGGGATGTGCTGATCGGTGAGGTCAGCACGGTAAACGATGATGTGACGGACAACGTTTTCGTTGATCCGATCGGACGCTTTGCCGACATTGAGGAAGACACAGCGCCCACGCATCTGCTGGTCAGCGACTACGAGAAGTGGCTGCGCTAAGTTCAGAACGTGTGAGAGGTTAGTCACACACGGTCTTGATAAACATCAGTTGTTCGGCACAGGGCAAGGCGTTGTGGCCGTGGGCACACATGCCGGTGCGGTGGCCGCAGCAGGTGCAGGAACCACGGGCGTCGTCGCCGCCGGAGCGGTTGTTGCCGGGGCAGCAACGGTCGGAGCAGCAAGGACGGGGGCCGCAATCGCAGGTGCGGCCACAGGTGCGGGTACGACCGGGGTTGCTGGTGTGGTTGGCGGTGGTGCAACAATCAGATCGGGTGCCATGGGCAGGCGTGCCGGCAAGGGCGGAGCAACGATCGGTGCTGCGACCACAGGATCAGGTGCTGCGGTGCGTGCAGGGCGCGGGGTCTGACGCGGGGTTTCGCGGCGGGGCTGCGGTGGTGGCAAGGTCAGGCCCGACGGGAAGGTCCCATCGCGGTTCATCACGATGACCTTGGCGCCATCGGGCACGCGGTTGTACAGATCCATCACGTCCTGATTGATCATGCGGATACAGCCCGACGAGGCGTTCGAACCGATCGAATCCCATTCCGGCGTGCCGTGGATGCGGTAGCCGTAATCAACGCCATTCGTCGTCAGATACAACGCGCGCGCGCCCAAAGGGTTGGTTGGGCCACCGGGTTGACCGTCTTCCCATTGTGCCAGTTCGGGCTTGCGTTCGATCATTTCGGGCGGTGGCGTCCAGGTGGGCCAGGGCTTGCGTTCGGTGATCAGGGCTTCGCCCGACCATTCGAAACCTTCGCGGCCCACGGCAATGCCATAGCGGATGGCGCGGTTGTTGCCGGTGACAAAGTACAAAACCCGCTCTGCCGGGTTGATGATGATCGTGCCGGGGGCCTGATCGGTTTCATAGGCCACAATCTGACGGCGGTAGGGTTCTGGCACCTGCTCCACCGGGACGGCAGGCACCTCAAAGCCATTGTCCGATGTGGCAAGGTAGGCCGTGCTGGTATCAACTGATGCGGGCGCTTCAATCTTTGGCGCGGCGTCTTCGGTAGTGGCGGTAGTGGTTGTGGTCGGCACACAGCCCAGAAGGGCGGTCGTGACAGCCAGAACAGCCGAAACATTCAAGCAAGTGCGCAACATGCGGGCAATCTCTGATTGGGCGGAAAAACGGACCGCCGGGGGAATCTTTGCAAAAAACCCTAGCCGAAGCGTGACAATTGGTCAAAGCATCACAGACAGATGCCTAGGTCGCACGGATAACGAAGCAGCCGAACGTCGGGTATGCGGCGCAAATTGGCCACACCTGATAAAGCTTCAGTGGCGGGCGTGAGGCCGATCATGCGGCAGGGTCGGATACGATGGTTGCGCCACAAGCGGTGGAACATTGATATCGGTCAGCTTTTCAGGCAGCGGGTCAGCCTGCCTGCGCGCGTCGCGTCGGCGATGAAGAAATACAGAAACCTTTCAAAGTCTTGTGCTGCTTTTGCGTCTGCCGAACAGCCCATTGCAGCTAAGCCGCACAAAGCAGGCGGCGCTTGCAGCATTGCTCGTGTGACCCTACCCGCGGGAAGTTCTGCATTGCAGCCACGCAGTGCAGCTTTGCGCACCCAAAGTGGCGCGGGTCAGGCGGTGGGGCCTGCACTGATAGCCAAAGGATTGGCGACGGTGATCACGGAAATGTGTGTCGAAGAATGTCTCAAAGTAGAACGATGCATCCGGCAGGTCGGAGGCATGGCACCCGGCGTCTTGCTGGGTCAGGATGGGGCGGGGTTTTCGCCCAGCACCAGCGACATGGCATAGCCAAAGAAAGCCACGCCATCATAAACGCGGTCGCCCTGCCAATCGACCTGCCAGCCGCGTTTCTTCAGGAAGCCATGCGAATAGACGCTGGCATCAACGGTCAGGCGTGGCAGACCTTCCGCGCGTGCCTTGGCCAAAAGCACGTCATAAAGCGCTGCGGCAGTGCCTTTGCCCATGACCTCGGGCAGGACGAAGGCCATGTCCAGCAGCCCGTCATGGGCAAGCGACATGAAGCCGGTGATCTGGCCATTCTCTTCGGCCACCCATGCCCATTGATCCAGAAGCTTGGCCGGTTTGCTATAGTCAGGTTCGGGTGAGGGTGCCCAATGCGCGATTTGTTCGGGCGTGTAATAGCCCGCAGCGCCTTCACGCACGGCGCGGTAGAAGACCAGCGCGGTGGCGGCGCGGTCTTCGGCGCGGAAGGGGCGGATGGTGGGTTGAGGGTGCAAGGCAGGGCCTTCCGCGAGGATATTTGTGCAAAGATGAAAGGTGCGGTGTCAGGTGACGCGGTTGCGCTGTTTGAAGGCGGGCTTGTCCCAGGTGCCCAGTTCCATGATGCGGGCCCAGATGTTGACGGCGCGGGCCACGTCATCTTCATCAATGAACAGCGGCGTAAAGCCAAAGCGCAGGATATCGGGGCTGCGGAAATCACCCACCACGCCTTCGGCGATCAGGGCCTGCATGATGGCATAGCCTTCGGGGTGGCGGAATGACACTTGCGATCCGCGCATGGCGTGCGAGCGGGGGGTGGCGAGTTGCAGGCCGGGGATCTGCGTTTCCACGCGCTTTATGAACAGGTCCTGCAGGCGCAACGATGCAGCGCGCAGATCGTTCAGATCGACGTGATCCCAGACATCAAGTGCTGCCTCCAACGCGGCGAGTTGCAGCACGGGCGGGGTGCCCACGCGCATACGCTCAATCCCGGTGCCGGGGCGATAAGCCAGATCAAAGGCAAAGGGCGCCTCATGCCCCAGCCAGCCGGACAGGGCAGGGCGGGCGACATTGGCATGGCGCGGGGCGACGTAGATGAAGGCCGGGCCGCCGGGGCCGGAGTTGAGGTATTTATAGGTGCAACCCACGGCGAAGTCGGCACCTGCACCCGTCAGATCAACGGGGAAAGCGCCCGCACTATGGGCCAGATCCCAGATCGTCAGGGCACCCATTTCATGCGCGCGGCGCGTGATATCGGCCATGTCATGGCGGCGGCCTGTGCGGTAATCCACTTCCGTGATCAGCGTGACGGCGACCGTGTCATCAATGGCGGACATCACCTCTTCGGGCGCGACGGTCTTTAGCCGGTACTGGCCACCCAGCGTGAGGCACAGGCCTTCGGCCATGTAAAGGTCGGACGGGAAATTGCCTGTGTCGGACAGAATCACGCGGCGCTTGGGGTTCATCTCCAAAGCCGAGGCCAGCGCCTGATAGACCTTGATCGACAGGGTATCGCCCATCACCACGCTGCCCGGTGCCGCCCCGATCAGCCGCGCGATACGGTCACCCACGCGGGCGGGCTGATCCATCCAGCCGGCCTTGTTCCAGCCGGTAATCAGCATCTGGCCCCATTCATCCGTCACGGCCTGCGCCACGCGGGCCGCAGCGGCCACGGGCAGGGGGCCTAGCGAATTGCCATCAAGGTAGATCATGCCTTCCGGCAGATGAAACATGTTGCGGGTGGCGGCGAAATCTGTCATCGAAGGGCCCCTTGGTTTGATGGGCACCGTCCCTTGCACCGGGGCCAAGGTCAAGGGGGCATGGGGCTGACAAAGCTGTGGCAAACTGTTAGGCCTGACCGCATGAAGGACATTCTGAAATGGCTGGATATTCCGCCGGTCTGGCTGGCCGCTGCCCTTGCGCTGGCATGGCAGATCGGGCGGCTTGATCCCTTGCATCTGTCACTGGGGCAGGCGGGGCAGTTGCTGGCGGGCCTGCTGATTGGCGGTGGCCTTGTGCTGATGCTGCTGGCGGTGGTGGAAATGCGCAAGTTCCGCACGACCGTGGTGCCGCATATGGAGGCGGGCCATCTGGTGACATCGGGCATCTTCAAACAGACGCGAAACCCGATTTATCTGGGTGATGCACTTGTTCTGGCCGGGCTGATCCTGCGCTGGGAGGCTGTTCTGGCGCTGCCCCTGGTGCCGCTGTTTGTCTGGGTGATCGAACGGCGGTTCATTCTGGCCGAAGAGGCGCGTCTGGCGCGCAAGTTCGGCAATGCCTTCGGCGCTTACATGCGGGACACACGTCGCTGGATTTAACTGCACGTTACGAAAGATGACGGCTTGCATCTGTCAGAGATTGAAACTTTATTGCGCGGTGATATGTCGCGGTAAGGGCCACAAGGGGGACAGGTCGTGAAAATCGGTGCGCTAACAGAGGTTTTTGCGGGCGAGAACCGCGTGGCGATGACGCCTGAATCAGTGGCTCAGCTGATCAAGCTGGGGCACACATGCGTGATCCAATCGGGAGCGGGGGCCAAGGCGGGCTTTTCGGATGCGGTTTACGCGGCTGCAGGGGTGACGGTTCTGCCGGATGCCAAGGCGGTGCTGGCGGCGGCGGATGTGATTGTGAAAGTGCGCGGGCCGGAAATGGCCGAGGCGAAAGCACTACGCAAAGGCCAGACGCTGATTTCGTTCTTCTGGCCCGCGCAGAATACGGAACTGCTGGACGCGGTGAACGCGCAGGGTGCGACAGTCATCGCGATGGATATGGTGCCGCGCATCAGCCGGGCGCAAAAGATGGATGCGCTGTCGTCCATGGCCAATATCGCAGGCTACCGCGCGGTGATCGAGGCGGGGAATAATTTCGGGCGCTTCTTCACAGGGCAGGTGACAGCGGCAGGCAAGGTGCCGCCGGCCAAGGTGCTGGTTGTGGGCGCGGGCGTTGCGGGCCTTGCGGCGATTGGGACAAGCGTGTCCTTGGGCGCGATCGTGAATGCTTTTGATGTGCGGCCGGAAGTGGCCGAGCAGATTGAATCGATGGGCGCGAATTTCGTGTTTCTGGAATTTGACGCGAGTGAATTGCCCGATGGCGCGGCCACGGGTGGTTATGCGGCGCCCTCCAGCCCGGCATTCGCGGCCAAGCAGCTGGCAAAGTTCCGCGAACTGGCACCCGAGATGGACATCGTCATCACCACGGCGCTGATCCCGGGGCGGCCTGCGCCAAAGCTGTGGACGGCAGATATGGTGGCCATGATGAAGCCGGGGTCGGTGATTGTTGACCTTGCGGCGGAACGTGGCGGCAACTGCGATCTGACCGTGCCGGACCAGAAGATCGTCACAGATAATGGCGTGACGATTGTCGGCTACACGGATTTTCCCAGCCGGATGGCCGCACAGTCATCCACGCTTTATTCCAACAATATCCGGCACATGCTGGCCGATCTTACACCAAAGAAGGATGGCGTGATTTTCCACAACATGGAAGATGACGTAATCCGCGGTGCAACCGTAGCGCATGAAGGCGCAGTGACCTATCCGCCGCCCCCGCCCAAGATTGCCGCCATCGCGGCAGCAAAGCCGAAGCCCAAGGTGGTTGAACTGACGCCCGAGGAACGCCGCGCGCAGGAAGCTGCGGCCTTCAAGACCGAAACGCGCAATCAGGTGGGCATGCTGGTGGTGGGCGGCGGGCTGATCCTGCTGGCAGGGCTTTATGCGCCGGCCAGCTTCATGCAGCATTTCATCGTCTTCGTGCTGTCGGTTTACGTCGGCGTGCAGGTGATCTGGAATGTCAGTCACAGCCTGCACACGCCGCTGATGGCCATTACCAATGCCATCTCAAGCATCATCATTCTGGGCGCATTGATGCAGATCGGGTCGGGCAACTGGCTGGTCATCATCCTTGCCGCACTGTCGGTGTTCATGGCGGGGATCAACATTTTCGGTGGCTTCATGGTCACCCGGCGCATGCTTGCCATGTTCCAGAAGTCGTAAGGGGGCAAGGCGATGGCATTCGGATTTACAACAGCGGCCTATGTGGTTGCAGCAGTTCTGATCATCCAGTCGCTGGGCGGGCTTTCCGGGCAGGAAAGCGCCAAGCGCGCGGTCTGGTATGGCATCGTGGGCATGACCCTTGCCGTCATCGCCACGCTGATGGGGCCCGGCTCGGGCCTGTGGTGGCTGAGCGCAGCGCTGATCCTTGGCGGTGGCGCGATTGGCTGGATCGTGGCGCAACGCGTTCAGATGACGGAAATGCCGCAACTGGTGGCGGCAATGCATTCGCTGGTTGGTCTGGCCGCGGTGTTCATTGGCTATAACACGCATATCGAAATGGCGGGTCTTGCTGGCCTCACGGCCGAGGCCAAGGGCGCGCTGGACGGTTTTGCCGCTGTGCTGGCCAAGAAATCATCGGTCGAGATTTCGATCCTGCGGGTGGAAACCTTCCTTGGCGTGTTCATCGGTGCGGTGACCTTTACAGGGTCGGTGATCGCCTATGGCAAGCTGGCGGGCAAGGTTGATGGCAAGGCCACGAAACTGCCGGGGGGGCATTTACTGAATGCGTCCGCGGCGGCCATATCCTTGGTGCTGCTGGTGGTGTATCTGCAAACCGGCTCCAGCCTTGCGCTGGTGGGCATGACGCTGGCCGCACTGTTCATCGGTTATCACCTGATCATGGGCATCGGCGGGGCCGACATGCCGGTGGTTGTGTCGATGCTGAACAGCTATTCTGGCTGGGCGGCCGCGGCGATCGGGTTCAGCCTTGGCAATGACCTGCTGATCGTGGTGGGCGCGCTGGTAGGCTCATCTGGTGCGATCCTGTCTTACATCATGTGCAAGGCAATGAACCGCAGCTTTATCAGCGTCATCCTTGGCGGCTTTGGCGGCACCACGGGGCCTGCGATGGAAGTGGTGGGCGAGCAGATTGCCATTGATACCGAAGGTGTGGCGGCAGCGCTGAACGATGCCGACAGCATCATCATCATTCCGGGATACGGCATGGCCGTGGCACAAGCGCAGCAGTCGGTCAGCGAACTGACGCGCAAACTGCGCGCCAAGGGCAAGACCGTGCGCTTTGCCATCCACCCGGTGGCGGGGCGTCTGCCCGGCCACATGAACGTGCTGCTGGCCGAGGCGAAGGTGCCCTATGACATCGTGCTGGAGATGGACGAGATCAACGAGGATTTCCCATCCACGGACGTGGCCATCGTGATCGGCTCGAATGACATCGTGAACCCGGCGGCACAGGAAGACCCGAATTCGCCGATTGCCGGCATGCCGGTGCTGGAGTGCTGGAAGGCCAAGCAGGTGTTCGTGTCCAAGCGCGGGCAGGGGACAGGCTATTCGGGCATCGAGAACCCGCTGTTCTACAAGGAAAACACGCGGATGTTCTATGGCGATGCGAAAAAGTCCTTGGATGCGCTGTTGCCGTTGATCGACTGACCATTGCGACAGAAACCCTGAAAACCCCGGCCTGCAGTGCCGGGGTTTTACCTTTCAGTCCGCCCCGATGATCCGGCAGGTGTCAAACACCGTGGCAGGTTGCGGCGTGCCGTCCTTGGCGACCACATGTGCAGTATATGTCGGGATGCCTGCAGGAATGACCGTGTCGCGGCGCGCCTCTTTGAGGAAGATATGCTTTGATATGTCGGGCGTGATGTCAAACCAGCAAGGGTCATCGAAGGTTCCGGCGTAAAGGCCCACCTTGCCTGGAAACCGTTCGAAACTCAGCCAGAGCTTGGTCCCACAGCGCGCGCAGAAATGCACATGGATGATCTTGCCAGACCCGTCCGAAACCGCATGGAAAACCTCAGGGTTTCCTGATGTCACTGTGAAGTCGCTGTCGTCAAACACCGGTTGAATCATGTAGCCCGCGCCGGTCGCCCTTTGGCAAAACCGGCAATGGCACATGGTCACCCGACTGGGGGCTGCCGTGGTCTGATAGCGCAGGGCACCGCACAGACAGCCGCCTGAATGGTTCATGGTCATCCCCCATCAACTGTTGGTTTAAAGCCCTGACATGGTTAGGCTTTCCTTGGCATTCGGGCAACACCTTTGCAGCATGCAACTGTATTCTGCCTTTTCGCTTTTTCCTTTCTGCATGGCGACCTACCTCTCGACTGCAAACTGCGGATAACAACCATGCCCACGATCCCAGACCACCCCCTGCGCTATGCGCTTGTCAACGAGTTGCACGCGCGGCCTTTCCCCTCGCTCGAGGTGCCCAGCACAGCCGTCTATGTGGCGATCAAGGAACCGATCGAGGCCGCCAACCGTGACCGCGCCCGTGACACTGCGCATCTCCTGGCGCTGTTGGACCGGCACGGGTCAGCCCATCCGCAGCCGGGCGCCACGCATTTTTCGGGCCCGATCGGGCGGCATGATCTGAAGTGGGAAAGCCATACGGAATTCGTGACCTACTCAGCCTTTGGCAAGGGCACATCGGCGCGGGCCTTTGATCCGGCCGAGGCCGAGGTGTTTGCGGAAGACTGGCTGGAGGCGGCGCCGGGCAAGCGGCTGTGTTCGGTGCTGGTGCGGATTGAAGCCTTGCCCGAAAACGAAGATGAGGTCACGGCAAAGCTGGAAGACTGGTTCGTGGCCGAAAGCCTTGCCTGCAGCCGGGTGGTGGATGGTGCTGCGATCATTGCGGGGGATTTCCGCATTGATCCGGCAGGGCACATGCGCTTTGCCGTGTTCGTCAAACCGGGCACGGGCGCGCGGCGCATTGGCCGGATCGTGCAGCGCCTGTGCGAGATTGAAACCTACCGGGCCATGTCAATGCTGGGGCTGATCCGGTCGCGCGAACTGTCATCCCGCCTGAACGAGCTTGACCCGCGCCTGTCGGGGCTGGTGGGCGGGCTGGACCGTGCGGAGGGGCGGCCCGAAGAAGCACTGCATGACCTGCTGGAAATCTCGGCAGAGCTGGAAAAGCTGGCGGTCAAGTTCAGCTTTCGCTTTGGGGCGACAGGGGCCTATGAGGCGATTGTCACCCAGCGAATTGACGTGCTGCGCGAAGAACGCCTTGGCGGGCGGCAGACCTTTGGCGAATTCATGATGCGCCGCTATGATCCGGCGATGCGCACGGTGAAATCTGCCGAAGTGCGCCTGCGCAACATGGCCGAACGGGCCGAACGCGCGGCAGAACTGCTGCGCACGCGGGTGGATGTGGAGCGGTCGGCGCAGAACCAGCTTTTGCTGGAAAGCATGGACAAACGCGCCGATCTGCAACTGCGGCTGCAGCGCACGGTGGAAGGGCTGTCAACCGTTGCGATCAGCTATTACGCGGTGAACCTTGCGGCCTATGCGGTCTATCCCATTACGGAAAAACAGTTGGGGCTAAGCCACGGCATGACTCTGGCCATTCTGACGCCAGTCGTTCTGGTGCTGGTCTGGCTGATGGTGCGGCGAATCCGACAGCATCTGGACTGACGGGATCTGAAAATTTTAGTACTAAAATTTTCAGTCAGCGCCCTCTGATCCGGGGGTCAAGAGCATCGCGCAGGCCATCGCCGATATAGTTGACGGACAGCACGGTAAGCGAAATGGCAAGGCCCGGCCAGAACACGCGCAGGGGGTAGATCTGCATCTCACCATAGGCGTCGTTCAGAAGGCGGCCCCATGTTGGAAAATCTGACGGAAAGCCCACGCCCAGAAAGCTGAGGACGCTTTCGGTGATGATGGCCAAGGCCACACACAGCGTGGCCGATACCATGACCGGCCCCAGCACATTCGGCAGGATATGCCGCGTGATGATGCGACGGTTCGGTGTGCCAATAGACCGCGCGGCCAAAATGAATTCGCGTTCCTTCAGTGCCAGCACTTCGCCGCGCACAATGCGTGCAGCTTGCATCCATGAGGTCAGGCCAATGGCAAAGACGATCAGCATGAAAATGCCAAGGCGCACCCCCAAAAGTTTCTGCGCCTCTTCGCCGAACAGGAACATCATCAGCAGCAGCAGGGGCAGCAGAGGCAGGGCCAGAAACAGGTCGGTCAGGCGCATCAGCAGGCCATCCAGCCGGCGGAAATACCCCGACATCACGCCAATGAACCCACCGACCATGATCGCCACCACCATGGCCACCAGCCCCACGGCAATGGACACGCGCCCACCCGCCATCATGCGTGCCATCTGATCGCGCGCCAGCTGATCCGTGCCCATCGGGTGCGCCCAGCTTGGGCCCTGATTCTTGCCACGGATCACGTCAATCGCCTCGGACGGAATGGCATTCGGGTCCACGCGCCAGACCAACGGGCCCAACACGGAAAACACGATCAATGCGCCCAGCACCCAGGTGGCGAGCATGGCGCCCTTGTGCTTTCGGAATTGCAGCCAGACATCGCGCCAAAGCGAGGGGGCCTTTTCAGCGGTTTCAGTCATAGCGGATCCTGGGGTCAAGGACGCCGTAAAGAATATCGGCAATCAGGTTGAAGAACACGATCAGCACGGCAAAGATGAACGTCAGGGTTTGCAGCATGGGCAGATCATTGGCCTTGATGGCCCCGATCACAGCACTGCCGATGCCGTTGATGGCAAACAGTGTTTCCGTAATGATGGCCCCGCCAAAGATATTTGGGATGCCAAGGGCAATCACCGTGACAACGGGGATCATCGAATTGCGCAGCACGTGTTTCAGCACCACGGCGCGTTCGCCCAGGCCCTTGGCGCGTGCAGTGCGCACGTAATCCTGGCTCAGGTTTTCCAGCATGGCGGCACGGGTAAAGCGGCTGATCTCGGCGGCATTGAACAGCGCCAGCACGGCCACGGGCATGGCCATCTGGCGCAGCTGTTTCCAGAAGCTTGGCCAGTCAGTCACTTGCAGGGTCGTGTCATAGATGGTGGGGAACCATTGCAGGTTGATGGCAAACACCACGATGACCAGAAATCCGGTAAAGAAGGTGGGCACGGAATAGCCGACAAGGGCGATGAAGGTGCCCAACTGATCAAACCATGAATACTGCCGGTAGGCGGAATAAACGCCAATGGGCACGGCAATCAGGATGGCAATCAGATAGGCGGTACCAACGACTGTAAAGGTTTGGGGAATGCGGTCGGCGATCACGTCGAACACGGGGCTGCGGCTTTCCCATGACAGGATGCGCTGCGCGTCACCAGCCATATCGGTGCCCCACCAGCTGTCCAGCAGGTGTCCGGGTTCGATCAGGAAAAACTGTTTCAGCCAAAGGCCATAGCGCACAAGCAGCGGGTCATTGACGCCCATGGATTCAAGGATCTTGGCGCGCACATCGGGCGGGATGGTCAATGGGATGTTGGCACCGGGGCCACCGGGGGCTTTGTCGACAATGAAAAAGATGACGAAGCTGATCAGCAGCAACGTCGGGATTGCGAACAGAATCCGGCGGATGATGAACGTCAGCATGAAGGGGCTTTCGGGTGGGGCAGGGCGGGCCGCAAAGCCCGCCCTGCCGGTTCAGATCACTTCACGCGGAACCAGTCCTGGGCGTTCCAAAGCTCGGTGTCCCAGGTGTTCAGCACAACGCCACCCAGCGTGGTGCTGTGTGCCGAAAGCCGCCCACGGTCCACCAGCGGAACAACAACAAAGCTGTCTTTCGTCAGCATGTCGTTCAGCTTTTTCGCCAGTTCCGCGCGCTTGGCCATGTCAGCTGTCTGGCCCAGTTCAGCGACCAGGGCATCATAGGCCGGGTCGCAGAAACGGTTGATGTTTTCACCCTGCCACTGGTTATCCGGCCCGGGGATCTTGTCGCACAGGTATTGTGCCAGGTAGGGTTCGGGATCGGTGCCATCAAAGTTGTTGGCGTACATTTCCACGTCGGCATAGAACTTCTGGAAAGTGTCAGGCGAGGCCGGATCACCGCCAAAGAAGATCGACGCGTCGATCTGCTTCAGTTCCACTTCCACGCCCAGTTCATTCCACCAGCCCTTGATCAGCGCCTGAAAATCCTGACGCACAGGGTTAACCGATGTCTGATACAGGATCGCGAGTTTCTTGCCGTCCTTTTCGCGCACGCCGTCGCCATCGCTGTCAACCCAGCCAGCTTCTTCCAGCAAGGCCTTGGCGGCATCCATCTGCTGCGGGATGCAGCCCGTGTTGTCTGATGCGAACATTT
>JBJOQW010000110.1:0-30555 GCA_046049665.1 Pseudomonadota bacterium | reverse complement strand
CGACGCCGGTTTTTCACCATGTGGGCGTCTATGCCTATCGCCCCGCTGCTTTGGCAGCCTATCCGGGCTGGCCAGTCGGGCCTCTGGAAACACTGGAAGGGTTGGAGCAACTGCGCTTTCTGGAAAACGGGCGCAAGGTTTTGTGCGTTGAGGTCGCAGCCAAGGGGCGGCAGTTCTGGGAGTTGAACAACCCCAGTGATGTGCCGGTGATCGAGGCGATGATGGCCGAAATGGGCTGAAAGCTGCGCATTTCTTCAAATTTTCGGCACAATTCTGATGTTTGCTGTGTTGTGCAAGCAGAATGGGTATGAAACAGCAACAAATTCCCCTGACCCTGTGCTCTTAAGGATGCAAAGGTCAGCTTGATTAAGATTGCGGATTCCATTGTGCGCAGGTGCGGCTACAATGGCAAAAAAGGTGTCGTGCGCGTGGCGAATATCATGAAGATCAAGAAAATCAGCAAAGCAGTGTTTCCGGTGGCGGGCCTTGGCACGCGCTTTTTGCCGGCGACCAAGTCGATCCCGAAAGAGATCATGACGCTGGTTGACCGCCCGCTGATCCAATACGCCATTGATGAGGCGCGCGCGGCAGGCATCAAGGAATTCATCTTTGTGACCAGCCGCGGCAAATCTGCGCTGGAAGATTACTTTGACAACGCACCCGAACTGGAAAGCGAACTGCGCCGCAAGGGCAAGACCGAGATGTTGGAGATCCTGAAGGATACCAACATGGACAGCGGGGCCATCGCCTATGTGCGCCAGAACCGGCCGATGGGCCTTGGCCATGCGGTGTGGTGCGCGCGTCGCCTGATTGGCAATGAACCCTTTGCCGTGCTGCTGCCCGATGATGTGATTGCCGCAGAAACCCCCTGCCTGCAGCAGATGGTCGAGGCTTATGCCCAGACGGGCGGCAATATGGTTGCGGCGATGGAAGTATCGCCGGAACGCACGTCATCCTACGGGGTGCTGGATGTGGCCGAGGACATGGGGTCAATCGTGCGCGTGAAGGGCATGGTTGAAAAGCCCAAGGCCGAAGATGCGCCGTCCAACCTTGCGGTGATCGGGCGCTATATCCTGTCACCCAAGGTGCTGAACAACCTGAACCGCATGAAGCAAGGCGCGGGTGGGGAAATTCAGCTAACCGATGCAATTGCCGAAGAGACAAAAGGTGAAAGCAACGTGTTCGGCTACCGCTTCCGGGGCCAGCGCTATGATTGCGGATCAAAGGCCGGGTTTTTGCAGGCAACGGTGGCGTTTGGTCTGGCACGGCCTGATCTGCGCGATGAATTCGGCAGCTACCTGAATGACATGATCGCCATGCAGAAAGCCGCGCAATAGGGGCCGGCATGACCACGGGCCACAGTCTTTCTGATCTGTGGATGGCATACCGGCTGCGGTGGAAGCGGCGTCGCTATCTGTTTCGGGCCTGGCGCAAGGCGGCACAGTTGCAGCAGGTCAAGCGCGGCGCATTCGGCCAGGATGCGGTTCTGGCCGTGATGACAGTGCGCAATGAAATGCTGCGCCTGCCCTATTTCCTTGATCATCACCGGCGGCTGGGCGTTGACCATTTTCTGATCGTAGATAACGCCAGCGATGATGGCACTGCCGAATATCTGGCAGCGCAACAAGATGTCAGCCTTTGGTCCACGCCACACAGCTACCGTTTGTCACGCTTTGGCGTTGATTGGACGACGTGGTTGCAGAACCGCTACGCCCATGGCCATTGGTGCCTGACCTTGGATGCGGATGAGCTGTTCATCTACCCCTACTGGGAAACCCGTGACTTGCGTGCGCTGACGGGTTGGCTTGACGGTCTGGGCCAAACTGCGCTGCCTGCCATGATGCTAGATTTGTACCCCGATGGCCCACTGGGGCAGGCTGACTATGCGCCGGGCGATGATCCGACACAGGTTCTGGCCTGGTTTGATGCGGGCAACTATGGGATCAAACGGCAGGAACCCTTGGGCAATCTGTGGATTCAGGGAGGCGTGCGGGGCAGGGTGTTCTTTGCCGCCGATCCGCGCCGCGCACCCACGCTAAACAAGACACCGCTGGTGAAATGGCACCGTAGCTATGCCTATGTAAATTCCACGCATCAGATTCTGCCGCCGCACCTGAACCACCATTTCGGCTGTGATGGTATGGAACTGACCAGTGGCATTCTGCTGCACACAAAATTCCTGCCGAACATCGTGGCCAAGTCTACCGAGGAAAAGCAGCGGCAGGAACACTTCAACAACTCTGCCTTGTATGACGATTACTATGATGGGCTGATCGGCAATCCGCAGTTGTGGTGCGCCCAATCACACCGCTACGCCGGGTGGCGCCAATTGGAATCATTGGGCCTTATGTCACGTGGGGGGTGGGTCTGATGTGCCATCCCCGTTTACTTGAGCGTCAACTGTCGCTAATTTCGAAACAAAATAGACGAAGGCATCGCAATCTTTCGTCAAGGATCAGGGGTTAAGACTTGGAAGTGGTAACCATGATCCAAGGGGTTGGTTGGGCAAGTGGGGCTGTTTGAAACATATCGGTTAAGGCTGCGGCGCAAGCGCGGCCATTTGCGGGCCTGGTTGCGGGGGCGTGAGTTGCGCCGGGTCAATGACCGCACCCGTGGTCTTGGGGCAGACACCATTTATGTTCTTTCGACGTTGCGCAACGAACGCATCCGCTTGCCCTATTTCCTGCGCTACTACCGCAATCTTGGCGTTGATCATTTTCTGATGGTTGACAATGACAGTACGGATGGCAGCCGCGAATATCTGGCCCAGCAGCCGGATGTGTCATTGTGGACGACCAAGGGCAGTTACAAACGATCGCACTACGGGGTGGATTGGCTGACGCATCTGCAGCGCCGCCATTGCCATGGGCATTGGTGCCTGACCGTGGATGTGGATGAATTCCTGATCTATCCCTTCTGCGAAACGCGCCCCTTGCGTGCGCTGACGGATTGGCTGGATGCGTCAGCGATCCGGTCATTCTCGGCCATGCTGCTGGACATGTATCCCAAAGGACCGGTCAATGCGCAGCCCTACCATGAAGGGCAGGATCCGTTCGAGATTGCGCAGTACTTTGATAGTGGCAATTACGCCATCCGGCGAAACCCCTGGCAGGGAAATCTATGGATTCAGGGCGGCCCCCGCGCGCGGGTGTTTTTCAGCAATGCGCCGGCAAAGGCCCCCGCGCTGAACAAGACGCCACTGGTCAAATGGCATCGCAGCTATGCCTATGAAAGTTCAACCCACATGCTGCTGCCGCGCGGTCTGAACCTTGTGTACGATCATTCCGGAGGTGAAAAGGCATCGGGTTGTTTGCTGCATGCCAAGTTTCTGGATACTTTCAGCGCCAAGGCGACTGAAGAAATGCAGCGCCGCCAACACTATGCCAACAGTGCCGAATACAAGGCCTACGCCGAAGGGTTGGCCGCCCAGCCGGATTTTTGGTGCAAATGGAGCGAAAAGTATATCAACTGGCGCCAGTTGGAGATTTTGGGGCTGATGTCAAAGGGTAACTGGGCATGACTGTCGGCTTTCTCATGCTGTGCCACACCGCGCTTGACCGCGCGGCGCAAGTTGCACGGCATTGGGCAGAACGGGATTGCCCGGTAGTGGTCCATGTCGATGCGCGCGTGCGGCGGGCGGAATACCAGAAACTGGTCAATGATCTGACCGATGTGCCGAACGTCCGGTTTTCCAAACGCTTTTCCTGTGAATGGGGCACCTGGGGCATCGTGGCCGCTACGCAGGCGGCAGCAACATTGATGCTGCGGGAATTTCCTTTGGTGCGTCATGTATTTCTGGCGTCGGGGTCCTGTATGCCGCTGCGGCCAGTATCCGAACTGATCGCCTATCTGGATGATCGCCCGAAAACCGACTTCATCGAATCTGTCACAACCGAGGATGTGGGCTGGACAATTGGCGGCCTGAACATTGAACGGTTCACGATGCGGTTCCCGTTTTCGTGGCGCAAGCGGCGCAAGCTGTTTGATTTCTACGTCAAGGCGCAACGCGCCATAGGCCTGCGCCGGCGCGTACCCGATGGTATTGTTCCCCACCTTGGCAGCCAGTGGTGGTGCCTGACGCGTGCCACGCTGACGGCAATCCTTGAAAACCCGGAGCGGGCCGAGATTGACCGCTATTTCCGCCATGTCTGGATCCCGGATGAATCCTATTTCCAGACGCTGGTGCGGCAGGTTTCGGCGCATGTGGAAAGCCGGTCGCTCACACTGTCAAAGTTCGATTTTCAGGGCAAGCCGCACATCTTTTATGACGATCACCTGCAACTGCTGCGGCGGTCTGATTGCTTTGTTGCGCGCAAGATCTGGCCACGCGCCGACAAGCTGTATCAGACCTTCCTGACAGATGATGCTGCTGGGCAGGCCGCCGAACCCAACCCCGGCAAGATTGACCGGTTGTTTGCCAAGGCTGTTGAACGGCGCACCAAGGGGCGGGCAGGCCTTTACATGCAAAGCCGCTTTCCCAGCTATGATCTGGAACATGGCCGAACTGCCGCGCCCTATTCAGTGTTCGAAGGTTTTGCCGAACTGTTCGAGAACTTTGAGACATGGCTGTCCAAAGTGTCAGGTACGCGGGTGCATGGGCATCTGTTCGCGCCCGACCGTGTCCATTACGCGGGCCGCGAAACTGTATACAACGGTGCGATGTCTGACAGCGCGGTTGTGCGCGACTATAACCCCAAATCGTTCTTGACCAACCTGATCTGGAACACGCGCGGTGAACGGCAGTGCTTTCAGTTTGGCCCGGCAGATAATCAGCTGGCGCTGCCCTTTATCTGTGGTGACAGCAATGCCCAGATTTCGGTCATTTCGGGGGCTTGGGCGCTGCCATTGTTCCATGCCAATGCCAATTTCAGCGATATCCGCAAAGAGGCGGCACGATTGCAAAAGATTGAGACCGAGGCGTTGGGCGTAATGCGCGCAAGCTGGGTAAAAGCACGGGTGCGGGTCTGGACGCTGGCGGAATTCGTGGAAAACCCGATGGAGCCTTTGCAGATGATCGTGGATGAAATCAGCCCGCGGTCCTTGCGCAGGCTGACCGAGGTGCCGCGCATGGCGGATCTGAAAGGGTTTGGGCAATTCCTGCAAAACCTGCGCAATCAGGGCATGCAGCCGGTGCTGATGGGTGATTTCCCGGCAAGTGATGACGCGCAGCATCAGAACGGGCGGCGCGGGCGGCCCTATCTGGTGAAATAGCGTGGGGCGTTTTCACAGCTTTGTCGTGTTTGCGGAAATGCGCACGGGGTCGAATTTCCTTGAGGCGAACCTGAACGCCATTCCGGGCGTCACTTGCCATGGTGAGGCGTTCAATCCCTATTTCATCGGTGGTGAAAAAAAGCAGGAACTGCTTGGCATTACCATGGCTGCACGAGAGGCAAACCCCCGTGACCTGTTGTTGGCGATGCGCCAGCAAACCAAGGGCCTGTCAGGATTTCGCTATTTTCACGATCACGATCCGCGCGTGTTCGATATGGTGGTTGAGGACGAGGGCTGTGCCAAGATCATTCTGACACGCAATCAGCTGGAAAGTTATGTCAGCTGGAAAATCGCGATGGAAAGCGATCAGTGGTGGCTGGCCAATACCAAACACCTGAAAACCGTGCGCCCGACGTTTGATCTGGATGAATTCCGCAGCCGGATTGACGCGTTGCAACAATTTCAGTTGCGCCTGCTTGGGCGTTTGCAGGAAACGGGGCAGACGGCATTCTATATTGACTATGATGATGTGCTGAACCTCAAGGTGCTAAACGGGCTGGCGGCCTTTCTGGATGTACCGGGCCGGCTGGAAGCGCTGGATTACCGGTTCAAGAAGCAAAACCCGGAACCGCTGATCGAAAAGGTTGCCAATCCGTCAGAAATGCAGGCAGGGCTGGCGCGTCTGGATTGGTTCAATCTGACCCATACACCGCATTTCGAACCGCGCCGTCCGGCCGCCGTGCCGCAATATGTAACCAGCCGTGCTGCCCCTTTGGTGTTCATGCCGGTGAAATGCGGGCCAGATGCGCAGATGCGCAAATGGCTGCAGGCCTTCGGGCCGGTTGATAACGGGCATGACAGGCAATCACTGCGCAAATGGCGCGAGGGAAACCCTGGTCAGCGCAGCTTTACCGTGCTGCGCCACCCTTTGGCGCGCGCGCATGCCGCGTTCAGTGATTTTGTGACCAAGGAATGGATGCCGGAACTGCGGCCCTACATCAAACGGGTGCACAAGTACCAACTGCCGCCCAAGGGTGTGGGTTACGCCGATGCAGATGCCTATCGCGAGGGGCTGTTGGTATTTCTGGAGCTGATCAAGCACATCCTCGCGGGCCGGACCGAACTGAAACTGCCGCTGCACTGCGCTACGCAACGCGCGATCTTGCAGGGCTTTGGGTCAGTCCAGCCACCCGACATGGTGCTGCGCGAAGATCGGCTGGAAAGCGGTCTGGCCTACCTTGCCGCAGAAGTGGGCGTCGATTGTCCGCCGCTGCCACCGTCACCGGAAAAGCTGCCATTTGATCTTGCCGCGATCTACGGGCCTGATCTGGAACAGGCAGCACGCGCAGCTTATGTGCGCGACTATACCGGTTTCGGATTTGGTGACTGGGTACCCTAGGCAGCTTGGGTGGCGCGGCTTTCGGTCAAAATGGCATGAAGCTTGGCCGCATCGGTGTTGGCGCGCAGCTTTTGCACGATGCCCGGATCGCGCATGGTGCGTGATACCAGCGCCAAGGCCTTTAGATGATCCACGCCCGAATCCTTGGGTGCGAACAGGGCAAACACCAGATCAACAGGCTGGCGATCAACGCTGTCATAGTCCAACGGTTTCTCCAGTCGCAGAAAAACCCCAATGATTTTTGACAGATCCTCCAGACGCGCATGGGGCAACGCAATGCCATGGCCCACACCCGTGGGGCCAAGGCTTTCGCGTTCCTGCAACCCATCCAGGGCGCGGGCAGCCGACAGGCCATAGGCCTGCGCGGCAATATCGCCCAGTTCGTGAAACAGGCGCTTCTTGCTTGTCATCTGGCTGACAAAGCGCACGGCGCCGGGGATCAACAGCTTTGAAAGTTCCATAAAGCGCTTATGTTCCCGCCCCGCGATGGGGCTTATTTTGCGTTGCGCGGGTCAATCCAGCCGATGTTCCCATCATCCCGACGGTACACCACATTGACGCCACCATGTCCTTCGTTGCGGAATACCAGAAACTTGTTTGATCCCAGTTCCAGCTGCATGACGGCCTCGCCAACGGTAATCGCGGGGATCCGCGTTTCCATTTCGGCAATGACAATCGGTTGCAGCGTGGCGGAATCATCATCCTCCGGCTCTTCCGTTGGCGCGAGGATATAAGAGGCGCCCGCGTCGAATTCAACAGGTGCCGTGCGGTCACGATGGTGGCTGCGCAGGCGGCGTTTGTAGCGGCGCAACTGTTTGTCCATCTTCTCGCGGCAGGATTCGAACGCAGCATAGATTTCGGATGCGTGGCCCTTGGCTGCCGCGTTCAGGCCGGTGGACAGATGCAATGTCGTTTCACACACAAATTCATGCGCCATGCGTGAAAACACGATGACGATCTCGGTCGGGCGTTGGGCGTATTTCTCAACCACCTCGCCAAGTTCGGCTTTCACATGGGTTTGCAAAGCCTCGCCGATATCAATCTGTTTTCCGCTGATTTGATAGCGCATGATGCCTCCTTACAGGACATGAAACCGGCACAAGTGCACGGGCCGGGTGGATAAAACCGAATATGGCGCGGGGGTGCGTGGGGCGCGGGCAGGGCGCCGGGCGCAGCAGATAATCCGAGTCAGGGCGATATGCGCATCCATCCCCTTTATTGGGACCGGGGGAGGGCCTTTTGTCAACAACCTGTTACGGTTGTGTGTATTCAGGTCATGCGAAAATTCTGGCCAAGGTAAACGCGGCGCACGGTTTCATCGCGCACGATTTCGTCGGTGGTGCCGCTCATCAGCACGGTGCCGTCATGCAGGATATAGGCGCGGTCCACAATTTCCAGCGTTTCGCGCACGTTGTGATCAGTGATCAGCACGCCGATGCCGCGATTTTTCAGGTCGGTGACCAGATGGCGGATATCGCCAACGGCGATGGGGTCCACGCCCGCAAAGGGTTCGTCCAGCAGCAGATATTTGGGATCGGCGGCCAGACAGCGGGCAATTTCCACGCGGCGGCGTTCACCGCCTGACAGGGCAAGGGCCTGCGCGCGGCGGATATGGGTGATGTTGAATTCTGAAATCAGCTCTTCCAGCCGTTCGCGGCGGCGGTGCTTTTCCGGCACGGCAATTTCCAGCACGGCCATGATGTTTTCTTCCACCGACAGGCCGCGAAAGATCGATACCTCTTGTGGCAGATAGCCAATGCCAAGGCGGGCACGGCGGTACATGGGCAAGGGGGTGACATCGCGCCCGTCAATCAGAACCTGCCCGCCTTCGGGCGTAACCAGCCCGGCGATGGAATAAAAGCAGGTGGTCTTGCCTGAGCCGTTGGGGCCAAGCAGGGCCACGCATTCACCGCGATTGAGGCGCATTGAAACGTCACGGATGACAAGGCGCTTCTTGTAGCTTTTGCGCAGGTTGCGCACCTGTAGGCCTGCGTCGCCTTCTGTGACGGTCAGCTCGGGCATCAGGGCTGGCCCGGAATGAAGGTGGTTTGCACACGGCCTTCCATGCGGCCGGTGCCAGCCTTCAGATCAATGATCAGCTTTTGCCCGGACAGGGCGGTTTGCCCCTGTGTCAGCAGCACATCGCCCGACATGATCACTTCGCCTGTTGCGATGGTATAAATGGCCTCGCGCGCTTCGGCGGCCTCGGATGCGTTGGCAAGCGTGACACCACCCGATGCAATCAGCCGGTTGATCGACTTGCCGTCAGTGCCGTATTCCACCCGGATCGCCCCGGCGGTCAGGCGCATGTCGCCCTGACCCACCAGCACGTTGCCAGTGAATTCAGCTGAACCATCGGCGTTGTTCACCACCAGATTGTCGGCCTCAATCTCAACCGGCAGGGATGTGTCCTGCTTCAGCCCGCCAAAGGCCACCTGTGCCTGTTGCGCCATAGCAGGCATGGACAGGATCAGGGTTATGGCAAGGGCAAGGCGGAACATTGAAAGGCCTTTGATCTAAGGAGTGGGCAAATAGGTCAGTCGCACGCGGCCGGAAAAGGTTAGCACATATTCACCCGTGTCGGGCACAGGTTGCAAGGTCAATCCCGATGCTGTGATCTGGCCCATCGGCGCTTCGGCGCGGATATCGGACCGCGCCATCAGCCCCGTACGGTCCAGCCGTGCCTCGATCGCCTCGGTTTGCACCCGGTAGCCGGTGCTGGTGGTCAGCGTGACACCCCCGGCAAGCGTCAAAAGGCCCGCTTCGGTGTTCAGCGTGCCAAAGGCGGCCGAAAGCTCGGCCTGTCCGCCATCGGGTGTGGTGACGCTGACCTCCATCAATTCGGCGCGGGCGGGGCTGGTATCACCCGCAGGGCGGGCCTCGGCTGCGCGAAAGGTGACAGAGGCGCCATCAGAGGTGACGCCGGAATAGGTGGGGGCGGTCAGGCGGGGTTCGCGGATGCGTTCGGCCACGTCCACTTCGGCGTAGGGAATGGCATCTTCTGGATCAACGGTGCGCGCGAACAGGAACAGGGTCGACAGGATGACAAGCGCTGCCAAAGGCAAAATCACCTTGGCCCATGCCACGATCCGCGAATGCAGATCGCGTTCCATGGTGGCCATCAGGCCACCCCGGCGCGCAAAAGATCATGGATATGCAGAATGCCCACAGGCGTGCGGCCATCTTCGCCGGTGACGAACAGGCAGGTGATCTTGCGGTCATTCATCACATGCAACGCCTTTTCCGCCAGTGCATCAGGGCCAATCGTGCGCGGCCCGGCTGTCATTACTTGCCCTGCGGTCAGGCCCAGCAGGCCATCCATATGCCGGCGCAAATCGCCATCCGTCACGATGCCTGCAAGATAGCCGTCCGGGTCTGCCACGCCAACCACGCCAAAGCCGCTTTGGGTGATGGTCAGCAAGGTCTCGCTCATCGGCGTGTCGGGCGTGACCATCGGCAATGCGCTGTGCATCAGATCGCGCACTTTCAGCAGACGCGCGCCCAGCTTGCCGCCGGGGTGAAAGACGCGGAAATGATCAGGCGTAAAGGCGCGATGTTCCATCAGCGCCACGGCCAGCGCATCACCCAGGGCAAGCGTCATGGTCGTGCTGGTGGTGGGCACGATGCCGGTTTCACAGGCCTCGGGGGCAGGGGGCAGCAGCAGGGCCACATCGGATTGGCGCAACAGCGTGCTACCATCGCGGCCCGCCACGCCGATAAGGGGAATGTCAAAACGCCGGGAATGGGCGATGATATCGGCAAGCTCTGGCGTTTCGCCGGAATTGGACAGGATCAGCAGCACATCGCCGCGCATGACCATGCCAAGGTCGCCATGGCTGGCCTCGGCGGGGTGCACGAACTGCGCAGGCGTGCCGGTGCTGGCAAAGGTGGCAGCAATCTTGCGGGCGATATGGCCGGATTTGCCAATGCCAGATACGATCACGCGGCCTTTTGCTGTCAGGATCAGGTCGACAGCGCGGGCAAAGTTTTCGTCAAGTGCCGCCCCCAGCATGGTCAGCGCATCGGCTTCGCGGGCTATCACGCGGCGGGCGGTGGCCAGAAACGCGGTATCAGTGGTGGAAGAGGTCATTTGGTTCGTCATACCCCATCAGGTCCAGTTCTGCCCGCGTTGGCAGGAAATCAAAGCAGCGCTGCGCAAGGGCGAGGCGGTCTTCGCGGATCAGGCGCGCCTCAAGTTCAGCTTTCAGGCGGTGCAGATACAGCACGTCGGATGCGGCATACTCCAGCTGCGCGTCGGTCAGCTTTTCCGCGCCCCAGTCTGATGTCTGCTGCTGTTTGGACACATCCACACCCACCAGTTCCAGCAACAGGTATTTCAGCCCGTGCCGGTCCGTAAAGGTGCGGATCAGGCGGCTGGCAATCTTAGTGCACCAGACCGGGGCCGTCGTCACACCGAAGGCGTTCTTCAGCGCGGCCACATCAAAGCGGCCAAAGTGGAACAGCTTCAGCGTGGCGGGGTCGGTCAGAAGGCGTTCCAGATTGGGCGCGCTTGTCTGCCCGCGTGCAATTTGCACCACATGCGCATCACCGTCACCCGATGACAGTTGCACCACACAAAGCCGGTCACGCCGCGGATCAAGCCCCATGGTTTCGGTATCAATCGCCACGACAGGCCCAAGGGTCAGGCCATCCGGCAGGTCATTCTGGTGAAAATGGATCGTCACGTTCAGGCCCTTTGCATGTGCTGGTTTGCAGATAGGCCCGCGCGGGCGCGAACTCAACGCGAAAATCCGATCACGCGGCGTTCACCGGGGATTGATGTGCGCCTTTGCGCGATTGGTGCATGCTGATGCGAACAGCGGGGGGCAAGGCCATGATCACACGGCGGCAGTTTGGCGCGATGCTTGGGGCGGCAGGCCTGCCGGGCATGGCATGGGCGCAGACGGATGCGGATTACCAGTTGCAGTTTGACGTTGTCGCAGGTTCGGCGCGCGAGGCGGACGCAGCATTGGCTGCAATCGTAGACGGCGGGCGCACGGATTTAATCGCGGGGCTGATCCTGGCGCTGCGGTTCAACCGTGATCGGCAGGCCGAGATCATGGGTGCTTTGCGCAGCCTGACCGGGGCAAGTGACCCGGATGAATGGTTCGACTGGATGTTGTGGCAAGAGGCGCATCCCGAGGTGATCCCGCATCCCAGCTACGCCAGTTTCATGCGTGAAATGCACCTGCAGATCGACCCGAACTTTGACGTCTTCTTCAAACCCGATGCGCTGCGGCGCGACCGGATGGGAATTCGGATTGAAGAGATCGCCTGGGGTGGCGTGGTCAAGGATGGCATCCCGTCGCTGGATAATCCGGACATGATTGCGGCGGCTGATGCCGATTACATGCGCAGCGATGATCTGGTGTTCGGCGTGGCGATCAATGGAGATGTGCGGGCCTATCCCCTGCGGATCATGGGCTGGCACGAGATGTTCAATGACGTGATCGGCGGGGTGCCCGTTGCGCTGGCCTATTGCACGCTGTGCGGGGCGGGCATTCTGTATGATACCAAGGTGGCCAGTCGAAACCGGCCGTTGGTGTTTGGCTCATCAGGATTTCTGTACCGGTCAAACAAGCTGATGTTTGACCGTGCCACCCATTCGCTGTGGAACCAGTTCACGGGCAAGCCTGTGGTGGGGCGGCTGGCGGATAGCGGCATTGCGCTGGCGCAGCGCCCGGTCGTGATTACCAGTTGGGAAGACTGGCGCGCGGCCAATCCGGGCACCACGATCCTGTCGCTGAACACGGGCTACCGGCGCGATTACGGGTCGGGCGTGGTGTATAACGAATACTTCGCCTCGGATGATCTGATGTTCCCGGCATTGGCAGATCAGGGGCGTCAACGGCAAAAGGACTATGTCTTTGGCATCCAGCAGTTTGGCGCGGCCAAGGCATGGCCGCTGACAGCCTTTGCGCGCCAGCCTGTGATCAATGATGCGGTAGGTGATGTGGCCGTGGTGGTGATCGGTGATGATGATACGCGTTCCGCCCGCGCCTACGAACGGCAGGGCCTGCGCTTTTCACGCCGGGGCGGTGCGCTGGTCAGCGACGATGGGGCCAGCTGGACCCTGCAGGAAGAAGCTCTTGTTGCTGCCGATGGCCGCAGTCTGCCGCGCGTGGCGGGGCATGTGTCCTACTGGTTTGCGTGGGATGGTTATCTGGGCGATGCGGCAGAGCTTTACGCACCCTAAGCGGCCAGCAACTGACTGGCTTTTGGCAACCAATCATCCCCCAGGACAAGCAGATCAGTGACCCTGCGACCGATCAGTTGCCCCAAATGCGGCTGCGCCAACACCGTGGCCGGCACGGATGTGGCCATGGCCAATGCCTTTGCGGGGTCTATCCCGACATGTCTGATAAGCCGTGCGACTCCTTCGGCCATGGTCACATGGGCACCTGCCAGTGACCCCTCGGCATTCACCAGCCGCCCGTCGACCAACCGGATAAGCTGGCCATACAGGCTAAAGCTATCACCGCCGCCCACGGTCGCCATGCAATCAGAGACCAGAAACATCCGGTCTGGCAGCGGACGCGCGCGGATGGCAAGCGCCAGCATGTCATCCGCAACATGGTGACCGTCGCAGATGAACCCACAATAGGCGCGCGAATTGATGGCCGCCCCCGTGACCCCCGGTGCACGGTTCAGCATGGGCGACATTGCGTTGAAAAGATGGGTAAAGCACTGCGCGCCTTCGTCAAGCACGGGCTGCACTGCCGCAGCCGTGGCATCAGAATGCCCAATGCTGACGATTGCGCCGACATCGGTCAGCGCCCGTACCTGCCCGGGCAACACCGCCTCGGGGGCGATGGTGATCATGACGGCAAATCCCGCCTCACGCAGGCGGGTGACATGCGCAATGGTTGATGCGTCAAGGGGGCGGATGAACCGTTCGGCATGCGTGCCACGCCGGACCGGGTCAATGTGCGGCCCTTCGATGTGCAAGCCTAGCAGTCCCGGTGTGCCCTGCGCGGCAAGAACGGCGTTGACCGCGGCGCTCAGTACCTCGGGCGCATCGGTAATGACGGTGGGAAGAATTGCCACGGTTCCCAGATGGTGCAGCGTTGCCTGCATGGTACGCAGCCCTTGAGGGGTCGGTTGCGCGTTGAATTGCACCCCCCCCGCCCCATTCACCTGAAGGTCGATGAACCCCGGGGTCATCAGCCCGGCAATGGCCTGGACGGGTTCATGTGCAGGCATCGCGGAAACGGGGACCAGCGCGCTGATCACCCCATCCCTGACCTGTAAGGCAACCTTGTTTTGCAAGGCGTGGCCATCAAACAGGCGGTCGGGCAAAAGCCATGTCGTCGGATATGTGTTCATGGCGCAGGCTCCTCGCCAATCGGTGCGGGGCTGTCAATGAAATAGGGACGCAAGGCAGACTGGATTTCGGCGCAGATCAGCCCAGCTGACAGGGACCCGCCCATCAAGCGGGCCTTGGCGATGGTATCGGGTGCAAAGGTCTGCGTCAGCACATGATCAGGCAAGGCCAGCGTTTCTATATCTGCCAATAGGCTGGCCACTGCGGCCTGCGCCAGTGGGTGCGGCCAGCAATAGCGGATACGGTCTGCCAGCGAAAAATGCCGCAAACTGCGCAGCTGCGTGGCAGTACCCTGATAATGGCCGATCCAGTATTGTGGCGTCTGCAGCATGATGTCTTCCATCACCGCCCAGACGGGCTGTGCGGTGCTGCCTGCCATCTGGCGCAGCGCTTCCAGCCCATAAAGGGCGCGGCGGAAGGCATGCGTCAGGGCCGGGCCGACCTTTTGAAAGGCAAAGCCAAGCTCTGCGAGCCGGGCAAAGGCCTGCGGATACTGGTAGTCGGTTGAATGTGCCTCAAGGCAAAGGCCGGCAAAGCGGGCCAGCACCGGGCCAAAACCCGGGTCACGGGCAAGGGGCAGATGGTGCACGGTGGTGGCCGAAAATTCCACACCAGGCTGCACCACAAGGCCGCTGATCTGTGCACTTGCCGCCTTGATGCCTGCAGCCTCAAAGGCCGCAAGATGGGCCTCGATCGTGGCAAGGGCGGCGGCTGGTGCTGTGGGCGTGATGGTATCATGGTCATCACCGGCGCGTGCCCCACCGGGCGGGGGAACTTCGGTGCCGACAACAAACAGCAGTGCAGCAGGGGTGGAAGCCGCAGCAAGCGCGGCTTTTGCCAGATCCGCCGCGCGCGCAGCCGCGATGGCATCACCCACCTGCGCGCTTTCACCGGCGCAGCCTTCGCTGCAATCAAGGTGGATCTTTGTAAAGCCCGCCTGAACATAGTCGGCCACCATCACACGGGCCTTTGCCATGGCGTTGGCTGCATCGCCCTTGCGCCATGCCTGCGGGCCCAGATGATCACCGCCGAAAATGACCCTATCCTGGGGGCAGCCCACAGCCTTTGCCATATCCTGCACCAATGCCACGAAATCGGCAGGCCGCAGGCCGGTATATCCGCCATCCTGATTGACCTGATTTGACGTGGCCTCGATCACCACGGGCCGGTTCAGTTCTGCGGCAAGGCGCAGCGATGCGCGCAACACGTCCGGGTGTGCTGAGCAGACTGACGGGATGGCCGCACGCCCATGCGCGCGATTTTCCGCGATGACGCTGCGCAGCGTGTCAGCCATGACTTGCACCCCGCCATGCAGCATAGGCGGCACCCCGCGCGCCAGTGGCATCGCCGCCCTGTGCCAGTCGCAGGTCAGGGATGGCATAGCCTGCCAGTTGGGCCGCCTGCAGCGATGCGGTCAGTTCGGGCAACAGCCCGTCTATCTGCGCCAGCCCCCCCGCCAGCACGATGCAGCCCGGGTCGACTGTCAGCGTCAGGGTGACCAACAGGTCGGTCACCAGCTCCAGCCAGATTGCCCAGACCATTGCCATGTCCGGGTCGGCATGCCGCCCCGCAGCAATGGCCTGCGCAGTCAGATCGCGCCCGGTTTTCAGATGGGCAAGGCGCACAAGGCCGGGGCCTGCAATCAGTGTTTCGGTGCAACCTGTACGCCCGCAGCCGCAGGGCAGCACGGGAAGTCCATGTCTGCCAATGGGGACCGCCGAAATGGGGAAATGCCCAAACTCGCCCCCCGTGCCGCTGGGGCTGTGCAGCAAACGGCCATCCACCACGATGCCACCCGCAATGCCCGTGCCAAGGTTCAGCGCCATGGCGACAGGAAAGCCCTTGGCCGCCCCAAACATGGCTTCAGACAGGGCTTGGGCGCGGCAGTCGTTGATATAAGTGATGGGGCGACCAGCGGCAGCTGCAATATCAGCCGGGAAGGGCCTGTCACTGGCAGGCAGATTGGCGGTCAGCGCAAGGCCCGTGGCCGGGTTCACAAGACCAGCGGCACAGATGCCCACAGGCACATCGCCCGCTTGTGCAGTGGCCCATGCGATCTGCGAGGCCATGGCCTTGACCAAATCGTCATATGAAGTTGGAGTCGCAATTCGGTTGGTTGCGACCCGCTGCCAAAGGGCATCAAAGACCTGCGCCTCGATCTTGGTGCCGCCAAGGTCAATCCCGGCGGCGATCATGCTGTCACCGGATAAATCCGCACACCAGACACGACGCGGCTAAGGGTGCCAAGGCCTGCAAAGGGGTCATCGACGTGCAGGCCAAGCCGATGGGACCACGAAACAGCGAGGATTTGGCCAAAGGTGATGGGAAGGACAACAGCTTCGTATTCGGTCGGCGTCTTGAGATCGCCTGCCATACAGACATAGGTGGTCAAGCTGGCTGGAAACTGTTTTCGAAGTTCCTTGACCAGATCAAGGTCGTATTGCGCAGAAGGGGCATCGGCTGCGCCAAACAGATAAATATCCGTTGCACCCCGGACAAAGGATTTTGGGCCATGGCGGAAGCCAAGGGTTGAATCCCACAGGGCAGGGATCTGGCCGGCAGACAGTTCCATAACCTTTAACGCAGCCTCTCGCGCGGCAAAGGCGAGGGGGCCTGAGCCTACGAAAACCACGCGGTCGGGGATACGTGCAGCGGCTGCGTGGGTGGTAAACGTCGGGAGGCATTGTTTCAGCCATGCCGCGAGCGCTGGCAGGTCTGGCGGGGGGCCAAAGATGGCAAGGGCGGTCAGTAGCATAGTTGTGAAGCTGGAAGTCATGGCAAAGCCCGCGTCATGCGTGGCGGGGGGCAGGACGATGGTGCGCTGGTTTGCGGCGTGGCGGGTCGCAAGCGCGCTGGCGGCGTTACATGTGATGTTCAGGCGCGGGGCATCGGGGGCCAACATGTCAAGCGCATCAAGCGTGCCAAGTGTTTCGGCGCTGTTACCGGAGCGGCCAAAGCTGACAATCAGGGGGCGGCGTCCGTTCAGATAGAAATGGGGGCGGGCCACCAGATCGGTGGTGGGCACGGCACGCAATGTGGGGCCGGTGTGCCCTTCCAGCGTGGCCACGATGATATCACCGATATATGCCGACGATCCGGCCCCGCAAAACCACACCTCGTTGACGCCAAGCCCGGCCACCCAACTGCGGATCGTGCCTGAATCGAAGGCCCGCGACCAATCGCGCCAGATGGCGGGCTGGGCCATGATTTCGCGCCATGTGGCGTAACGGGCAAGGTCGGTCATCGGGTTTGCGTTACCTTCGACAGGGTGGCCGGGTGGTCGGGGTCATGCCCCAAGGCGCGCGCCAGCGCCAGCACCAAGGGGTAGGCCATGCATAACAAAAGGGCGGCTGCGGTGGCAGGTGTCAGGCCCTGCACTCCCATATCGGACGGAGCGATGCGGTAAACATCGCCGCCTGACGCGCGAAAACGCGCCTCGGCGGTGTTCAGGCTGTCTTGCACTGCAGGCTGCCCGGTATCAAGGATCAGCACCATCAGCGGCTTGGTCACCAATTGCAAAGGGCCATGCAAGACCTCGCTGCTGGAATAGGCCTCGGCATGCAGGGCACATGTTTCCTTCAGTTTCAGTGCCAGCTCATGCGCCGCACCAAAGCCCGTATCCCGCCCGATCACATAGACATGCTGGGCGCGCAGAAGGGCAGCCAGCAGGGCAGGCAAGCGCGGATGCGCGATGGGCGGCAAGGCGGCAATCTTGGCGGCATCGCGCGCGGCACTGGCGGCATAGGTGGGCCGCAGGTGGCCCAGCAGGGCCATGCCCGCACCAATCGCCCCGATCACCGATTTCGTGGCAGGCACGGCGCGTTCCGGCCCTGCGCCCATGGGCAGGGTCACATGCGCTGCCTCAGCCACCTTCGACCCCGCCTGATTGATCAGCGCAATCACCTGCGCGCCCTGTGCCCGTGCACCAAAGGCTGCGCGCACCAGATCTTCGCTTGCTCCGGATTGCGAAATGATCAGCGCCAGCGTTCCTGCCAGATCAACGCCCGCACCCAACGAGAAGATCGACGGGGGCAGACTTGTCATGGCCCGCCCGGTTTCGCGCATGAATTCGTACGACAGGATATTGGCCGCCGCATCAGATGATCCGCGGGCAATGGTATAGACCGCGCGGCAATCCTGAATTGCCATGTCCTGCAGCACCCGTGCTGTGGCAGCACTGACAGCCCCGGTGATGCCTGATGCAAATACCGCCGGGGCCTGCGCGATTTCGGCCTGCATCAGGTGGCCCGGCCCTGTCATGCGCGCAAACCAAAGGCGTCAAGGGCGGCCCATGTCTCGGTCAGGTCAACCACACCGCCCGTCTCGCGCGCTTCATCCAGTGCCATCGCGGCTATGCCCGCCTCCATCGCGTCCAGTATCGACACCGGCAGGCTTGTGGTCTGCCCGCGCAGATAGGCCGCAATGTCGGCGCACATCATCGCATCGGCACCGTAATGCGCGCCCTTGGCAGGCCCTTGGGAATAGTCATGATCGGCCAGCCGTGTGCCATCACGCGCGGTCACCCGCAGAAAACCACGAACGAAATCACCCTCGGCCATGCCATGCGTGCCCATCACGCAGAAGCGGCGGTGTTCATCTGGCACATTCAGATTGGTGTGAAATGCAAGGCTGGCCCCGGATTCGTATTGCAGGATCGCTGTTTGAAAATCGATGATGTCACCGTCCGAACGAAACGGATCATCCGTGCTTTCCCAGACCGATTTCTTGACATGAAAAATCTCGGCCTCGGCATTGGATGCGGGCGCGTTCGCCGGGACAAAGGATTTGCGCCCGCCAAAACTGGCCAGGCGCACCGGACGCGATGCTGTGACCATGTTGTAAATATCAATATCGTGGCAGCATTTTTCCAGCATGAAGCCGCCTGCCAGGTCATTTCGCCTGCGCCAATCCCGCATGAAAAAGGCCCCATGATAGGGCGCAATGTGTTCGTTCGCCTCAAGCGATACCACCTGGCCCAACTGCCCTGCCGCCATGGCGCTGCGCAGATCAACCATATGCTGTGAATAACGCAGGACCAGCCCCACCATTGCCCTGCGCGCACCCCCATGGGCTGCCAGCAGACCGGCAAGCTCCAGCGTCTCGGGAATGCTGATCACTACGGGCTTTTCGCTAAACACCTGCACACCGGCCTGCAGACCAAGGCGGATCTGTTCAAGGTGAAACAGGTTGGGTGAAAACACGCAGTACAGGTCAGGCCGCGCCTGTGCCAACATGGCCTCGATACTGTCATAGCGCGGGGTCGCTGCGCCGATCATCTCCAGATGGGTGGGCTGGGGGTCGTAGTAGCCCACCACCTCGGCCTCGGGCATGGCAGCGCACAGCGTTTGCAACACATGGCCCGCCCGCAACCCCATTCCTGCAGTAACGATACGCATCGCCGCCCCCCTTTCAGACTGCAATCACTGGTGCGCCCAAGCGGCGCATCACACATCCATCCTCAGCAAACACATGGCAATCAGCTGGCATGATGGCGACAGTGATCTCTTCGCCCTCGCGCACAGGCGTATCGCCGGGCAGGCTGGCACAAAAGCGGGTGCCGTCAGGCATCAGCCCATGGGTGATGGCTACCCCGCCCAGCCGTTCCAAAACGCGCACCGTCATAGGCAGGCCAGCCCCAAGGGCCGCGCTTTCGGGGCGTATGCCGACATCAACCTTGTCACCCGCTTTGGCGCCGCCCGCTTCCACCGGAAGCGTCAGTGAAAGGCCCGTGGCAAATTCCACCCTCAGCCCGCCCGTGGTGCCAGTCACCGTGGCGGGCAGCAGGTTCATGTTGGGCTGGCCGATAAAGGTGGCCACGAATTTGGTGGCAGGGTGGTGATACAGCTCCATCGGGGTGCCGAACTGTTCGATCCGGCCCTTGTTCAGAACCACGATACGGTCGGCCATCG
This sequence comes from Pseudomonadota bacterium, assembly GCA_046049665.1. Classification (GTDB taxonomy): domain Bacteria; phylum Pseudomonadota; class Alphaproteobacteria; order Rhodobacterales; family Rhodobacteraceae; genus JAAFHS01. The sequence continues at coordinate 10,712 of JBJOQW010000110.1, read as the reverse complement.
TCATCGCCTCGACCTGATCATGCGTGACATAGATCATCGTGGCTGCCAGATCGCGGTGCAGTTGCGACAGTTCCACCCGCATGTCACCGCGCAGGGCGGCATCAAGATTGGACAGCGGTTCATCAAACAGAAACACACGCGGTTCACGTACAATGGCCCGGCCAATCGCCACGCGTTGACGCTGCCCGCCCGACAATTGGCCCGGCTTCAGCGCAAGCTTGTCTGTCAGCTGCAAAATCTCGGCGGCGCGGCCGACCTTGGCCTTGACCTCGGCCTCGGGCAGGCGGGCCACGCGTAGAGGGAAGGCAAGGTTTTCGAACACGGATAGATGCGGGTACAGCGCGTAGGATTGAAACACCATGGCAATCCCCCGATCAACGGGGGCGGCCGCAGACACGTCACTGCCGCCGATCATGATCGTGCCTGATGATGCCTCTTCCAGACCGGCGATGATGCGCAAAAGCGTGGACTTGCCACAGCCCGACGGGCCGACAAACACGACAAATTCCTTATCCTGAATAGCCAGATCAATGCCGTGAAGCACCTGTGTCGCACCAAAGGCCTTGGTAATTTTTTGCAGATCAAGCGATGCCATGCGGGCCCCTGTCGGATGGGTGGCGCGGGGGACGGCTGTCCCCCGCGCAAGGTTTTACTGCACTTCGGCCAGGGCGACGGCGGCCTCGGTCACAAGATCATCAACCTCGCCCTCCTCCAGCATGACACCCTGGATCATGGTGGTGAACACGCCTTGCAGGGATTTGAAATCTGTCACCAGCGGTTCCGGCCCGCCGGTTGAGATGCCATTCACGAAGATCTGCCAGAACGGGTCATCCTTGTAGAACGGCGCCTCAACCCCGGCGTTTTCGTATTGCAGGATCGGCGTCAGGCCCCATGTGCTGTCCAGATCATATTGGGCGGCGCCTGATGTCAGTGCTGCAGCCAGTTTCTGCGCCGCAGCCTCAATGGCTGGGTCTTCTTGCTTGAACACCACGATGCTGTCGGTGATCAGGATCGTGCCCGAAGTGCCCGATGGCCCGGCAGGGATTGGGGCGACCAACTGGTTTGGCACCTTTTCCGCATGTTGGCCCCGGCCCCATGGCCCGGTCACATACATGCCCAGCTTGCCGTCATTGAAAAGATCCTTCATCTGATCACGTTCCCAGGCCGTCGGCCCTTCGATCATGTAGGGCAAAAGGTCTGCATACAGCTGCAGCGTTTCGCGCGTTTGCGGGCTGTCCAGTGTGATTTCCCCAGTTTCGGCATTCAGCACCGAACCGCCGTTGGAATAGAGGAAATCAAGGAACATGTGCATCGTGTTGTCAAAATCCTTGCCCGCGATGCCGATCCCTGCCACGCCCGTTTTGTCCTTGATGGCTGCCGCCATGGCCTTCATCTCGTCCCAGTTTGCGGGCGCCTTGCATTCCATTCCCGCTGCAGTGACAAGGTCACAGTTGATATACAGCGCCTTGGTCGAAAACGCGTGCGGATAGCCCCAGTATTGGCCACCCGTGGCGACGGTCTGCAACACGCCTGGCTGATACAGGGCTTCCATTTCCGGGCTGATCTGGGCCGGCACGATCAGGTTGTTGCTGGCCAGCTGTTTCAATGTGCGTGACCCCATATAGGCCACGGCGGGTGGGTCACCGGCGGCGGCCAGTGTCATCGATTTATCCTGGCAGGTGCCCCATGGCACGGCCTCCATCGCCACGGTGATGCCGGGGTTCTCGGCCTGAAACGCATCAATCACCACCTGGTCGGCTGGGCGCACTTCGCCGCCGCACATGATGAATTGCAGCTCTTGCGCCTGTGCTGACAGCGCAGAGGTGCCCAGCAGGGCCGCGGCAACAATGAATTCTCTTCTCATCAGTCAGTCTCCCTTGGTTGGTCTTGTTTTGGTCATTCTTTCACGGCGCCAGCCGTCAGGCCCGCGACGAGATGCTTTTGCAGAAACAGGAAAATCACCAGCACCGGCAGCACACCCACAAGAGCTGCGGCCATCATCTCGTTCCATGTCGTTGTCTGGTATCCGATGAATTCGAACAGGCCCGCTGGCAGGGGTTGATAGCTGCGTTCCTGGTTGAAGGTGATGGCAAACAGGAACTGCTGTGCATAGGCCGCAATGAACACTGACACGCCCACCACAATCAGCCCCGGCACCGCCAAAGGCAGCACCACGCGCCGCAGCGTGTACATCCGGCTTGCGCCATCAACATAAGCCGCCTCTTCCAACTCACGCGGGATTTTCTCCAGATAGCTGCGCAACAGCCAGATGCCGGTCGGGATCAGAAATGCCACCCCGGGAATGATCATGGCCCAGTAGGAATTCAGCAGGCCCATCGTGCGCAGCACCCGGTACAGCGGAATAAGCAGCACCGCCCCCGTGAACATGTTCACACCCAGAAAAACCCCAAGGCTGGCTGCCTTGAGCGGGAATTCAAGGCGCGCATAGGCATAGGCGGCAGGGATGACCACGATCATCGTCAGCGCCGTGACCGAGGCCGCAATGAAGATGGAATTGATGATGTAGCGGCCCAGCAGGGGGACTGTGACCCACATCTGGCGATAGGCATCAAAACTGAAACTGTCCGACCAGAACTGATAGGGGCTGCGGAACAGGTGGCTCATGGGCCTGAGGCTGGTCATGAACATTTCAAAGAACGGCAGCAGCATGAATGTCAGGAACACGGCAATCGCGGCATAAAGCCCGATCTTTTGCAGCAGGGTATAGCGATCCATCAGCATGCTATTTCACACCGTAATGCTTGTTCACGCGGTTCAGGATTTTCAGGTAAAGCAAAGAAAACGTTGCCAGCAGCACCACGATGATCACTGCACGTGCGGCCCCCTCGCCGAACTTGAAATTGCCGATGGCGGTTTTGTAGGTATCCACGATCAGCGTGGTTGTACCCCCACGTGGGCCACCCTGGGTCAGCACCCAGATGATTTCAAAGCTGTTGAACGTCCAGATGGCAGACAAAAGCGCCATCGACACGATCACCGGCATGATCTGTGGCAGGGTGATACGACGAAAACGGTACCAGCGCCCAGCCCCATCGATCCAGGCCGCTTCGTACAGATCACGGCTGACGCCCTGCATCGCGGCCAGAAAGAACAGGCTGACCATGGGTGTGCCCACCCAGACATCAGTGACAATGGCCGCATAGAAGGCTGAATTCTTGTAGGCCAGAATTTCGAATGGCCCGTCAATCAGACCGATGCGCTGCATCATGCCTGCAATGATGCCGAAATGCCCGTTGTACAGCCACAACCACCCGATGCAGCCAATCGCGATCGGAATCACCCATGGTGGCATGATCAGCACGCGAAACAGGCCACGCCCCGGAAGGGCAGCATTCAATAGCGATGCCCCGATCAGCCCAAGGATCAACTTCAAGCTGACAGACACGACCATCCAGAAAAAGGTACGGCCAATGATGTCATAGAACTTGGCCGAGCCGAGCAGCTTTTCATAATTGGCAAGCCCCACCCATTCTTCACCCCCCATATCGGCATTGGTGAACGACAGGCGCAGGGTTTCGACCAGGGGCCAAGCCACGATGACCCCGATGAAAAGCATGGCAGGGGCAATCAATGCCCAGGCAAACCAGGCCTCGGACAGGCCCCGACGCGCAACTGGCCTCGTCGACATCGTCACGCGTGCACCGTCTGTAGCAGCAGACATGGCACCCCCCCTGGATTGGCACGCAAAGGGTATGCTTCCCCCTTCGCGAATCTTTTCTTTAGGTGATGATACCAACGAAGCGATAAAATGCTACCAATATAATACCTAGTGGGCATGCTTTCGGGTATTGCATTGATTTATACCCGATAATCTGCCAAAAGTGCCGCGTGTATGGCTGGTATTGGTGTGGCTGGTCTGTTGAAAATAATACCAATTTTGGGGGAATCATGCTGGCTGACACACGCGCACGGCTGTTCGCGCCCGATGTTTGGTTCAGCGCAGGACGCGGGCCGCGATATGCGCAGATGGCGCGGCATATTGCGGCGCTGATCGCGGCTGGTGACCTTGCGCCAGACACGCAACTGCCGCCTGAACGTGACCTTGCCGAGCTTGCAGGGATCAGTCGGGTCACCGTGCGTCAGGCGGTAGCGCAACTTGTGGATGAGGGCCTTCTTGAGCAACGTCGGGGGGCGGGCACATTTGTGTGCGTGCCGCGCAGCCGCATGGAGCATTCGCTGTCCAGCCTGCAGTCCTTTACCGACTATATGCGCCAGCGTGGCAAGATACCCAGCAGCGCCGTTCTGTTGCGCGGATTGTTCCAGCCCAGCCCCGACGAACAGATGGCCCTTGGCCTGCTGCCAGGTGCTCAGGTAGCGCGGATTGACCGCCTGCGCTCGGCCGATGATGTGCCCATGGCGGTTGAACGGTCATCCCTGCCGGTTGATATTCTACCTGATCCGCAGGCCGTCGGCACGTCATTGTACGATGTGCTGCGCGCACGCGACACAGCCCCGGTGCGGGCAGTTCAACGCATGACCGCGATAAATCTGCCCATGCCCGAAGCGCGGCTTTTGTCACTGCCAGAGGGGGCCGCCGTCCTGCGCATCGATCGTACGGGCTATTTGCCGTCAGGGCGCCCGATCGAGTTTACGCGTGGGCTTTACCGGTCTGATATCTATGATTTTGTCGCCGTGTTGCAGCTGGAGGTCGCGCCATGACCCTCAGCTTTTCCGCAACCCTTGTCGGCCCTGAAATCCACTGCTGGATCGGCAGCGATGTGGCGCTTTCGCGCCCGACATTCTGCTTTTCCCTGATGAAGGCAGCCAGGGTGGTGTCAGGCGGAATTCTGACGCGGTCCGTTGCCGGTTATGCCGAAGTTGCCTTGCCTGATCTGCAGCCCGGTACGCCTGCGCATGTGGTGCTGGCCCATGCCGCCCCCGGCATCGTGCCGCGCAATCGGGCCTGGTTGCCCTTGGGTGCCTATTTGCGGGCGGGGGATCAATGTCTTGCCTTGCCACCCCTGCCAGCGGGTGTCGGCATGACTGCGGCACCCGGGCCGTTGCCCTTGCCCGCAGATTGCCTGCCGCTGATCCCGCAACCCGCGACGTGGCAGCCGGCAAGCGGCACGCTTGGGTTGGGCGCGCTGCACACGCAACAGCCGCAACTGCTGCGCATTGACGCATTGGCCGGGCGGTTAACCCTGAACCCCTTTGTTGCCGCTTCGGGAATTGGCTGCGACGTCATCCATGATACTGACCTGCCCAAGGGCGCTTACCGGCTGACCATTACGCCTGATCGGGTGCAGATACAGGGCGATGATACAGGCATCTTTCATGCGGGCATCACGCTGCTGAACCTGCGCGAAACCTGTAGCGGCCATATTCCCTGCGGTGTGATCACGGATGCGCCACGCTTTGACTGGCGCGGTCAGCATCTGGATTGCGCCCGTCATTTCTTTTCGGTCGATACCATCCTGCGCCTGCTTGATCTGATGGCCCTGTTCAAACTGAATCGCTTTCATTGGCATTTTGCTGATGACGAGGCCTTTCGCCTTGAAGTGACAAGCTTTCCAGACCTGTGGCGCAAGACGGCTTTTCGCGGCGAAGGCTGTGCCATCCCCGGCGTATTTGGCGGCGGAATCCGTGCAGGTGGCAGCTATAGCGCAACGGATGTCGCGCGTGTGCTGGCGCGGGCGGCTGAGCTGCACATCAAGGTGCTGCCCGAAATCGAGGTGCCGGCCCACGCCTTCGCTGTCAACAAGGCCGTGCCGGGATTGCGTGATCCGGCAGACAATGGTGCTGAAATCAGCGTGCAAGACTATTCTGACAACGTCATCAACCCGGCCCTGCCCGCAACCTGGGCCTTTCTGGAACCTTTGGTCGATGAAGTTGCAGACATCTTCGGCGGTGGCATTCTGCATCTAGGCTGTGATGAACTGCCACCGGGCGCATGGGAAGGCTCGCCCCTGATGCGCAGGCTGATGGCAGAGAATGGACTCCAGACTCCGCATGACGTGCAAGGCTGGATGATGGCCCGGCTGGCGGGCTACCTGCAGGCCAAGGGCGTGCGCGCTGCTGCGTGGGAAGAGGCGGCCAAAGGTGCAAACGGCGGCCTTGGTCATGATGCGTTGCTGTTTTCCTGGACGGGCCAAGGGCCGGGCATTGCGGCAGCGCGGCGTGGCCATGACGTAGTGATGTGCCCGGCGCAGAATGTTTACTTTGATCTGGCCCATAGCGCAGAACCTGATGACTGGGGCGCAACATGGGCAGGGGTTCTGCCGCTGGAACAAACGGTTGCCTGGCGCGCGCTGCCCGAAGGGGCAAGCGACGTGGCACAGCGAATCGTTGGGGTGCAGGGCTGTTTCTGGGGTGAATTCACAACAGAAGATCACCAGATGGAACCGATGCTTTGCCCGCGTATCCTGGGGCTGGCAACCAAGGCCTGGGATATGCACGATCGTGTGGACGGGCCCCTGCTACGTGCCATTTCCAGTGTTTACGGCCCGGTTTTTGACCGGATTGGTTGGCAATGGAATAGGGCTGCGTAAAGGACAGGGCCGCACAAAAGACACATGGCCCAAATGCAAAAAGCCGCCCCAATGGAGCGGCTTTTTGTGAAATTGGTGCCCAGAAGAGGACTCGAACCTCCACGCCTTGCAGCGCTGGTACCTGAAACCAGTGCGTCTACCAATTCCGCCATCTGGGCGACGTGGGCTGATTAGCTGGGGTGCGGGGTGGTGTCAACGCATAATCGGGGGCTTGCAGGGTGGATTGGCGCATGGGAATGCTGTGGGGCAATCAGGGGGGCCATGATGACGGTCACGCGTGCTGATATCGAGGCTGCGGCGGCGCGCGTGCGCGGGCATGTACGGGCGACACCCGTGCTGGAACTGCCGCGCGGGGCCTTGGGCGGTGATTGGGTGCCGGTGTTCAAGCTGGAATATCTGCAGCACGCAGGGTCGTTCAAACCTCGCGGGGCCTTCAACAACCTGCTGTCGCAGCACGTGGGTGCCGCAGGGGTGGCAGCGGCATCGGGCGGCAACCATGGGGCAGCGGTGGCCTATGCGGCGCAGCGCCTTGGCCATAAGGCACGGATTTTCGTGCCCGAAATTGCGGCCCCCGCAAAAGTGGCGGCTATCCGACGGTTTGGCGCGGATGTGGAGATTGGCGGCGCACGGTTTGATGACGCACAAGCAGCCTGTGATGCCTATGTGGCGGAATCAGGTGCGCTGAAGGTGCATCCCTTTGCCAGCGACATGACAATTGCGGGCCAAGGCACGCTCGCGCGCGAATGGGAGGGGCAGACCACCCCGATGGATACGGTGCTTATTGCCGCTGGTGGGGGCGGGCTGATTGCGGGTGTGGCAAGCTGGTGGGGCAGGGCGGTGCGTGTGGTGGGGGTGGAGCCGATGGGTTCTTGCGCGCTGCATGCGGCCTTGGCGGCAGGCGGGCCGGTGACCGTGGATGTAAACTCGGTCGCGGCAGATTCACTGGGGGCCAAGAACGTGGGCGATGTGGTCTTTGCGCATTGCAAGGATACGGTTGACCGGGTTGAACTGGTGGCGGACACGGCAATCATCCATGCGCAGAAATGGCTGTGGCAAGAAATGCGGATTGCCACAGAACCGGGCGGGGCAGCGGCGCTGGCCGCAGTACTGTCGGGTGTCTATCAGCCAAAGTCCGGTGAACGTGTGGGAATCCTGCTGTGCGGGGCGAATGTTGATCTGGAGCGGCTTGCGGCGCTTTAGTAACTTGTCCACTGGCACTGTCGGGGGTAATCAGGCTGGCAAATGAACCCACTGGGACTATGGCCATGAGCAAACTTGTCACCATCTACGGCGGATCGGGCTTTGTCGGCCGGTATATTGCGCGGCGGATGGCCAAGGAGGGCTGGCGCGTGCGCGTGGCAGTGCGGCGGCCGAACGAGGCCATCTTTGTGCGCCCGTATGGCACGCCGGGGCAGGTGGAACCTGTGCTGTGCAACATCCGCAATGATGCCTCGGTGCGCAGCGCCATGGCGGGGGCAGATGCGGTGGTCAACTGCGTGGGCACCTTTGATGCGGGCGGCAAGAACAGCTTTGCCGCCGTGCAGGCCGAAGGGGCTGCGCGCATTGCGCGGATTGCGGCGGAAACGGGTGTGGCGCGGATGGTGCATATCAGCGCCATCGGTGCAGATGCCGAGGGCGCAAGCCTTTACGCGCAAAGCAAGGCTGCAGGTGAGGCGGGCGTTCTGGCGGCCATGCCGGGGGCAATGATCCTGCGCCCGTCGATTGTGTTTGGCACGGAAGATGGCTTTTTCAACCGCTTTGCGGCCATGTCGCGCCTTGGGCCAGTGCTGCCCGTAGTGGGCGCAAACACGCGGTTTCAGCCGGTGCATGTGGATGATGTGGCGCAAGCAGCCGTCAAGGGCGTGCTGGGGCAGGCTTCTGGCATATATGAACTGGGCGGGCCGGATGTGGACACATTCCGTGGCCTGATGCAGCGCATGCTGGGCGTGATCCAGCGGCGGCGGCTGATTGTGAATGTGCCGTTCTGGGTGGCCAGCGTCATGGGTGCGGGCTTTGATTTCCTGCAGTTTGTGACGGGCGGGCTAGTAAAGAACGGCATGATCACGCGCGATCAGGTGCGCAGCCTGCGCACTGATAACGTTGTGGCACCGGGTGCCAAGGGCTTGATTGACCTTGGAATTCAGCCCACGGCCATGGAGGCCGTGCTGCCAGATTACCTGTGGCGCTATCGCCCGTCAGGGCAATATGCGGCCATCAAGGCATCAGCCAAGAACCTGAAGAAAGTCTGATCTTGGGCGATCAGACCCTTGTCGCGGCCTTTCTGGGGGTGCTGGAAGGCCTGACCGAATTCATCCCTGTGTCATCAACCGGGCATCTGCTGCTGGCGGGGCATTTTCTGGGGTTCGAGTCGGCTGGCAAGACCTTTGAGGTGGTCATTCAGCTGGGTGCGGTGCTTGCGGTGTTTACGGTTTATGCGGCCAAGCTGTGGCAAGTAGCCAGCACGGCGCATAAAGACCCGGTGCAGCTGCGCCTGCTGATTGCGGTGCTGCTGGCGTTCTTGCCTGCCGCCGTGGCGGGGGTGCTGTTGCATGGCTTCATCAAGACGGTGCTGTTTGAAAGCCCGAAGCTGATTGCATGGATGCTGATCTTGGGCGGGATCGTGCTGCTGGTGGTTGACCGCATCGCGCCGCCAGCCGTGCATGAGGTGGTTGATGAGGTCCCCCTGCGCAAGGCTTTGGCCATTGGCTTGTGCCAATGCGTGGCCATGGTGCCGGGTGTCAGCCGATCTGGCGCAACGATCGTGGGTGCGCTGATGATGGGCGTGGGAAAACGGGCTGCGGCAGAGTTTTCGTTCTTTCTGTCCATGCCCACCATGGGCGCGGCCTTTGCCTATGATCTGTACAAGAACCGTGATGTGCTTGATTTTGCAGGCTTGTCTGACATCGCCATCGGCTTTGCCGCAGCCTTTATCACCGCCGTTTTGGTGGTGCGCTGGGTGCTGAATTACGTCAGCCGCCACGGCTTTGCCCTGTTCGGCTGGTGGCGAATCGTTGTGGGATCGGTTGCGCTGATTGCGCTGTGGACTGGGTTTTGAGGCGATAGGGAACACATACTGACCTTATTTTTGAAAAATACGGCAGAATATTTGACCCATTGCCAATAAAACCATGAAATAGGTAACGCATACTGACTTTTATTCTGTTACCATCTGGTTTATGCACCGCGCGTGCCCGGTATCACCCAAGGAACGCGCGATGGCCCAGCAAAAGATGCTTCAGTTCGTCTCGAAGGCAAAAGAGATGCCCGAGAAACGCCCGCCAAATCTGCGCGCGCAGGATTTCCACGAGATTTATCGCGAGTACGCCAGCGAGAAAGCCGCCGAACAGGCAGGCCGCTGCAGCCAGTGCGGTGTGCCCTATTGCCAGACGCATTGCCCTTTGCACAACAACATCCCCGACTGGCTGAAACTGACCGCAGAGGGCCGCCTGCAAGAAGCCTATGAGCTTTCGCAGGCCACCAACACATTCCCCGAAATCTGCGGCCGCATCTGCCCGCAAGACCGGCTGTGCGAAGGCAACTGCGTGATCGAACAATCGGGCCACGGGACGGTGACCATTGGTTCGGTCGAGAAATACCTGACGGACCTTGCCTGGGAAAACGGCTGGGTCAAGGCGATCAAGCCGCGCGCGGAACGCACCGAAAGCGTGGGGATCATCGGCGCGGGGCCGGGGGGATTGGCGGCGGCGGATGTGCTGCGGCGGGCGGGCGTGCAGGTGACGGTCTATGACCGGTACGACCGCGCGGGGGGCCTGCTGACCTATGGCATTCCGGGCTTCAAGCTGGAAAAGCCGGTGGTGATGCAGCGCATTGAACAGCTGGAGGCTGGCGGCGTGCAGTTTGTGCTGAACTGCCGGGTGGGTGAGGATCTTTCCTTCGATGCGATCCGCGGCCAGCATGACGCGGTGCTTATTGCGACGGGCGTTTACAAGGCAAGGGATATGGCGGCACCCGGTGTGGGCGCACAAGGGGTGGTGGCCGCGCTTGATTTTCTGACGGCAAGCAACCGCAAAAGCTTTGGCGATGATGTGCCTGCCTTTGACGGTGGCGCGCTGAACGCGGCGGGCAAGCGCGTGGTGGTGATTGGCGGCGGTGACACGGCAATGGACTGCGTGCGCACAGCCATTCGGCAAGTTGCCCTGTCGGTGAAGTGCCTGTACCGGCGTGACCGGGCGAACATGCCGG